>DASVUC010000030.1:0-18552 GCA_036387255.1 Tepidisphaeraceae bacterium | reverse complement strand
GACATCGGCCCGGTGGTGGTCGGGACGCTGAAGCAACTGCGCGCCAATCAGCCGCCGGAAGCGCAACAGCGAATCGATCAGATCCTGGCGAACGTGGAGAAGAAAGAAAAGTGAACGCGGTGAATCAGACCGCTTGCATTGTTTCCACGACGGTCGCGATCTGCTCCGCGGCGTCTCTGAAACTTTCGCTGTCGCTGAGGATCTGGATGGCTCCTTCGAGGGCGTCGAGTTCTTCTTTGCTGAGCAGCACGCAGCGGTCGTCGCTGCCGGGCCGGGTAATCTCGATTCGCCCCCGGGTCCGCGCGACGTGCTCGTGCAAGCTCTCCAGAGCGGGAGCGACGGCGCTCACGTCAAAGCTGGGATGAGACTTGTCCGACATGATGAAATCCTGCTGTAGAAGTTATAGCCGCGGCTTGTCAGGCCCAAACCGATGTGTGGATCAAACCGCCTCTGATAGTGCATATGCTCGAGGAGCGGCAGAGGTTCGCGCAGGCGGAGCAGAATTTGGATCGCCAGCGATTGAAAAAGGCGTGATGCAGTGGAAGCTGTGGCCGGATCAGGATTTAAGCAGCTCCGCCTCGCCCATCTGGGGGGCTCGGCCGACGATTCGATTGAAGCGGACGGTCGTCCAGATGAGCAGGACCAGGGCCAGGAGGATATGCGCGGCGCAGAGGCTGACGACGAGCGTGATCCAGTCGCTGGCGCCCGTCGAGCCGCTGTTGCCGGGCAGGCGCAGATGCCAGTTGGCGGTCCCGGGGCGCATCCGATCTAAGGCCTCCACCATGTAGAAGTAGGGGACGTACCAGGTTGTTTGGTCCGACAAACGGTGCCAGTCGAACACGTTCTCCAGCGTGACCAGCAGCAGGGAGAATCCGCCGTACAGCAGGACGGGCAGGAGCAGGTTGAGCATCACGGCGGCAGTGACTTTGCCCAGGCGCAGCGATAGGTAAAGACCTGTCGCAATCCAGATGGAGTTGAAGGCGAGCATCACGAGCAGCGTGATAATGATCGCTGTCCATGAGATGTAGCCGACCCACGCAAAAATGATGAAGTGGATGGCCATCACAAGGTACCACCAGAACACGCGCACGCCGATGCCCATGGTCTTGCCCCAGACGATGGAGCGGGCGCTGACGGGGGAGGAGAGCAGAAGAGTCCAGGTGTCGCCTTCTTTTTCCTGGGCGATTGCGGTGCCGGCGAGCACGCAGGTTATCAGCAGCAGCGCCGTATCCATGACAACGGCGAAGGCTGCGTGCGTCCCGGGACGATGCAGGTCCTTGGACTTGTTCAGCATCACGTAGCACGTGACCAGCAAGCCCACCACGCAGATGACGCCCACGATGCGCTGCCAGAGCTTGGGGATCAGCGGGCGACGGATTTCGCGCCAGAGGATGGGGTTGTCCCCGATCGTGCGCGAGCGGGAGCGGGCGGTTTTGCGGGCGGGCTTGGAGACGTTGCCCGGTTGAGACGCATCGGACGGCGCCGGGTCGGTTGTCTCGGAAGCGGCGGGCGGTTCGGTGGATGCGGCGCCCGCACCATCGCCTTCGCGGCGGGCCATGCGCCGCAACAGCAAACCCGTGATGAGCAGGAAGAAGGCGGTCAGGCCCAGGTGGGTCAGGATGCACGGGTACCAACTGATCTGAAGCATGCGGACCGGCTCCACCACCTTCATCATGACGCAGAAGACGGGATTGGTGGCGGCCATCCACTGCATCCAATCAGCCTGGATCGGGCGGTTGCCGGGCTGTCCGTACGCTTGCATCCAAAGCTGCGTGAGCAGGGGGATGCCGAGGTAGAGGAAAGCCAGCGATGCATAGGAGAGGAGAATGACGGCATAGGTTCGCTTGATCAGCGAAGAGAGGAGCAGTCCCAGCGCCGCCGATGCCAGGGCGGTGGAAGCGGCGAGCAGGATCACGCCGAAGAGGTCGCGAATTTCCACCCCTCCCAGTAGTCGCACGAGCGCCAGGACCGGTAGCGAGAGGCCCAGGAGCACGAGTGCGGAGAGCAGGCGCGAGAAAAGCTTTCCCGCAGCGATCTGCCAGGCATTGATCGGCGTCATCAGCAGGACGTGAAAGGTCTTGTGCAGATGTTCGCCGTTGATGGCGGTGCTCGTGAGAACCGGGCCGATGATCGCCATCGCGATCACAGAGAACATGGAAAAGCAGATGAAAAATGCCCAGCCGAGCGCTTCCTGCTCGCGTGCCCGAGCGGCGATGCCACCGGGGCCCCAGTCCTTGGCGATGCCGTAGGCGAAGAGGAGGAACAGCAGCAGCGCGCCAAGATACCCGACGCGGAGGATGTAGTTGCGCTTGCGCCGTGCGGCGGTGCGAAGCTCCTTCGCGAAAATCGGCCCGAAGGGAGAGAGGGCGCTGATGTGCATGGGGGGAATGTAAGTTGAATGAGGCGGGGTGGCTAGAAAAAAGGCTTGGGAAGGCAAGAGGCAAGAGGTGATGGAGTTGCGGCGTGCAGCAAAGCGGTTGCTGAAGCTGACTAGCTGGTCTCGGGCCGGCGGCGGTGGAGGAGGTACACGGTCAAGGGGAATAGGGTCAGCAGGGTCGGGAGCCAGAACGGGATGGCGATAACGTCGATTTGGTACGAGCAGTCTTCAAAAATATGGATTGTTCTTCTTATCTGAGTAACCGCGAATCCGAAGCCGTTGAACAAGTTCGGCTTTGGAAGCTCAACGACGCGTGCATCGACGTATGGGGGAAGTCTTGTGCCGATCCTTACCTGCCCATCCCAGTTCATCTCCGTGCGTATGGGTGGCTGGGCATTCCACTGAAACCACATGAACAGGACGCGGCTATCGCTCATGCGCACCGCGAAAGCCTCATCTTTGCCAAAGGCGACCGTGTTGACGGTCTGATGGCTGCGAATCCAGAGGAGGCAAACGGTGGCCGGAACGAGAAGTGCCAAAGCCAGCGGCATGCTGCGATGGCGTGGCGGTGCGACATCCAACGGTGCGGTGCCGCATTCGGGGCAGCGGTCGGGCGTGGCGTGCAGATTGTAGCCGCAGTGGGGGCAGAGGGTGCCGGAATTTTGCCGGCGGAGGCGGTCATGCGCGCTCAGCAGGATCAGGGTGAGGATTAGCGACGGGATCGCGAACAGGTAGATGGGCAGGCTGAGATCGGCCGAGCCGTTGGAGTAACGGTAGTAGCGGATGCCGTAGTGGTTCTTTTGAACCCCCACCATCGGCCGGGAGGGAATGACGGGGGACCAGGATGTGAGGATGTAACAGTACCCGATGTGAATCGACATGTTCCGAGGGGAGAAATGGGAAAGAATGGTGCAACCGGGGATGGGGATGATGGCGAAAATCAGGAGCGCGAGCGTGAGGATGGTTGAAAAGATCGTCGTGCGGGAGGCTCGCGCGTGGCGCATACCACCACAATAACATCAAGGGCTGGAGCAACTCCTGAATGATCTACAGTGTCTTGGCCAAGCGCGTAGATCCTTCGCGAAGGACCGGTCAGGATCACCAGTTGAGCGAATGATCAACGCAGGTGGCGGATATCGTCGTGCTCAAGACAAAGCATGCGCCGCTCGGCGTGCGGACGTGAGACACAGGCACACTACCGGTGCTACAAAAGGACGTTTAGGCAGAGTTCTACAGCTTCTGCCGGAACTGCACGGCCATTTCGTGCCGGCCGTTGCTGACGGGGCGGGATCGGACCACCTCGCAGCGGTAGCTTGAGCGCGGGCCGGGGCCTTCGATCTTAATGATGCATTCCTGGCCAACATGCAGCGAGTCTTTCAGGAGGAAAGACAATCCTGAGAACGAGAGATCGCGGGTGAGGATCTCGTAGCTCATGTTGGCGTTGAGGCCATCCACTACGGTGATGGTGGCTCGGGACTGCACGGGTTTCCGCATATCGCGGCGGCGATCGATGGAGGGGGTCGCCAGCGTCACCGCGGGGCGGACGTTTGGGGTCATGGATTTCATATCGTCGTGTTGTTCCTTAACGCTTGATTTGTCCGGGCCACGAAAGTGGACGCCGGTCTATACGCAAAAGCTTTGCCAGTCGAAAAAAGGTTTACTTAATGCGAAAATCCCGAGGTGACGTCGCTGGCTCCAGGACGCGCCCCGCGTAGCGGAGCGGCTACTTTGTGAAGTTGGTCCCACGGGTGCGGCGCATCGTACCGATGCAGCCCATCGCGCGGAGCGTGATTCGTGTTGATCGCCCGGTTCAGAAACCCCGCTGGTCGGATACTCCTTATCCTCATCATCCTGCTCTCCAAGCAGGGAAGGACCGCTCACGGCCAAGTCGATCGGGCACAGTTTCAAGCGGATCTGAACACCATCGCGGGAGAACCCCGAAGCATTGGAAGTATAGGTTACTCCCGCGCGGTCGACTACGTCCAGAATCAGCTTGCGAACCTCCCGAATGTCGAATTGCGCCGGCAGGAATTCCCGGTCATGGTCCCGGTGACCCGCTCGGGAACGCTTACCCTTCCCAATAGCCCTGATCTCACCCGCCAACTCGGCGCGAACGTCGCGTCAGAACTGGCCTCCCAACCGCAGCGGGTGTACCCGTTTTGGCCGGCACAGATTCGGCCCAACGCTACACCGGCTGAGGGAATCACGGGCAGGCCCATCTATGTCGGCAATGCGCGCTACGAAGAGCTGCATCCGGCACATCTCAAGGGACAGATCGCGGTGGTCGAAGCATCGGCCGGCAACTACTGGGACAACGCGGCTCAATTTGGCGCTTCAGCGATTCTGGTCCTTGGACGTGCGGACACCAACAACTCGGATTTGAGATCGCACGACTTGATGGTCCCGGTCAATCTGCCGCGATTCTTCGTTGCACCCGGACAACTGGCCGACGCGCTGCGATCGGGAAAGATCACGGGGTCGGTGACGGTCAAAGCTGCTGTCAGTTGGGAGCGGAAAACCGCGGTAAACCTCTTTGCCCTGATTCGGAAAACAAGCTTAACACCGAGCGCGGCACAAGACAAGAAAAGTCGCGGAGCGCTCATGGTCTCTGTTCCGCTGGACGCCAGCGGCCTGGTTCCTGACCTTGCGTATGGGGCAAGCCAGGCGGCGCAGACGGCGGCGGGGATGGCGCTGGTGCGGGAGCTTTCGCAAGCGCCGACCGAACGGCCGGTCGTCGTCTTCTTCAGCGGCGCGGATTCCATCGCGATGCTGGGGACGCGAAACATGTTCGCCGCGCTGTCGGACCTTCCCACCAACTGGCAAGGGGAGCTCAAGGAACTGAGCGTGCGGCAGGGACAAATTCAATCCGACCTTGCAAGGCTGAAGGAAGTGGCGGGGGAGCCTTGGCGGATCGATCCCTCGCGCGATCGCAAGGTGATCGATCGGGTGGTGACGCTGATCGAGCGGGAGCTGGGGGTGGAGCAGGAGGAGTTGTTCCGGATCCGCAGGGACGAAGATGCCGCAGGCGTCGCCGGAACGAGAGAGAAGGAGTTGGCGGATCGGCAGGTGCTGCTGAATCAGTTGCGTTACTGCTTTCTGCAACGGCCTGGGGCGCTGAAGGAACTCGGCGCGCTCGCGAAGCAGTTTGTGAACCGAGCAATCGAGCAACTGGAGGGGAGCGGCCAGCGGGAGGGGCTCATCGCGCAGTGTGCACACCGCGAGAAGGAACTTGGCCAGCGGATTGAGTTGTACGGCTGGTTGTCCAATCGGCTGGGCATCACGCGGGAGGCGTCGGATCGATCGAACCAGAATCGATTGATCGAGCTGCTCATCGGGCTGGATCTGAGCGATGGAGGTGTCCGGTGGGGGCCGATGTTCTGGGGGCGGTATCTGGGGCTGACGAACATCAGCCAGATTCAAGATTATCGGGATTGGTTCAACCGGCAGCAGCGCGGGTTTCAGAGTGGCGAAGAGCCCGCGCGGTGGTGGGGCGAGATTCAGAATCGCTTGGATATTGAACCGCTCGGCGGCCTGGGCTCCCCCGCATCATGGCTGTGCGCGCCCGCTGCGATTGCGTCGGAGATGTGCCAGGCATGGGGCGTTCCTGGTTTTTCAATTGTCACGTTAGACGACCTGCGTCTTCGGCGAGACACGCCGACCGACACGCTGACGAATCTGAAAACGGAGCCAATCCTCGACCAACTCGACGCGGTTCGGACGCTGCTCGTTCATGCGGCAAATGATCCGCAGTTTTCGGGGCAGCCGGATCTTAAATGGCAGCGAACGAGCCTGGTGGGGCAAGTCGTGACGACAGCGGCGGGGCGTCCCGTTCCCGATCTGCCGCGCGAAGGGTTCCTGGTGACGTACTGGTACACGCCGGACATGACGGCGAAGGTCCCGAAGGTGAAGCCGCTGCCCTGGTCGATTGGGGTGCGGCGGAACGAGGTGCTGGCATGTGATGCGGAGGGGAATTATCGCATTGAAGGGATTCCGCGGCTGGGCGATCCTAACCTGGCGTGGGCGCTGGCGGTGGAAGCGTTTGAGGTGCAGCGCGACAGCGGCAAGATCACCGGCTGCACCGACCTCGGGCGACAGGCGGCGGATATCAAGTTTTACGTGGACCTGAAAGTCGATCTGGAGCCGGGGCGATGCGTGGTATTCCCCTGCGAGGAGGTGACTCTGGCAGGGGTTTCCGATCCGCGGTTTCTTCAGTCGCTCAACGAGCTGGTGATGCTGGACGCAAGGCGAAACGCCGAGCCGCAGCGGTTCAATGCGATCCTGCACGAGCGGCTGTTCGCCGGATTTATGGAACCCGGGGCGAGGAGCTTTTTCCTGTTCCGGTATGGGCGCGTCGGAAACCGGCTGATCCTGATCAACAAGGAGGACGTTGATCCAGCGCGGCCGGTGGGGGAGGTGGCGGGCACGGGTTATTCAGCAAGTGACTTAAAGGCAATAGGTCCTTTGTCGCTGGCGACCAGCAGGGATTTTTGGAACCTGGATCAGGAGCGGCTGCTGGAGTATCGGAGGGCGGGGGTTCACAGCTCGTTGATCGACGAGCTTCAGGCGAAATCGCGCGACCAGCTTGATCGGGCGGCGGAAGCGCTGGCGAAGGATGACGGGGCTGCTTTGGTGAGGCACGCGAACGGCGCGTGGGCGAATTCAGCCCGCGTCTATTCCGCTGCGCAGGATATGGCCAACGACGTCGTGCGCGGAGCGATCTTTCTGTTGCTGCTGTGTGTGCCGTTCGCGTTCTGCATGGAGCGATTGATCATCGGGACGGCGAACATCTACCGGCAGATCCTCGGCGCCTTCGGGATCTTTGCGCTGATGACGGTGGCGCTGTGGAGCTTTCACCCTGCGTTCAAGATTTCCTCCAGCCCGCTGATCATCGTGCTGGCGTTCGCGATCATCTTCATGTCGTCGGCGGTGATGTTCGTCGTCTATGGAAAGTTCGACACAGAGCTGAAGCGCATCCAGAGCGGCAAGGGGCCCGGCATCGCTGGGAAGGAGCAATCCAGCTTCGCGCGGGCCAGCGTGATGGCCAGTGCGGTGCTGCTGGGCATCGCCAACATGCGGCGGCGGAAGTTCCGTACCGTGCTGACCAGCGTGACGATCGTCCTCATCACCTTCGCGGTGCTCTGCTTCACGAGCGCGACGCGATACCTGGATACGACGACGCTCCCGACAGGGGTGGTCAGCTCGCATGCGGGTTTGATGTTGCGCCAGCGCGGGTGGCGGCCGATGCCAAACAACATTGCCGATCAGGTGCGTGCGCTGGTGGATGGTCGGCGGGTGGTCGAGCGGTGGTGGGCTTCGTCGTTTGATCCAAAGGACATGGTGCACCTCGTCGCAGGGGCCGGGATGACGAAGCCGCGGGTGCTCGCGATGCAGGCGCTGCTGGGCCTGACGCCGGGGGAACGCGAGCTTACGCCCGGGATTGCGGAGGTTCTCGGGGAAGCTGAGTTCCAGCGGCTGGAGAAGGGCGAGGAGCGGATCGTCTTCCTGTCCCGCGATACCGCGCAGCGGCTGGGCGTAACACTGCACGACAACATCCGCATCGGGGGCATCAAGCTGGAAGTGGCTTCGATCTTCGACGGTGATCGCTTTGACCGCGAAGTCCAAGTTCTCTCCGGCAATTCCATCGCGCCGCTGAAATATCAGCCCGGCGAGCTGGATGCGGGGGGGCGGTCGATGACGGATGCGAACATGGAATCGTTTGATCTCGACGCATCCGCGGCGGGATCCGAGAACGGCAATGTTTACGACCACCTGCCGAGCTCTCAATTTGCAATCGTGCCGGCGAAGATTGTTCAGCTTCTGCCGCAGGGAAGCCTGCGGTCAGTCGCGGTGAAGCTGGCGGACGGCACGCCCGATCAGAAGACGGATGCCGCGGTCAAACAGTACACAGATGAGCTGTCGCGGCGATTCACGATCGCCATGTTCGCGGGCTTCAGCGACGGCGTGCGGATGGTCTCAGCAAGCAACCTCTCCAGCGTCAGCGGCGCGGGGCAGGTGGCGATCCCGCTGGCGATCGCGGGGCTCATCATCTTCAACACCATGATGGGATCCATTGCCGAGCGCAAGCGCGAGATTCACATCTACACCTCGCTCGGCCTGGCGCCGATGCACGTGGGGGCGCTGTTCGTTGCCGAGGCGCTGACGTATGGCCTGATCGGCACCGTCTTCGGTTACATCATCGGCCAGGGCGCCGGCACGTTGCTGCTCAAGCTCGGTTGGCTCGGAAACGTCACCCTCAACTACTCCGGCAGCAGCGCGATCACCACCATGGGCCTGATCCTGCTGATCGTGCTGCTCAGCGCATTGGTGCCGGCGCGATTGGCGAGTCAGCTCGCAGCGCCGAGCATTGAGCGGTCCTGGAAGGTGCCGCCGCCGAAGGGCGATGAGATCCTGGCGGTTCTGCCGTTCACGATCAACAGGACGGCCGCGGATGGCGCGCTGGCGTACCTGGCGGATTTCTTCGACGCGCACCGTGAAGGCTCCATCGGAAAATTCTCCGCCGATCGCGTGGAGACCTTTGCGTTTGCCGATGAACAGGGGATGAGCCGCGGTCTCAAAACCGTTGTCTGGCTCACGCCGTTCGACCTCGGCGTCCGCCAGCACCTCACGCTCCTCATCCACCCTGGTGAATTTCACGGCATCTATGAAGTCCAAGTTGTCCTCCAGCGCCTCAGTGGCGACGACGCGTCGTGGTATCGGATGAACAAACCGTTCCTGACGGAGCTGCGCAAACAGTTCCTACAGTGGCGCAGTCTGAGCCCGGGGCGGATGATGGAGTATGTGCAGGAGAGTAAGAAACTGTTCGGCGAGCAGGCGGTGGAGCTCCCCGCCACAACCAGCTAATCCTGCTGCTGGGAACGTGCAGCATATTTTGTTCGGCGGTCGCCGCATCGGTCTTGTGCAACTGTGATCGCGCTTCACCGGGTGAGAGCTCTGCTTGAGCATGCGTGAAAACCGCATGTTGCATAAGAAGTTTCAGACAAATGCCCGCGACTACTGCTTTCGGCATTGACCTTGCAGCGCGAGCGGAACGCGAAACGGCGTGTGCCGACTTGTCGCGATGGGGGTACTTGGCTCCTAGGAGATGGTCATGGCTAAACGTGGATTCGCGGCGATGCCGAAGTCGAAGCAGAAGGCGATCGCCAGCAAGGGTGGGAAGTCATCAGGCGGAGGTCGCAGCTCGGGTGGGTCGTCGAGCCGAAGCAGCGGGGCGAAGAAGAGCAGCGGCGGCTCGTCCTCGCGCAGCTCGTCTGGTCGAAGCTCATCAAGCCGCAGCTCGTCCGGTGGCCGCAGCTCGTCGGGTGGCCGCAGCCGCAGCTCGAGCAAGAGCAGCAGTTAAACTGTTCCGGGTATTCAGGGATGAATCAAGGGTCCGCGTTGGCGGTTGACGGAGCCGCCAATGCGGACCCTGCGCCATTCCAGCATTGCGCTTCTTCTGACCTGAAGAAGCTGTCATCCTGAGACACTGCGGTCTCCGAAGGATCTGCGTCCATTGACCTGCGCTGCTCCTCAAGCACCTCGCGGGCGCAAGTTCCCGGTGCCACGTGAGAAACTCCCGGCCCCGCCTCACTTCAACCTCGCGCAAATCGGCTCGCGTACTGTTCGATCAACCCGATCAGTCTTTCTCTCGGCTGCACGCCGAAAAACAACTCGCGATCGAACAGCGTCTGCTCCTCCACGCTGCGCTGCTGACTCTGGCGAAGGTGCTCTTCCCAGCGAGACAGTTCCGGATTGTTCACCGCGGCCTCCGCGAGCTCCTGGTGGAGTTGCGTGAAGAGCTGGCGGCGCGAGAGGGAATGTCTCGGTGCTTCAGCGATTGCGGTAACCAGCTCGCGTTTGCGCGGGCCAAGGATGGAATGCTTGAGATGATGCCCCTCCCTGGCCACGCACGGCAGGCAACTGCGCGTCCGGCCAAGCGCATCGGGAAAGTACAGCGTCGCCGTCGTCACCGCGAACTTCGGCGGCTTGATGCCGAAGTGCGATCGGATCAGCCGGTCCGTCACCTGGTCATACCGCCCGCCGCCGATTCCGTGGATGAAGTTGTCGACAACGAGCAGCCGGAGGAACAATGTCAGTGTGAGTGCGCGGGGAGAGAGTCGCAACCGGTTGCGCTTTAGAAAATCCCCCAGTTGTTTGGCCGCGTCCCAGCCTTCGGCGTCCGCACGCAGCGGTAATTCCTCTCCGCCAGGCGCGACAAAGTACAGGCGCTCTCCATCCCGCCAAACTTGCGCGCGCTCTCGCCGCCCGTCGGTGAGGTCATCAAGCCAGAACGGGACTTCGATTGACGTCGGCGTGACGTGCAGGTCGGGCATCGGGCGGCTGGCGTTCTTGATCTTCTGCTCGACGCGATACTCCCCCAGGGCGTCGTTGTAGTGCGCTGCGAAGGAAAGACAGCGGGAAAGGATGTGGTGGACAAACGCGAGGTAAGGCTCCGAGCTGAACATCGGACTACACAGCAGCGCGTGATGGCGCATTCCCATCGACCAGTTCAGCTCGTGCGTCGCGTTGGTCAGCGCATTAGCCAGATCCGGCGCCTCGATTGCCAGCCGGCGCATCGACAGCAGAAAGTCCGCGAGCAGCGGCTGGAAGGTGAACCGGCTTTTCTCCAGCGCCTCCGACACCGTGGCGACGTGCGCGGGCGTCGGCGCGTTCAGCAGTGCCGCCCACGATGCCGTTGATAGTTCCGGATCATCGGTCACCGGAAACGCCTGCACTTCATGTGGCGCGTCGGCCGCCGACCCTTCCACCGTCATCCACTTGAGCTGCAGGTGTTTTGGCTGATCCGTGTCGACGGCGAAGTGGTACGCCGCCCCGTCGATCTTCCCTGCAACCGCCTCAGCCAGGACATCCTTCACCCACACGCCCGCATGATAAAGCTCCGTCTGATGACCGGAGGCGATCAGGGGTTGTTCGTCCGTGTGCCCCAACCACTGACGCTGACGTGTTCGGAGTTCACGAAGCGGCAAGCCCCCGACCAGCGTTTCATTTTGCGAGAGGTGTTGATGGTTCTGGCGCGTCTGATCGATGAGATCCTGCGGCTCGGGCCAGATCAGAAACTCACTGTCTTCACCCGGGGCTTTCCAGTCGGCGTATGCCATCAGGTGCAAGTGTAGGGGGGAAAGGGCGAGCAGTCAGCGCTACGCGCACCCGCACGGACACATCGTCTGCTCGACCGTGTCGGACTCCAGCCGCTGCCTTTCGCTGGCGAGCACTTCAAGGTAATGCCGCAGCCGCTCCCCCGCGTCGTCCAGCAATCCGCCAAAGTGGCGCGTCGGATCGTTGTAAATCAGCCGCACCGGGATCTCCTTCAACCGCAGACCGAAATGATCGACCTGTGGCCAAAGCTGCATCGGAAACGCATAACCCGGCACATCAAGCTGCAGACGCCGCATCGCGCTCACGCGGTGCGCTTTAAATCCGCAGAACGAGTCCGTCAAGTTGAACCCATAAAGACTATTCAGTGTTGACGTGATGGTGGAGTTGATCGTGCGCCGGTCCCCGGGCGGAAGATCATCCGTATCCAGTGGCCTCAGGTAGCGCGAGCCGCTGATAAGATCCCACTGATCCGTCTCGATCGCGCTGATAAAGTCGGGGATGCGCTCCGGCTCATGCTGCTCGTCGCAGTCCATGGTGATGACCCAGTCGTAGCCGTGCTTGTCGGCCCAGGTGAACGCGTCGATCAGCGACTGCCCGTAGCCGCGATTCTCCGGGTGCTTGATCAACTTCACATCGCGGCGGGTCTCCAGGTACTGCACGGTGCCGTCGGTGGAGCCGTCGTCGATCACCAGCACCTCAGGGTGAATTCGCAGGACCTTGTCGAGCACCTTCTCGACGTATTTTCGTTCGTTATAGATCGGGATCGCGATCAGGATTCGCACGCGCACACTCCTTGTTCTTGCGCATCCACTGGAGCCAAGGGTTCGCCCGTTAACGGAAGGCTGCGACTTCCCCTGCTGAGGGATCGTAGAACTTTCACACGCCGCAGGTCAATTGCAAAGTGGATGCCCCCGCAGCGGAGGGCGGGTTATGCGCGGGGCGGAAGGTGCCGATAACAGGATATACCGCCGGTAGCGGTCAAACCGGCATCTTGTGCGTCCGATTACGCGAATTCTGTGACCAATTTGACCCTATGTTGACCCCTGCACCCGCGGCGGTATCCTGCCGATTCACATGCAGTTGTCGCGCGAACCCCTATCAGGCTTTGGCATGAAACATCGTTTGCAACTGGCGCTGATCCTCGCAGGTATCGGCGCTGTTGGATTGATCGGCTGCAAATCGTCCGGGGGCCGAGGGGGCGCCGATGCGTCCGCGCCCAAGGGCGTCGATCGCTACGTGCAGGCGATGCAGCAGTACCAGGCCGGCGATAAAGAACGGGCGATGGCGCAGCTCATTGAAGCCACGCGGGTCAATCCCAACCTCATCATGCCGCGCGTCATGCTTGGCGATATGTATCGCTCTGAAGGCAACATGAACGATGCGGTCACGCAGTATGAGCAGGTGACCAAGCTCGATCCGTATTACGCATCCAACTGGTACAAGCTGGGCGTGGGCTATCAATTCGCCGAGCGCCTGAAGGACGCGGCGGGAAGCTATCAGAAGGCGCTGAAGCTCAAGCCCGCCGATGCCAAGAGCAACATGAACCTCGGGCTCGTGCAGCTTTACCTGGGGAATACCGACCAGGCGCTGGAGTACGCTCGAAAGGCGACGCAGCTTGAGCCGCGCAATGCGGCTGCGTGGTCAAACCTGGGCGTGACGCTGGATGCTATGGGAGATTATCCCCGGGCCGAGGAAGCGTACCGTAAGGGCATTGACCTGGACCCTGATAATCCCGCGACGCTGGTGAACCTTGCAACCAATCTCATGGCGCAGAACAAGGCGCCCGAAGCGTCGGAGCTGATGAAGCGAGCCGTCAGCATCAGCAACACCGCGGCGCTGCGCAAGCGCTACGGCGATGCGCTGGCCAAGTCCGGCCGTTACGACGAAGCCGTGGCGCAATATCAGCAGGCGCTGAAGCTCGACGGCAGGTACTACCCGGCGCTGACGGAGCTCGGTTTCACGCGGCTGGCGGAGTATCGCAAGGGATTGGAGCTGGATGATTCCAAGCGCGCCGATGCCGTCACCTTCTGGAAGCGGAGCATGGAGATCAACTCGAATCAGCCCAAGGTGGAGGCGGCGCTGAAAGAGTACGGCCACTCGGCCCAGAGCCTCTTGGAGAAGTAAGCTGGCGGGCGGACTGCATCATGCCTCGTCCTGTCTCCGATGAACTGGAACTGCTCTGGTCCGACGACGACTACATTGCCGTCCAGAAGCCGGCGGGGCTCGCGACCATACCCGGGCGGGCGGAAGTAAACAGTGTGCTCGAGCAGTTGGGCGAGCAACTGAAGCTACCGGTTTCGGGGGCGGACGATCCGCGGGTGCGGGTTGTTCATCGATTGGATAAAGACACTTCCGGCGTGCTGGTGTTCGCGAAGCATCGCGCGGCGCAGCAGCATCTTTCACATCAGTTTCGGAACAACCTGTTGCAGAAGGAGTACATGGCGCTGGTGGTGGGGCGGCCGATCGATTCGTCGGGAACGGTGGATGCGCCGCTGGGGCCGCATCCGAAGTCGCCAAAACATATGACCGTGTTGAAGCACGGCGGCAGGCCCGCGCGGACGGAGTGGAAGCTGGGGGAAACGTTTCGCCACTACTCGCTGTTGCGATGTTTTCCAAAGACCGGCAAGACGCATCAGATTCGCGTCCACCTGAAGCATGCGGGGCTGCCGCTGGCGATCGATCCGCTTTACAACCCGGACGGGAAGCCGATTCTGCTCAGCAGCTTTAAGCGCGGCTATCGGCCAAACGAGCGGGAAGAGCGGCCGCTGATCGATCGGCTCACGCTGCATGCGCATCGGCTGACGTTTGTACGAATGAATGAGGAGAGCGTGACGGTCGAGGCGGAGTTGCCGAAGGATTTTCGGGCGGCGCTGAATATGCTGCGGAAGTATTCATCGCGCTGATCAGTCACAGTTGATTCCAGGTGATGAGGTGATGGCCCGCGTCGATGGCGCGGCGGGCGAAGGATTGAATCGCCTGCCGGTGCGCGTTTTCGCCCTCGCTGGTGAAGCCGGGGATGCAGCCGACTTCAAGCGATTCGTCGGTCACCGGCGGCATCCACTCCTGCATGGCGCGGGCTTCAGCAACATCGTCGAGCAGGGCGAGGTGGTCGGTGGTGATGAAGCGGCGCTGGAGGCGCTTGCGGTGGAGGCGATCGGAGAAGCGGTCGAAGAGGAATCGGCCGTTCAAGTAATAGTCGGGGGCGGAGCGGGCGCGCTTGATGTGGAGTTGACGCAGAGATTTCGCGAGCTCGTCGAGGCTTTGATTAGTCGAAGCGCCGGCGAGGATGACGTGGGAGAGAGAGATGCCGGCGCTGAGTATTTCATGAACAGGCTTTAGATCGGCGGCAGCAGCGTCGAGGTGGATGCCGAAGGAGAACTCCGGGTGTTTCTGGGCGTACGCGATGGCTTGATCGCGGAGGGGGGCGGCGGGGAGCAGGGTGGCGCTGCTGAGGGCTCCGGCGGCGAAGCATTCGAGGGCGGCATCGAAGGTGTCCTGGTCGCGGCCGAAGTGGTCGGCGTTGAGAATGATCCGCATGGTGCCGACGGTTTTTCGGCCGCTCCCTAAATTGAAAGAGGACGTGGCCGCTGGGCGACCACGCCTCTTTTCGATTCACAATAGACCTCGCAGATCTTACCGCTTTTTGCCCTTTCCGTTGGTGGAGCCGTTCTTGCTGGCCTTGGAAGCAGAAGCCTGCTTGATGGCGGCGTGGGCGGCGGCGAGGCGGGCGATGGGGACGCGGTAGGGGGAGCAGCTGACGTAATTCAATCCAACGGAGTGGCAGAATTCGACGGACTTCGGGTCACCGCCGTGTTCACCGCAGATGCCGCACTTGAGGTCATTGCGGGTCTGACGGCCGAGCTGGACGCCCATGCGGACGAGCTTCCCGACGCCGCCGATGTCGAGCGACTGGAACGGATCGCGCTCGAGGATTTCCTTCTTGATGTACTCGGGCAGGAAGACGCCCGCGTCATCGCGGCTGTAGCCGAAGGTCATCTGCGTCAGGTCGTTGGTGCCGAAGCTGAAGAACTCGGCAGTCTGCGCGAGCTCGTCGGCGGTCACGGCGGCGCGGGGCACTTCGATCATGGTGCCGTAGAGGTACTCGACTTTGGTCTTTGCTTCAGCGAAGACGGCGTTGGCAGTTTCGACGGTGACCTTCTTGAGGTAGTCGAGTTCGGCCTTGGTGCCGGCGAGCGGGATCATAATTTCGGGGAGAACCTTGACGCCTTGCTTCTTCACTTCGACGGCGGCTTCGAGGATCGCGCGGACCTGCATCTCGAGGATCTCGGGATAGGTGACGGCAAGACGATCGCCGCGGTGACCGAGCATGGGGTTGGCTTCGTGAAGCTGCTGCACGCGCTGCTTCACCTGGTCGAGCGACATGCCCAGCGACTTGGCGAGTTCCGCCTGGTCCTTCTCGTTGTGGGGGAGGAACTCGTGGAGCGGGGGATCGAGCAGGCGGATGGTGACCGGGAGCCCCTTCATCGCCTTGAAGATGCCGACGAAGTCTTCTCGCTGGTAGGGGAGGAGCTTTTCGAGGGCTTTGCGGCGACCTTCGGTGTCGCTGGCGAGGATCATTTCGCGCATGTTGTGGATGCGCTGGGGGTCAAAAAACATGTGCTCCGTGCGCGTCAGGCCGATGCCTTCAGCGCCGAAGTTGCGGGCGACTTCCGCATCGTGCGGGGTGTCGGCGTTGGTGCGGACCTTGAGGGTGCGGTACTTGTCGGCCCACTTCATGATCTGGGCGAACGCGCCGGCGAGGGAGGCTTCCTGGGTTGCAACCTGCCCTTCGTAAACTTCACCGACGCCGCCGTCGAGGCTGAGCCAATCTTCTGGGCCGTAGGTCTTACCGTTGACGCTGAGCTGCTTCTTCGCCGCATCGATGTGAAGTGCGCCCGCGCCGGCGACGCAGGGGGTTCCCATGCCGCGGGCGACGACGGCGGCGTGGGACGTCATGCCGCCGGTGCTGGTGAGAATGCCTTCGGAGACGTGCATGCCGCCGATGTCTGCGGGTTCGGTTTCGCGGCGGACGAGGATGATCTTTTCGCCGGCGGCGACGCGCTGCTCGGCTTCTTCAGCGGTGAAGGCGAGCTTGCCAACGGCCGCGCCCGGCGATGCGGGGAGGCCCTTGGCGATGACGTTCTTTTCGGCGCGGGGGTTGAAGGTGGGGTGGAGGAGCTGATCGAGCGAAGCGGGATCGACTCGGAGGATCGCGGTCTGCTCGTCGATGAGGCGCTCCTTGACCATCTCGACGGCAATGCGGACGGCCGCCTGGGCGGTGCGCTTGCCGTTGCGGGTCTGGAGCATGTAGAGCTTGCCCTTTTCGATGGTGAACTCGAAGTCCTGCACGTCCTTGTAGCGGCTTTCGAGGACCTTCTTGATGCCGAGCAGTTCTTTCCAGCTCTTGGTGCTCCACTTGCCCATCTCGGTCTTACATTCGAGCGGGGTGCGGATGCCGGCGACGACGTCTTCGCCCTGGGCGTTGACGAGGAATTCGCCGTAGAAGACGTTCTCGCCGGTGGAGGGGTCGCGGGTGAAGGCGACACCGGTGGCGCTGTCGTCACCCATGTTGCCGAAGACCATCGACTGGACGTTGACGGCGGTGCCGCGGAGGCCGCGGATATCGTTCAGCTCGCGGTAGCGGATGGCGCGATCGCCCATCCAGCTCTTGAAGACGGCTTCGATGGCGGCTTCGAGCTGGGTGAAGGGGTCCTGCGGGAAGTCGCTGCCGACGTGCTCGCGGTAAACCTTCTTGTAACGCTCGACAACTTCCTTGAGCCCGTCGACATCGAGGTCGGTGTCCTGTGCTGCGCCGCGCGCGTTTTTCACTTCAGACAGCTCGTGCTCGAAGTGGTGGTGATCGACGCCCATGACGGTGTCGCCGAACATGTTGATGAGGCGGCGATAGCTGTCGTAGGCGAAGCGCTCGTTGCCGGAGAGCTGGGCAAGACCTTCGACGACCTGGTCGTTCATGCCGATGTTGAGGACCGTGTCCATCATGCCGGGCATGGACATCTTGGCGCCGGAGCGGGCGGCGACGAGGAGGGGGTTGCGGGGATCGCCGAAGCGCTTGCCGGTGGCTTTTTCGACCTTGGCAATGTTGGCGCGGACTTCTTCCATCAGACCGCGCGGCAGTTTCTGACCGGCGTCGTTGTATTCGCCGCAGGACTCGGTGGTGATGGTGAAGCCCGGCGGGACGGGCAGGGGGACGAGGGTCATGTCGGCGAGGTTGGCGCCCTTGCCACCGAGCAGGTCTTTCATGTTGGCGTTGCCTTCGGCTTTGCCGTTGCCGAAGAAGTAGACGCGCTTGACGGATTTGGATGGGGTTTTGGGAGCGGCCTTGCTGGAGCTGGAGGCCTTTCCGGTTTTGGGTTTGCGTGCGGTCGCGGTTGCCATTTCTCGAATCTCCTGAGTGGTGTCGCCCGGTGCGTTTATTGAGAAGGACCGTCCGTGGCGGCAGGGCGAAACGAGCGGAGAGATCTGCTCCGCACGGTCGTCGTCGTATCGAATCGCCCCGAAAATTACGACGAAAAGCTGAGCGGTGGAATATAGTGCGCGGGGAAGGAGAGTCAATTTCGGCAAGGGGGGTGGGGGCAAGATGGGCGGGGGTCGCAGGGGTGGAGCGGGCTGGTGGGGGAACGGGGCGAGAGGCGAGACCACCGGCGGCAAGAGGGGGCGAAAAGTGTGTCGTTTTGTGCACTTTTGTTCCTTTTTGATCGGGCTGTGGTGAGGAGGTGGAAGAGACGGCCAAGGTGCGAAGAAGGAAAGGGGGCGCGAAGGGAGAGGTGATTTTTGCTGGCGTGAGCGAGGTTGGGACCGTTTGCGACATTTCCTGCTGCGATGGCAGGAGATTGGCCGGGGAAAGAAGGCGAGAGGTAGGGGCGACACGGGCTGGAAGCCCGTGCTACGGGGGAGGAGGATGGGGTGGAGAGCGTCATGTCTCTACTTCTGGGGGAATGGTGCGCGGGAGAGCGCGTTTTGGCGCAACAGGGATGGTGGGAAGTGGAGTGGCAGACGGGAAACGGGGTTTTGTGGATCTGAATCTTGGAATTGTGGGTTTT
>DASVUC010000029.1:0-22668 GCA_036387255.1 Tepidisphaeraceae bacterium | reverse complement strand
TGACGGCCTGCATGGGGGTTTCGTTTTCGTAGCCATTGATCGGGATGGTGCCGGGGGGGAGGGGACGGGCGGATTGGCCGTCGGTGAAGAAGCGGCTGGGGTCCATCGGGTTGTACTTGGGCTGGACGACCATGCGGTAGTCGAAGCCTTGGTCGCGGTTGTCGTCGCAGCCGCAGAGGAGGAGGATGAGCAGGAGGGCGTTGATGCATTTTGCGTAGCATGGGCGTCTCGCCCATGCTGAGTTGATGTGCATGGGCGGGACGCCCATGCCACGCGAGGAGGTGCGAACACGCTTCGTCATGATCGTGGCACCTCCCAGATGTCGAGCGGGTTGAGGCCTTCGAGGAAGCGGCGGGTGTCTTCGAGGGAGAAGCGGGCGTCGGCTTCTTCGATGCACAGGAAGAACTTATCTCGGCTGGCGGCGGAGAAGATGGGGACGTTGAAGAGGGGATGGTGCGGCTGGGGGAGCTTGTTGAGGGCGAGCATGCCGAGGACGGCGCTGAGTCCTGCGCCGAGAACCATCATCTCAAAGGTGATGGGGATGAACTGCGGCCAGCTGTGGTACGGACGGCCGCCGATGTTCAGCGGGTATGCGATGACGGCGGAGTAATACTGCATGAAGTACCCACCGGCGGCGCCGAGGATGCCGCCGATGAGGGTGATCAGGGGGACGCGGGTGGAGCGGACGCCGAGGGCTTCGGAAAGGCCGTGGACGGGGAAGGGGGCAAAAGCTTCGGCGCACTTGTAGCCGGCCGCATGCGTTTTGCGCGCGGCTTCGAGGAGCGCGTGGGCGCTTTCGAATTCTGCGAGCAGGCCGTAGATGCGATGGACACGGTGAGGCATATCGATGTCTCGTAGCATGGGCGTCTCGCCCATGGCTCAGCTCATGCATGCGCGAGACGCCCATGCCACGGGTTCAATCAGTGGCTTCATGTCTGGCTTCTTTCTCGGCGACTTCGTGAACCAGTTCTCGCATTTCAAAGATTGAGATCGCGGGGAGGAAGCGGATGAAGAGGAATAAGCACATGATGAACAGGCCGATGGTGCCGATGTAGGTGGCCCAGTCCCAGACGGTGGGGGAATAGGTTTCCCAGCTGCTGGGGAGAAAGTCGTGGCTGAGGCTTTGCACGACGATGACGTAGCGCTCGAGCCACATGCCGACGTTGATGATGACGGAGATGATCCACATGATCACGACGTTATTGCGCACGCGCCCCGACCAGAGCAGCTGCGGGGTGAGGATGTTGCAGAAGAGCAGGGCGGCGTAGGCGTTGCGATAGCTGCCCTGGAAGCGGTCCATGGAGGTGCCCCACTCGTAGGGATCGCCGCTGTACCAGTTCATGAACAGCTCGGAGCCGTAGCCATAGGCGACGATGAGGCCCGTGATCAGCAGGAGCTTTCCGCTGTTGTTGATGTGGCGAAGGGTGATGAAGTCTTGCAGGCCGTACGCGGCGCGCAGCGGGATGGCGAGCGTGAGGACCATGGCGAAGCCGCTGAAGATCGCGCCGGCGACGAAGTAGGGGGGGAAGATGGTGGTGTGCCAGCCGGGGAGCTGCGCTTCGGCGAAATCCATCGAGACGACGGAGTGGACGCTGATGACCAGCGGCGCAGCGAGTCCGGCGAGGAGCATGTACGCCTGGGTGTAGCGCTGCCAGTGGGTGGCGGCGTTGCGCCAGCCGAGGGCAAGGATGCCGTAGACGATCCGTCCGATGCGGTGGTGCGAGCGATCGCGCAGCGTGGCTAGATCGGGGATCAGGCCGATGTACCAGAAGACGAGCGAGATGGTGAAATAAGTCCCGACGGCGAAGACGTCCCAGACGAGCGCGCTGCGCCACTGCGGCCAGAGCTGCATCGTGTTGGGGTAGGGGGTAAGCCAGTAGAAGAGCCACGGACGGCCGAGGTGGAGCAGGGGGAACACGCCGGCGCAGGCGACGGCGAAGAGGGTCATGGCTTCGGCGAAGCGGTTGATGCTGGTGCGCCAGTCCTGCTTAAGCAGGAGGAGGAACGCGCTGATGAACGTACCGGCATGACCGATGCCGATCCACCAGACGAAATTGACGATGGCAAAGCCCCAGGCGACGGGGACGCGCACGCCCCAGATGCCGATGCCGCGGATGAGGAGCATGCCGATGGCGTAAGTGAGGATCATCGTGCCCAGTGCGCCCAGGCCGAAGCCGATCCACCAGCCTTTGCCGAAGCGGCGGGTGAGGACGATGGAGGAGATTTTGTCGGTGACGGAATCGTAGGTGTGGCCCGATTGGATGACGGGGGCGCCGGCGCCCGAGGCGGGGGAGATGTCGGTCATGCGGCACCTCCGGCACGGGCGGAGGGCGATGCGGGCGCGGCGCCGATTTTGAGCGCGGGGTTTGGATTGGTGAGTCGCTCCAGATAGCTGGTGCGGGGCTGGGTGTTGAGCTCTGTGAGCACGCCGTAGTGGATGCGCTGGTATTCAGCGGCAGTTTTTAGACGGTGGACGAAGCTGCTGGCGTCGTTCATGTCGCCGAAGATGATGGCTTCGGTGGGGCAGGCCTGCTGGCAGGCGGTGAGATGGGTCGTGGCGGGCAATTCTTCGAGCTTGCCTCTCATGTCCGCCGAAATGGTTCGCATCGTCGTTGCTTCGCCGCGCTCTTCCGCGCGAACTTGCTCGATCTTCCTGCCGGTGCGCTCGGCGTCGATGCGCTGGATGCAGTAGGTGCATTTTTCCATGACGCCGCGGGTGCGGACGGTCACCTCGGGGTTGCGCATGATCGCCAGGCTGGGTTCGGGGGATGAGTAGTTGAAGAAGTTGAAGCGGCGAACCTTGTAGGGGCAGTTGTTCGAGCAGTAGCGCGTGCCGACGCAGCGGTTGTAGGTCATCTCGTTGATGCCTTCGAAGCTGTGGCTCGTTGCTTCGACCGGACACACCAACTCGCACGGCGCCTTCTCGCAATGCTGGCAAAGCATCGGTTGAAACATCACCTCCGCGCCCGCCGCGCGCTGGGCCGGCTCGTCCTCGAGCCGCCCGGCGTCACTGAAGTACGTGTCGATGCGCAGCCAGTGCATCTCCCGGCTCAACATCACTTCTTCTTTGCCGACCACGGCGATGTTGTTCTCGCTCTGGCAGGCGACGACGCACGCGTTGCAGCCGATGCACGCGGTTTGATCGATCACCATGCCCCAGCGGTAGCCGCGGTAGTCGTACTCGGGATAGATGGAGAGCTTCACGCGCCGGCCGTGCTCTGTGGCTTCGCCTTCAAGGGCGATGGGCTCTTCTTCGTGTGCCGCGTTGTGCTCGTGCAGATTGGCGATAGTGCTGGTCTTGACGATGTCGCGGCCGTGCATGAGCTGGTGGTTTTGCGTGCAGGCGAGGGGGTAAGTGCCTTCAACTTTCTGCACGGTGACTGGTGCACTGTGCATGGCGCTTGTAGTGCGAAGCGAGTAAACGTTAAAGCCGGCGCCGTTTGCAACGCGGCCCAGGCGGGTGTGGCCGTAGCCGCAGTGGGCGACGATGACGCCGTCGGCATAGCCTGGATGCACCCACGCCGGCATGCGCAGCGTGCGCTCACCCACTTTCAGCTCCACCATTTTCCCGTTGGCGAGTTCGGGATGGTCACGGTCAGCGAGGCCGAGGGAGATGGCGGTGGCGGAGCTCATCAGCGCGGCGTTGTCCCACGTCAGCTTCGTGATCGGCTTGGGACATTCCTGAAGCCAGCCGATGTTGGCGAAGCGGCCGTCGAAGATGGTGGGATCGGAGTGAAAGCTGATCTCGATGGGCGATGCGGCGGGTGAGGTTGCGGGTTGGGTAGACGCTGCTGTCTGGCCTGCCGGCAGGTTGATCGTCTTCGCCGCGGTTCCTTCGATGACGCCGGCGCGAAGCACGGCTTCCCACCTGCGATCCACATCGTTCTTCCATACATTCGCCCAATGGTTCTTCACGAGGTCGTGGGCGCTGGTGGCTCCGTCACCGGCGATCGTTGCAAGAAGCTCAAGGGCGCTTCGCGTGGAATAGAGCGGCTGGATCAAGGGCTGGATGATCGAGACGGTTCCGTCGTGGCCACGGATGTCGCCCCACATCTCCAGCCAGTGCGACTCGGGCAGGTGCCACTGGCAGTGGAAGCTGGTTTCATCGAGGTAGGGAGAGAGATGAGCTCTCCACGGAACCGTTTCAACCGCGGCGGCGAAATCCAGATCCGCTGGAGCATCGAAGACGGGATTGCCGCCGACGATGAGGAGCAGGTCGACCTGCTTGTTGTGGATTGCATGGACGAGATCACGGAGGGAGTCGAGGCAGACGACTGGCTCTGGCTCAACGGGTTCTGTGTAGAGAACGGTCTGCCCGACGTTGCCGAGCGTCGCATTGATCGTGTGCGCCAATTGATGCAGTGACGCAGGTTGACCGTCTCCGGCGATGACGATGCTCTTGCCCCAATGTTCACGAAGATCTGCTGCGACGGCGCGGATGAAGGCAGCGTGCTGCTGAAGATCGCCGGCCAACGCTGTTGCTGTGCCCGCGACCTCGGCTGCTATCGCGCGACCGATGGCTTGGACCTCGCTGGGCTTCACCGCGAGACGATGATCGGCCTTGGCGCCAGAGATGGTGAACGCGCTCTCTACGACATACAGGCGGTTCATCTCCGTGGGAGATGGGAGCGGGTTTACTACCGTGTAGGGCTCGTTCACCCGCGCCTGCTCGTGATGCGCCGCCATCGTTTCCGGCTTCCAGCGCACGGTGCGATTGCGGATGAACTGCATCGCGTAGCGCTGGCTGCCGGGATCATCCTGGAGGAAATTCGAATCGAGGGAGAGGATGCGGGTGGCTTTTGAGAAGTCATAGATGACGCTGGCGTCTCGACCGAGCGCGGCTTGCAGTCCGTTTCGCGCACTGTCATTCGACAACGGTGTCCACTGGTGCCATTGGAGATTGGGGTAGGTCTTTCGCAGCTTCTGGATCTGCGCATAAAGGGTGGGCGAGGTCACGGGTTCCGTCAAAAGACGGAGGCGCACTTTCGCTGCGCCGCCGAATCGTTCAACGGTGGCGCGGAACTCGTTGTCGAAGCCGCTCCAGGTGGCGACGTTGCCACGGTTGGTGGGGACTTGGGAGCGATCCGGGTCGCAGAGCGCGAGCGGCGCGGATTGCATGTAGACGTCTGTGCCGCCCAGGGTGGAGGGGTGGCGGGGATTGCCTTCCACCTTGATGGCTCGGCCCATTTGCTGATCGACGATGACGCCTTTGCCGTAGCCGGCGAGGGGCATGGCTGTCGCGTATTGAAGGGCGATTCCCGGCACCAGTTGCTCGGGCTGGATGACGTAGGGGACGATCTTTTCCTGCGGGCGTCGGTAGCAGCCGGACAATCCTGCCAGTGCGACGGACGCGCCCATGAGGGCCAGGAAGCGGCGGCGGGTGACGCCGTCTTTCCAGATGGAGGCGTCGGGGGGGAATTCGCGATGGAGATGTTTTTCGAAGTCAGGGCTTTGGGTTAGCTCTTCGAAGCTGCGCCAGAAATTTTGGGCTACACCCTCACCCCCGCCCTTCCCATCCCGCTGCGCGGGAACCCTATACGGGAGAGGGAGGAGTTTTGTTGGCGAAATTGAGCTAGTTGGTTGTTGTGGAAGAGCCCTCACCCTACCCTCTCCCGGGGTACCGGGAGAGGGGGAAGAGGGGGCGGATAAGCGCTCCTCGGGCTCTTCGTGATGATGTGGGCAGCGGTCGATCATCGGTGGCACACGGAGCAGTTGAGGAGTTGTTCCTTCTTCACGTGGTACTTCTCCACCAGTGTGCGCCCGAGCTCCAACTGGTTTGTCGGCGCAACGTAGTTCATGTTGAAGACCTGCTCGCGCGGGCGGATGAACTGCTCCGGCTCGCGGTGGCAGTCGAGGCACCAGCGCATCTGGAGGCTGGCGTACTGGTACATCAGCGGCATGTTGTTGACCGGGCCATGGCACGTGTTGCAGCCGACGCCTTTGTTCACGTGGATGGCGTGGTTGAAATAGCAGTAGTCGGGCAGGTTGTGGACGCGCTGCCACTGGAGCGGCTGACTCGTTCGCCAGCTCTCGCGCACGGGTTCGAGCATGGCGGCGTTGGTCCAGATCTGCGAGTGGCAGGTCATGCAGGTCTTCGTTGGAGGCATGCCAGCGAAGCGCGAATTCTCGACCGAGGTGTGACAGTACCGGCAATCGATCCCCAGCCCGCCGACGTGGTGCTCGTGGGAGAAGGGGACCGGCTGATCCTTCACGATGCCTTGGTTGGTGAAGTAAGGCGAGCGATCCAGCGTCGCGCCGACCCACCCGACGAAGATGAGGATGATGACGAAGCCAAAGATGCTGGCCCGCGCAACCACGTTCATCGCCGGATGGAAGATCTGCGACATGCGAAGGGGCTGATGCTATGCAGGAAGAACCACGGGATGGAACTTCCTTTTTTTTTAAGAACGGCGCATTTCGAGGGCAACAGGTCGAAAGTCCCCCCGTGTTATCTTGGCAACTACGACGAATGTACTGGTGAATGCACCGCTTCACTTGATGGCGCTGGATCGTCGCGCGAGGGTTCCGCCGGGCCGCCGTCTTCGCGCGAGAGGTCGAGCTGGACGATGTCGCCGCCAAAAAACAGGGCAACGGTCCAGTCAACCATCACTCGGATTCGGCGGCGCCATTGAGGCATTCGCATGAGGTAATACGAGCGCCACACCCACCACGCGATGAAGCCTTTGAGCTTGATGCCGTAGACTTTTCCGACGCCGCGGTAGTGACCGAGCGCGGCGAGGCTGCCGACGGTTTCGTACACAAACGGTTTGAGCTGCTTGCCGTGCAGGGCAGCGGAGATGTTGTAGGCGAGCACCTTGGCTTCGCGGAGCGCGTGCTGCGCCAGCGGGGGGTAAGGTTTTCCGGATGGACTGGGGATGGAGGCGCAATCGCCCAGCGCCCAGAGTTCCGGCCGGTCCTTCGATCGCATCGTGGGTTCGACGATGATCGCACCGCGCTTATCTTTCTGAACCGGCAGCACTTTCACAACCGGGGCTGGAGTCACGCCGGTCGAGATGATCACAGTTTCGGCGGCGATGGTTTCGCCGCCTGGCAGGTGAACTTTTCCAGGCTCCACGGAGCCGACGCGCATGCCGGTGTGGATGTTCACGCCGCGCTTCTTGAGGACCTCGGCGGCATAGCTGGCCAGTTCCTCGTCAAATTCCGCGGCGATGCGCGGGCCGCCTTCGATCAGCTCGATGCGGATTTCCCGCTCTTCAATCCCGGGGTAGACGCGCGCCAAACGTTCGGTCATGGAGCTCAGTTCTCCCGTCAGCTCAACGCCAACGAAACCGCCGCCGATGATGACGAAGGTGAGGAGGGCTTTTTTCCGCTCCGGGTCGCGCTCAACGTCGGCCTGCTCGAAGAGCTGGATCGTCTTGTTGCGCAGCGCGATCGCGTCGGCCAGGGTCTTGAAGGTGAGCGCATGCTCGGCGCCTTTGATGATTCGGGTGTTGGTCACGCCGCCGAGCGCCAGCACCAGGTGATCGTAGGAAATGGGAAAATCCTCACGCATCACCAGCTTGGTGTGCACGATGCGGGCATTCAGATCGATGCGCTCGACCTCTGCTTCGACGAAGTGCGTCCGGTCCAATAGCGAGCGGATCGGATTGACCGAGTGGCGAGGCTCCAATACGCCGGATCCGGCCTCGAAGAGCAGGGGGGTCATGAGGAAGTAGTTGTTTCGGCTGACGAGCGTGATCTCGACATCCCGGCTGTGTCGCAGGTAATGCTCGAGATGCCGAGCCGTGTACACCCCCGCGAACCCGCCGCCCAGGATGACGATCCTCGTTCCCATGCGCGCATTATAGGGCGGGCACTGGATCGTCCATCGAGATGTGCCGATATCTGTTGGTGATCGCAATCCGCATCCGCACGGCGCGGAAGATCTTTCGGGTTTCATTGGCGGTCGCCCTTGTGAGCTGGGCGGCGCTGTGCGCGCTGCATCATGGTGCGGATGTGCTGGTGAATAAGCAGGCGGGGGAGCGGGTCCTGCTAGCAGTCTTCCTTCTGTCACTAGCGGCGGTGTTGATGGTGGATCACTACCACCTGCAAGCGCCGCGGTGTCGTGCTAAGCGGATCAGAGCCGCCCGCCTCCATTCGTAGCACGGGCGTCTCGCCCGTGTCGGTGCGGCTCACTTGCTGCCTTCGGGGAGGAGGCGCCCTTCATCCTTCAATTTCTTAAAATAGCGCTTCCGCCATCGGTGATAGGGCTTGGTGAGGAAGCGGTGGAGGTTGATGAGGGTGCCGCGCTTTTCCACGCGCTGCCGCTCTTCATCCGTAAGCTGATCGGGACGCATGCGTTTTTTGTGCTTCAGGACGTGGTAGATGTCCGACTCCTGCAACCGGCAGAGCCACCAGCGGTTGCCGAACCAGTTGCCCAGCTCGCGGAGGTCCCAGGAGATCTGGAAGTCGATCAGGTGGGGTTTGCCATCGTCGCCGAGCAGGATATTTTCAGGTTTGTTGGCATCCACGTAGGCGATGTTGCGGGCGTGGAGGGTTCGCATGAGCTGCATCAGGTCGGCGAAGAAGGTGTCGGGGACGGGGTCGCCTTTGGCGAGCGGTTTGCCTTCGACGTACTCGTGGAGGAAACCCGTTCGTCCCACTTCTCCCAGGACCGCGGGAATGTTTTTGACGTCGGCGAGGGCGCGGTAGAAGCGCAATTCGCGGGCGCATAAGAAGCGGCCGGCCCAGGAGAGGGGGATGCCGGCGTACGGGGTGACGCGCCCCATCTTGAGCACGGCTTTTTTCCCGTTGTCGCCGAGGTAGAAACCGGTGGCGGCCCAGAAGTCGTGTTTGACGGTTTGAGTCAATGCGTAGTGTATGTCACCCGCTTCAATGACTTCCGGCAGCCCCTCCCTGCCCAGCGCTCGCAGCGCATACGCCGGCTCACGCGTTCCCTTCACTGTTGGAGACAAATGCCGATCTTCAGTCACGATACCATTATGCGTGAAGCGGGATGATCTGCGTAGAGTCAGCAGACCTTACAGATCCGGGAGCACCGGGGGAGAGAGAGAGGCAGTCATTTTTTGCCAAGTGCTCGCTGCTGACGGAAGAAGTCGCGTAGCACGCCTGCACACTCCTCGGCGCAGACGCCTTGGACGATTTGGACGCAGTGGTTCAGCTTGGGGTCGTCGCAGATTTGGTAGAGGGTGCGGACGGCGCCAGCCTTAGGGTCGCCGCAGCCGTAGATCAGCTTGGGGACGCGCGCCTGCACGATGGCTCCGGCGCACATCGGGCAGGGTTCGAGCGTCACCACCAGAGCGCAATCCAGGAGCCGCCAGCTGCCAAGCGTTTTCGCGGCGGCACGAAGCGCGATCATCTCGGCGTGCGCTGTGGGATCCTGGTCGTTCTCGCGGCGGTTGTGTCCTCGGCCGACGATGCGGCCGCTGGGCTCGTGCAGGATGACGCAGCCGATCGGGACTTCTGCTTCCGCCATGGCGAGGCGCGCTTCATCCAGCGCCAGCCCCATTGCGTCGCTCGCCTGCTGCTGGGTCATGAACGTTGCGAAAAAAGAAAGGCCGCCTCATGTGAAGAGATGTTTGATGTTCATCTTCGAAGCCATGGATCAAGCGACGGGGATGACCTGCTTCACTTCGGGGATCTTCTCGCGCAGGTTGCGCTCGATGCCCATTTGTAAGGTCATGGTGCTGCTGGGGCACCCGTGGCAAGCGCCGTGGAAGCGGATTGAGACAACGCCCTCGCCGGTGACGTCGACAAGCTCGACGTCGCCTCCGTCGGCCTGCACCGCCGGGCGGATCAGGTTGAGAACGCCTTGAACCCGCTCGCGAATGCCTTGAGTTGGTACTTCTGCCACGGCCATAGTTTACCTCTTGTCTATCGAATTATAAGGGCACCCTCACCACCGGACAAGGCGCTCCTCTGATCAATCATCCGCCGGCGCCCTGCAAGAAATGCACCTTTCGGTCGAGGCTACGGTAATAGAAGCCGCCGTCGACGGGCTGCCACTTGTCGATGCCGGCCGGATTGATGACCGGCTCGCTCACTTCAATGGCGCCGGATTCCGTTCGCGCGCTCCCCTCCACCCGCGCGCGGGAGTAGGCGTTGAGCCAGTAGCGCGCTGCGCCCGGAACGGGGACGTTGGCGGGGGTGACCTGGCCCAGGAGCACCACGTGCTTTTTACCGAAGTAGGCTTCGGTCATCGTTGCGGTGTTGGGCACCTCCGCGCCTTGCGCATAGTCCTCAGGATCGGTGACGCTCCGGCTGGAAACGGTCTTGTTGGTGATGATGTACAGCCGGGGCCCGAGGACGCGCAGCCAGACGGCCCAGTTGGTGGCGGCGGTGGCTTGCGTGCCGATGGGGGCAGCGATCTCGCGCCCGGTTTCGAGAGAGAGGACGCGAACCATCTGACCCATGTCGCTGAGCGCCAGAATTTTGCCGTCCGCAACAACGAGCTGCTCGGCCGCGACCGCGCCGTGGAACATCTGGCCACCGCCACCAACGGATTGCGTGCCGAACTTCAGCGGCTTTTCCGGTTCGTTCAGGTCTTTGCCATAAACACGGTCTGGCATGGTCCACACGAGCGTGCCATCGGGCGCCAGGGCCATGTTTTCCGGCGGTGTGTCCGGGAAGGTCTTGCGCATGACGACCTGGCCGCTGCCGGTCTCGAAGGCGATGATCTCGGACCCACCATCACCGAGCATGCGGACGGCGACGAAATCGTCGCTCGCCAGCAACTGATCCATACCTAGGTCGGTCACGCGCATCTGCCAGACCACTTGTCCACTCGCCAATTCGACCGCGAAGACGCGGCCGGAGGAGGTTCCCACGATGACGCGGTCGCCGACCGGCATGACGTGATCAATGCTCTCGCCCGCGTCGGCAGCGCCGCGCGCGGCGCGGATGGCCTGCTGCTGGCGGAAGGCGTTGCGCGCGGCTTGCGCTCGCATGCCCTGGCCGTCGTTGGCGTTGCCGGGGCCCATCGATTCATCCGCGGCCTGATCCTCCAGGGAAACTTCGACCTTTGGCAATGACTTCACGGACACTTCCCACTTCGTCGTCGCCTGATCGCCGCTGAGCAGCGCGAGCTTACCGGCGGCCTCGCCGGACCAGACCACGACGTCATTTCCTGCCCAGGCAATCCCTTTGGGCGCATCTTCGAACTTGGCGTTCGTCGCAAGCGGCTGCGTCTTGCCCACCGCGTAGACCCCCACGCCCTTGCCGGCGGTCCAGGTGACGATGCGGTCGTGGCGCATGTTGTTGCGCAATTCGCGATCGGGCACGAGGAGCTTGTCCACATCGCTGATCACGAGCTGCGAGTTGTCGGGTGAAAAGGCGCTTTCATCGATGCCCACCTTCAGCTTGAAGTCGGGCAATGAACTGCTGGCAACCTGCAGGCTGTAACGCTGGAGCGCATCGGCCGCCGCCGTGAAGGTGGCGTTCTGGACGATTGTTCCATCCGGCAGCTTCAGCGCCTGCTGCAACTGCGGCGGGCCGGGGAGTTTTGCGCCTTCGAGCAGCCGTCCTACGGCCATCCCGACGTTGCCCGGAATGGCGACGTAATTGCGCGCCAGCGCCTCAAGCACGCGAGCCTTATCCACGTCGAGATACCGCCGGTAGATCTGGTTCAGCACGCGCGTGGCCTGGCGGTTCTTGCCGGCGGCTTCATACGCGTCAGCCGCGGCGAAGAGGGCATCGGGGGCGACCTTGGCCACGGGATACGTCTGCGCCACGGCGCGAAACTGCTCGGCGTCGCCGGTGGATCGTGCGGCACTCAGCGCCTGCGTCGCCATCACCTCATAAGGAGCATACAGCTCGCGGCGATTGCGGATCAGGTCCATCACCGCCCGCTCGGCGATCATCCATGCGGCGGCGGAGGGACCGCTCTCGCGATTGATCATCACACCGCGCCACGTGGGTTCGGCGAGAAGTTCCTGGTAGAGACGCAGCTCGGTGGGGTAATCCTGGCGCGCGTGCGCGAAGCGCGCTCGGGTGTCGCGATACGTGACCTGCTGCTGAGGGGAATGGGCGGCGGCGCCGGCGCGGTCGTAGAGCGGGTTGGCCTGGTTGACGCGCTCAAGACTGTTGGTGCGGGGATCGCTCAGGCGCTGAGCGAATGCGAGGGAGTCGGAGAAGACCCGGTCACGATCCGCGCCAGGGCGCATGGAAGCCATGCCGCCGAGCAGTGCGATCGCCTCATCCAGCTTTGCCATGGCCAGCTCGATCTGGCCGGAAGCGAACATCACCTCAGCATATTCAAGACGCGGCGCAGGGTCCTGCGGCTTGGCGGTGACTGCCTGATCGAGGCGCGCTCGCGCCATGGAGATGTCGGTGTAGATATCGAGGCTGTCGGCGCCGGCGATGATGACGTGATCGCGCGTCACCAGCACGTTGCCCGGGCCCTCATCCGCGCCCCAGACGCCGAGCCTGGCGGGATAGGTGTCTTGCGTCTTCCCGCCCTTCAAGCTGATTCGGTGCAAGCGCCACTGTGTGGTGATGAAAACCGAATCAGACGTGACGAAGCCGCGCCCGCGGATGGTGTCGCTGTTGCGCTCCGCGCCCCCGTCGGGACTCACGAGCGGGCCGACACGCCAGATCAGTGCATCCTCGGGCGGCTTTTCGCGTGCGTAAGCTTGCCAGTTGATGCAGAAGATGCGGGTGTCGCTGTTGACGATCAGTTGTTCACCAGCGACGCCAAGGAGCGTGCGCGCATCATCGAACTGGCCCATCGGGATCTGCTTGATCTCCTCGCCCGTCGCGGCATCGTAGACGAACAGCTGGCGCGCATCAGACGGCATGGCGAAGACTTTGCCATCCTTTACGATCACGGGGTTCTGAGCCCACGGCTTTCTCGGTCCCACCGCGAGCTGCGGCATGCCCGCCTGCATGGCGGCGAAGTTTTGCTGCGGCCGCGGATACAGGTCGAGCCAGACGATCTGGCCGGTGTAGGCGTCGACGCACGCCACCGCGCCCAGCTCCGTTGATGCGTAAATCCTGCCGCCGTCGTAGGCGACGTGCGAGGCATTGGTCGAGAGCGAGTTTTGGCCTTCGATCATGTTGCCGGCGGCGTTTCCGCTGGCGAGGTAGCACGCCCAGCGAAGCTTGCCGTCGTTCAGCCCCAGGCAGAGCACGTAAGCGTCTTCGAACTGCATCGGCTTTCCGCCGCGGGCGTTGATGTAGACGTTGTCGCCGACGATGACGGGGCTGCCGCCGAGCTCGAGCTGCTTGAGGTTCTGATCAGCGAACTGCCGGGGTGTGACCGCCCAGCGCTCTTGGCCTGTCGTGCGATCCAGGCAGACGAGCTTTGTCTCGCCATTTGCCTGGAGCAGGTTGTTAATGACGCCGGCGCCGTCCTGCTGCGCGATGCGATCGAACTGCCGCAACACTGCGAGCACGTTGCGGTCTGTGACCGTGACGGTCATCTGCGTGTTCGGCGGCATCGGTGGAAAGGTGCTGGGATACTTTCCGTCCTGCTCACCGGGGTACATCGCTTGCCAGCCAGGCAGGGCCATTCCGCTCTCGACGTTGCGCGCGTAGATGTACTGGTTGTCCTGGAAGAACAGTTCACCGCGATCGACGACCGGCATGACGCCCAGCAGCATGCCGCCAGCGCGCTGGGAGCGTTCTTCCGTTTGAAGCTGCTGGCGAAACTGCGGGCGTATCATGGGCGGAAGCGGCGCCTTACCAAGTGCGATCTGCCGCTGCTTGGCGCCGACGCGGCCGGTGGCGCTGCTGACGCGCCCGCGCGTGGCGTCGCCGCCGAACATGGGCCAGGCGTCCGCGGTGGTCCCACTTGCGGTGGGGGCGGGCATCTTCGTCACCGTCGCCAGCTCATCGGCAAGCAGGACGTCCTGGCCGTGCACTTTGCCCGTCGCCGTCGCGAACTTCTGCGTCAGTTCATTCAGCCGATTCTGCGCTGAGGCGGATGAACCTCCGAAGTGCTCCGCGAGGCCGGTCAGGAAGAGCACCTTGGCGCGCTCGGCGATCAGTTCCGGATGATGCGCCAGCAGCCGCTGACCGATCCACGATGCTGCGGCGAAGTCGCCGTTCTCGATGTCCAATTCGATCAACTTTACTGCGGCGTTCTTGCCCGTGGTGGTTGCGAAGTAGCGTGCGACGACCTGGTTCAGCGCGCCGGCATCCTCACTGCCGGCTGACTCGATCAAGGACTGGGCCGCCGGCTCGAACTTGCGCTTGTACGCTTCGAGCCCTTCCCGAGGCCACGCGCCCAATCGCTCCTGCACCACAGCCGTCACATTCGCGTAGCGCGAGCCGGGCGAGCCGTCTTTGCCTGTGCTGACAATTCGATCGGAATATTTGTCGAGCACTTCCTGATAAAGGTCAGCGGCCTTGTCCCATTCCTTCAGTCGGCTCATGCGCTCCGCCTGCGCGAGCTTTTCAACCGCGCCGCCGGAATCGCGAACGTAAACGCCCTGATTGAGCTCCTTCCCCGCCTCCGCCTGCGTCGCCGGCGCGGGCTGCGCCCATGCGATGGCGCCAGTGAGCAGAAGCACCAGCCCGAACATGCCCCTCTTCATGTCTTTATGTTTCATGGGTCACATCTTCAAAATATTTCCCCCACAACGGCCGAAGCTTTTCTACCTCATCTGAACTGATCCGCTTCTTGTCCGACCAGACCGCCAGCTCCAGAGCCTTAAGGGATTGGCACGTCATCAAGCGGTCGCGCTGGTTGGCGATGAGTTCCACCGTTCGCCGAATCAGCGAGACTGCATTGGCCGTCGCTTCTTTGAGGTTTCCAAGGATCTCTTTCAGCAAAACATGCGGATCCTGAGCCTCGCTTGAGCCAGGCTTAAGCTTCCAGCAATCATAGTCCGTGACCAGCGCGACCAGCGCGTACGGAATCTCCGCTTCCCGGGCCAATTTCGCCTCGGGCATCGCCGTCATCCCGATCAGATCGCCTCCCCACAGGCGATGCATCAGGCTCTCCGCCCGGGACGAAAACGCGGGACCTTCCATGCACACGTAGCAGCCGCGATCGTGCACCCGCATGGGTTCAAGTCTTACCCCTTCTCCCGGTACTCCGGGAGAAGGCTGGGATGAGGGCTCTTCTGGCGTCTCCTGCGATTGGGCCTTGGCCTCTCCTGAACCCTTAGAAGCCTCTAACACCACTTGACGCATCACACCATCGAACGGTTCTGCAAACTCGACATGCACCGCGCTCTTCTCAAAAAACGAGCCGGCGCGGCGGTACGTGCGATCGATCACCTGATCCGGCACGACCAGATCCTTAGGCTTGAACTCATCTCGCAAAGAGCCCACTGCGCCACTGGCGATCAAATGCGTGCAACCAAGCTGCTTCAGCGCGAAGATGTTGGCCCGATAATTCACCTGCGACGGGTTCAGTAGGTGCCCGGCTCCATGTCGCGAGAGGATCAGCACGCGCACGCCCGCCCACTGCGTCTCGACGATCACATCGCTCGGCCGGCCGAAGGGGGTCTCGACTTCATGCCGCTGCCCGCTCTCGGCGCCCAGCGCGTCGCCCAGTCCCGTCCCGCCGATCAATCCGATGCAAAGCTCGTTCATGCCCCAACGTTACCCGCTCTGTTGAAGTGAGGGCAATGTTGTCGATCATCTCCATTAGCGGGCACTATCCCAACTCAAACGATGCGTGTCCTTGCTGGCAGGAAGGAACAACCATGCTCAACCGACGACTCTTTCTCCTCTCAGGCTTGTCCCTCGCGCTGGCGGGCTGTCTCGTCACCAGCAACAGCCGCACAAGCACCTCCGGCAACTATGTTCCAGAATCCACGTTCGACCGTATCGAACCAGGTAAGACGACCGCCGGCTGGGTGAAGGCGACGCTGGGGGAACCTTCCACTCGTTCCAAGCTGGAAGGGGACAACGCGGAGGTCTGGAAATACAACTACACGGAGAAGCGCACCGGCTCCGGAACGATCCTGGTGATCTTCGCCGGCCACGACGAAAGCGAGAAACAACACGCGGCGTACGTGGAATTCAAAGACGGGGTCGTCACGAAGAAGTGGCGCGCTTGATCCGCGACGATTTTCGTTTAGCGGCCCCGCTTGCGGGGCGCTGGCTCGCGCCACGGTTCTGGTTCAGTCGATGTGGGACCTGAATCAAACAGCGTCTGTTCCCCCGGATAAACGATCTTGATTCCCTCCACCTTCGCGAAGGTTGTCAGCGCGTGTGCCTTGGCGGAAGTGACGCTCATGATGTCCATCACCGTCCACCCCCGCACCAGCATCGCATCGCCGATCAGCGAGCGGTGACACCGCCAAGGCACCGCCTCGGCACACATGATCACCGTCGGCTTCTGCCGCGCGACCTCGATGAGCCGCTCAATCCCATCTGCGAACTCCGGCGTCTGCATGTAATCCGCATAGCCGCGGAAGCTCTCGTTCCGCCAGCCCAGGTTGATCGAATCTTTCCGCGCCCGCCGTCGTCCCCCCAACTCCTTGAACGGCTCATACGCAATTCCCGCCGCCGGCACCCACTTCGCCATCTCCGCCGCGCCGAAGTGGGGGAACTTCCGCGAGCCGGGGGTCGTCCGCACATCCGCAACCCGCAAAACACCGTGGGCCTTCAGCAGCTCGGCGAACTGCTCCGCCGAGCGTGTTGAATGGCCCACGGTCCAGAGCGTCTGGTGCTCGCTCATCCAGATGAAGCTACAACTTCATGCGGTCTGCGCCAGCGCTCGCGCCGGCACGACGGGTTTTGGCGCGTACGGACGGTAATCCGTGAATCCCTTCACACCGGGCGTGTAGAACGTCGATCCGTCCGCCTCTGACAGCGGCCAGCCGTGCCGCACCCGCTCGACGAAATCCGGATTGGCAATGAACGGCCGCCCGAAGCTGACAAGCTCCGCCGCGCCCGACTTGATCAGTTCCTCACCTTCAGTCGCATCCAGATTGTTGTTCGCGATCAGCGTTCCGTTGAACTCTTTCTTCAGCACCGCCAGCGCGTCAAAAGCCTTCTCGGCGGGTGCGAATGGCTCCGAACGGAGCACATGCAGATACGCCAGCCCGCGCCGGCTCAGCTCCCGAGCCAGCGTCACGTGCGTTTCCAGCGGCTCGGCATCGAACATGTCGTTGAAGGTCGAGCCGGGGCTCACGCGCACCCCCACGCGATCCGGCGACCACGCCGCCGCCATCGCATCCACCAGCTCCACGACGAAGCGCACGCGGTTTGCCGCGCTCCCGCCGTAGTCATCCGTCCGCTGGTTGCTGCTTGAGCTGAGGAACTGATTCGGCAGATAACCGTTGGCCGCGTGCAGCTCGACGCCGTCGAACCCGGCGATGTCCGCGTTTCGCGTTGCCTGCGCGTACTCAGCAATCACTTGCCGGATGTCCTCCTTTGTCATCTCCTGGGGCACCGGAAAGTCTTTGGCTCCTTCCTGATCTGTGTACATGTGACCCTTCGCGGCGATCGCCGACGGCGCGATGATTCGCGCCCCCGGCAACTGGTTCAGCGGGTGCGCGATCCGCCCCACGTGCATGATCTGGAGGAAGATCTTGCCGCCTTCGCGATGCACTGCATCAGTTACCTCTCGCCAACCTTTGATCTGCTGGTCTGTAAAAATGCCAGGCGTGCGCGCGTACCCGAGGCCATCTTTGGAAGGCGCGGTTCCCTCGGTGATGATCAAACCGGCCGAGGCGCGCTGCGCGTAGTATTCGGCGTGAATGTCGCCCACCACCCCTTGCCGGTCCGCACGCGCCCGCGTCATCGGCGCCATCACGATGCGATTCTGCAACTCGACGTGACCCAACTGAAACTTCCCGAACATAACGATCTCCTTTCAAGATCAAATGGTTAAATGTCTAAGTAATAGATCAAAAAAATTCAGTGCTGACACTCCACCTTGACCGCCTGTCCAACCTTGCGACACAACCGCCCCAGTTCCTCCTGCTCCGCCGGGTCGAGCGCGTCGAGGATGTCGCAGATCTCCTCCACGTGCTTCGGAAAAACGCTGTTCAATTTCTTCTTCCCGGCATCGGTTAAATGGATCGTGATGAAGCGGCGGTCTTCGATGCCGCGCTCGCGCCGGATCAGGCCGCGTTTTTCGAGGTTGTCCAGCACCGTCGTGACGTTGGCGCCGCTGCGCAGGAGCTTTCGCGCGATGTCGCACTGCGTCATCGGCCCGAGGTGATGCACCACTTCCAGCACGCCGAATTGACCGGTCGTCAGTTGCGCCCTGGTGAGCGTCGGCAGCAGCTTCGCGTTGACGGTCTCCGAGGCGCGCATCAATTTGATAAATGCATTGAGCGCCCGAACCTGACGCGGAGAACCTTTGAAGTGGGTAGGCATGACTAATTATTAGAACTCTAACTATTAGATTTCATAAAGTCAATCGGCAATCTCCACCAGCTCCTTGAGTTCTTCCTAATCCCTGCCCGGATGCGGGTTTGGCAACAGGCTGGGTGCAGGGCCGGTAGCTGTTCCAGAGGGCGCTCGCATTTGGAATAGTCGGACACAGCAGACGAACACTATGCTGCTGTCGCTTCACGCGAAGGAGAAGAAAGTGCCTCGTGACGTCGTCGTCCCCAATCTGCACCTGATCCTGATCCACTTCCCGATCGCGCTGCTCATCACCGGCTCGCTCATCGAACTGCTGGCCTTCCTGTGGCGGCGCTCGTCGGCGCGGGTTGCTGCACGCTGGATGATTCTGCTCGGTACCGTCTTCGCCGTCCCCACCGTCGCCAGCGGCTTCCACGAGCTGTTTGAGCTCAACCAGAACGATCAGCTCCAGGAATCCCCCAGCGCCTGGCACGATGTCCGCGCCGTCTCTCCCATTCAAGGTGACGCCTGGCACCACCTCCGCTCACACGCCATCGTCTCCTCCGCCGCCATCGGGGTGCTGCTGCTGCTCTGCATGATCTACATCGGCGGCTCGGACACCTTTCGCCGGCGACTGCATTTTCCGTTTCTGCTCGTGCTGCTCGCGTCCGTCGCCGCGCTCACGCTTTCGATTTATCGTGACACCCCCGGACCGGAGTCGCTCCCGCGCCACGTCGCGACGTCTCAACCCGCGCCGCACAACACGCTTACGCCGCTGGAGCTTCACCTGATCCTTGCCAGCCTCGCCTTGCCGATCGCGTTGATCTCATTGGGATTAAGCTTCCGCGCCGCCGCCACCAGCGGGGCGGAGCTGTACATTGAATCACACCCCAGTGAAGCGAACTACGCGACCGCCTTCGTGCCGCACGCGCAGGTGGATGTGGACTTCGACCGCCCGCGCATCCAGTACCAGCACGTCCCCGCCGGGCGCTACTGGCTCCTGTCGGCGCTGCTGGTGATCCTGACGGTGCTGGCGGGCATCTGGACCCTCGCCGTCGTCACCGACACGTGGACCCCGCGAGGGTTGTATGACATGGTCGTGCAGCTGGACGCTCACAAGCGCCCCGAGCCGACTCGGCGGTTCGCCCACACCGCGGCCTCCGCTGCCGTCTTGCTGCTCCCGTTCATCCTCGCGCTGGCGGCCAGATTCTCCCCCAAGCGCGGCTTCATCGCGGCCGGCTTCGGGCTACTCCTCATCATCGCCCTCGCCGCCGCCCTCTGGACCGGCACCCTGCTCATGCTCGACAGCCCCGAGGGCCCGCTCACGAGCTTCAACGGATCTGTGCCATCACCGGCGACAAACCGGGCGCCGGTCGAGCTGGAGACGTCCGAGCCCGCGGCTCCCGCAACCGCGCCCACAACAACCACCCGCACCACCAGCCCCTCCACCCGTCCCGCCACAACCACCATCCCCACAACCTCTGCCACGCAAGATTTCAACCGCGACCTCTGATCGCTTCACTTGCTATACTCAAGCGGGTTCTCATGCAGACCACCGCCTACAAGCACATCACCGTTGACGACAAAGGCGTCGCCCGCATCGACGGCACGCGCATGAAGGTCCTCCACATCGCCGAGGAACTGCTCGCGCGGAACTCGACGCCGCAGCAGATGCAGGAGGCGTGGCCGCACCTCTCCCTGTCGCAGATTCACTCGGCGCTGGCGTATTACTACGATCATCAAGCCGAATTGGATGAGCAGATCAAGCAGGAGTTGGCCGAGTACGACCAGGCGCTCGCGGCGAACCAGAATTCGCCGCTGCGCCAGAAGCTCCGCCAATTGGGTCGCCTTCCATGAGCCTTCGGCTCTACATGGATGCCCACGTCCACTACGCCATCACACGCGCCCTCAGCAACCGCGGGATCGATGTACTCACCGCGCAGGATGACGGCGGCGACCAACTTCCGGACGATCGCCTGATGGATCGTGCCACGACGCTCGGCCGCGTTCTCTTCAGCAATGACCAAGACATGCTGGTGATCGCCGCAGACCGGCAACGATCCGGACACCGCTTCTCTGGGTTGATCTTCGCGCGGCCCCATCGCGTTTCGATAGCTCGGTGCGTCAATGACCTTGAACTGGCGGTGGAGGCGTATGATCTGGACGAAATGCAGGATCGAGTTGAATATCTTCCTCTTTGATAATGCGTCTACTCGCTCCAATCCTGTTGTTGCTGACGTGTCCCCTATACGGCCAGCCAGCGCCTATCGGCGTCGCTCCCATCCCCACCGGCTACGACGCCTACCTCCAGTGGCACCGCTGGCCCGAGCAGCGCCTCGGCGTGCGCGCGTATATGAGCTCCACCTACGACCGCGCAGGCGGCAATGAAGGGGCGGATGCGTCGCATTTTCTCTACCAGCTCGCCGACGATCAGAACGTCACGCTCGATGCCACCGGTGCTGGCATCCTCTACTTCGCCCGCTTCAACCACTGGCATGGCTCGCCTTGGCACTTCACGGTCGATGACAAGGACCACCTCGTCGCCGAATCATCAACCGTCGATCCGCGCCGTCCGGTGCGAGGGTCGAAGTTCATCCCGGAAGAGCTCTTCAAGGAGCCGCTTGCCTACACCTGGTCCACCACGAAAGGGGCCGACCTTTCCTGGCTCCCGATCCCGTTCGAAAAATCGCTGCGCCTGGCCTATTCGCGCACGCACTACGGCACCGGTTACTACATCTTTCACAAGTTCGTCCCCGGCATCCCGCTGTCGCAGCCGATCCAGGGCTGGGACGCCGTGACGCCGTCGGACCGGATGGTCCTCGCGCTGCTCGCCAAATCCGGCGAGCCGCCTGAGATGGACACCGACGCCGACTTCCCCGCCCAGCTCACGCTGCTCAAAACCGGCGCCACCACCGTGATGGAACTGAAAGGCCCCGCCGTCATCCGCACGCTCTCGCTGGTCTTCATGCAGACCGCGGCGCTGGACACCCGCAAGGTGCGCCTGCGCATCACCTGGGACGGACGCAAGGAACCATCCGTCGACGCGCCCCTTCCCCTCTTCTTCGGCGCCGGCACGCTCTACAACCGCGATGACCGCGAGTACCTGGTGAAGGCTTTTCCGGTCAGCATCCGCTTCGATGAACGGCTCGTCCACCTCGACTGCTACTTCCCGATGCCTTTCTTCAAGAGCGCTAAGATCGAGCTCGTGACGGACGGCGCGGGCGCCAACCTCGGCCCCGTCGGCGCGATCGTTCAAACCACGAAGCTCGCCGAAGCGCCCAGCAGCCAATCGTACTTCCACGCCACCTACCGCGATCACCCGCGCCCGGAGAAGGGGAAGGACCTGGTCCTGCTCGACACCCGCAACCTCGAAGGATCGGAGCACTGGTCCGGCTCCTTCATCGGCACCAGTTTTATCTTCTCCCACAACGCCGTCCTCACCACGCTCGAGGGCGATCCGCGCTTCTACTTCGACGACGCCCTCTCCCCGCAAGCGCAAGGCACCGGCACCGAGGAGTGGGGGGGCGGCGGCGACTACTGGGGCGGTGCCAACATGACCCTGCCGCTTGCCGGCCATCCCACCGGCGCCCGCTCGGCAAAGGAGGCGAAGAATGACGAGGACAAGATCCAGTCCGCCTACCGCTTCCTCCTCGCCGACCTGTTCCCCTTCGGGCGCAACGCGCAAATCCATCTCGAGCACGGCGGCACGAACGACTCAGCGGAGCATTACGAAACCGTCACCTACTGGTACGGCCTGCCCGCCGCGAGCCTGATCCAATCCGATCAACTGCTCATCGCCGACGAGCGGTCGGAACAATCTCACCACTACACAACCACCTCCCCCGCCGATGCAGGCGCGACGCAGGCGTCGCCCCCACAGCAGCCCGCCGCGCCGGGCTCTATCTATGAATTCACCAGTCGCTACGGCCCCCACGCCCCCGACGACAGAACCGAAACCGTCCGCGCCCGAGCCATCACCCGCGCCGGCGGCGACTCCGAATTTACCCTCAACCTCGACCCGCATAACCAAGGCGTCCTCCTCCGCCGCAAGCTCGATTACCAGTTCCCCAACCAGCGTGCCCAGGTCTTCATCGCCCCCGCCGATGATCCCCAAAACTTCAAACCCGCCGGCACCTGGTACCTCCCCGGCTCCACCACCTGCGTCTACTCCAACCCCAAAGACGAACTCGGCAAAACCGAGCACAAGGTCCAAACCACCGACCGCCGCCTGAAGGAAGACGAATTTTTACTCCCCCTCGCCCTGACGAAGAACCAGTCGAAGATCCGCGTGAAGATCGTCTTCGACCCGGTCAACCGCCCCCTCTTCCCCGGCCGAGAAGTCGATCCGCAGGCCTGGTCCGAGATCAGCTACACCGCCTACTGCTGGAAGGTGCCAGAGTTCAGGCCCTAGCTGCAACGCTCGAATCACCGACCATGACCCCAATCAATCGCAGA
>DASVUC010000028.1:0-5067 GCA_036387255.1 Tepidisphaeraceae bacterium | reverse complement strand
CCCGCCGCCACCTCGCCCACAATCCGCAACTCCCTTCCTGAACCCTGAGCCCCGAACCCCAAAGCCTCGCTCCTGACCGCAAACCCATCCATCTGGGTTTTATCAAAAGGTGGATAATCCCGATCTGCCACCACATCTTCCGCCAGCACCAAGCCATCGGCCTCCCGCAGCCCCATCTCGACCACGCGCGGCGACACCGGTTCGCGATCGATCACCTCAATCGCCGCCCCCACCGTCATCAACCGTGAAACATCCGGCTCGCTCATTTGCATCCTGAAGATATGGCTCAACCGTCACACGGGCACAACCGCTTGCTGGTCCCTCTGCGCATCGGCAAATGTAATTCTCCCCGCGACCTCGTCGACTTTACAAGTGCCGATGCTCCGGCAAGATGCTCCATCCATGACGGCCACCCCCGCCGCCACGCCTTCTTACAATCTCGCCCGCTTCTCGCCCCGCACGCACCTCCTTTTCGCCCTGCTCCTCGCGGCCCTCGTCCTCATTCCCCGCAGCGCCCTCATCGCCCGCGCCCACTCCGACTGCATCGACGACGAATACCACCTCGTCCGAGGCCTCCAATTCTGGTCCCCCAAAACCTTCGGCTCATCACGTCTGAACGATCCTCCGCTCGGCGAAGCGCTCTCGGCGATCCCGCTCCTCTTCGCCGGCGTCCAGCCCGACCCCGCCACCGGCTCCGTCCTCTTCAACCAACGCCACACGCCGGACCAGCTCCTCCTCTGGATCGCGATCTGGAAAAGCATTCTCTTCCTCCCACTCATCCCCATCGTCTTCATCTGGATCCGCTCGATCTACAGCACGAGATGCGCCTGGCTCGCCACGCTCCTGATCCTCTTCGACCCCAATCTCGCCGCCCACATCCCCGTCGCCGCCATCGACGCCCTCGGCGCCGAAACCATCGTCATCGCCTGCTACTGCGCCTGGCGCTACTTCACCCGACCCACAACCATCAACCTCCTCCTCGCCCTGCTGACCCTGGCGATAGCGCTGCTCACCAAGCACACCGCGATCATCCTCCCCCTCGCAATCTCCCTCTACGCCGCGACTCGCCTCTTCCCCTCTCCCGGTACCCCGGGAGAGGGCAGGGTGAGGGCTCTTCCAAAACGACCACTGCGCACCGCTTTGCTCAAGACCTACCTCCGCCACGCCGCAATCACCCTCGTCGCCTTCCCCGCGATCTTCTTCGCCCTCACCAACTTCAACCTCTCCAAACCCAAGCTGTCCGACGAAGTTACCCCCACGCAAAAGAGACTCCTCTCCCGCCCCCTCCCCGGCGGCAACTACATCGCCTCTTTCGCCAACGGCTTAGCCCACGGCCGCCGAGGCCACGCCGCCTACCTCTTCGGCGAAAAAAGCATGAAGGGTTGGTGGTACTACTTCCCTGTCGTCTCCACTTACAAAATCCCGGTCCCGACCCTGCTCATCCTCACCCTTGCACTGGCCACCTTCTTCGCGACGCGCTTTCGCTTCTGCGAGCTCTCCATCCTCATCCCGCTCGTCGCGTGGACGATCTTCCTCATGCTCGCCCGGATCAACATCGGCTTCCGCCATTTCCTCCCTGCGTACCTCTTCATCCTCATGCTTGCCTCCCGCGCTGCGCTAACGGCCCCCCGCATGCGCACGATCGCCTTCTCCCTCTGCGCCCTCTCCGCGATCCACGCGACGACGTTCCACCCCGACTACCTCAGCTACCTCAATTTCCCCCGCAGCAAACCGTGGTATGCGATCAACGATTCCAATCTCGATTGGGGCCAATCTCTCAAGCAGATCCGCCGCTACCTCGATACGCACCCGTTCCCGGGCCGACCGATCTACCTGAGATTCTTCCACCGCCCCGGCGCCCCCAACATCCCCTACTACTTAGGCAACCGCGTCACCATCCTCACCGAGGAAAACAACCCCCCGCGCACCGGCATCCTCATCATCAGCCCTATGCACGAAGCCGGCGTCTGGGACCCGCAGAACCGCTACGCCTTCCTCAAACCCTATCCCCCCACCGACACCATCGGACACGCCATGCTGGTCTACAACTTAGACCAGCTCCGCCCCCCGCGCAAACGCTAGCAACTCAGCGCAAAGCCCACGGCTCAGCCCTGGGTCATTCCCGTCCTTCGACAAATCACCACCGTCTGATCATCTGCGGGTTCCTCTTTCCCCTGCCATCGCGTTACTGCATTCTTGAGCAGCTCAATCGTCTCCCGCGCCGGCTTCGCGCACGCCCCATTGAGGATCGTCAGCACCCTCTCCATCCCGAACTGCTCTCCCGACGAATGCGGTGCTTCAAAAATGCCATCGCTCACCACCACCAGCGCCCCACCCTCTTTCAGCTGAACAGGCTCCGCCCGATCCCCCTCCAGCTCCGCCATGATCCCGATCGGCGGATGCGTCGACTCCAGCTCGCTCAAACCCTTGCCCTCCCCTTCCCGACAAAGCAGTGGCCCATGTCCCGCGCTCGCGTATTTCAACTCTCCATCGCGCGAGAGCATCCCCACGAACGCCGTGACGAAGCGATCCCCCTCGATGTCCTGCGCCACCCGGGCATTCGCCAGCGCCAGAAGCCGCCCCGGATCGCACTCTCCATCGCACAGCGCCCGCACCAGCGTCCGCACCTGTGAAACGATAATTGTCGGCCCGATCCCATGCCCCGAAGCATCCGCCAGGAAAATCCCCAGCCGCCCGTCCTTCATCTTCCAGAAGTCGTAGCAATCCCCTCCCGTCATCGATGCGGGCCGGGTCCATCCCATCACATCCACCCCCTCCACCTCCGGCACCGACTTCGGCAACATCGCCTGCTGCACCTTCCGCGCCAGCGACATCTCCTTCCGCATTTCCGCCGCCGCCGTCGCTTCCGCCTGCAGCCGATACCGCTGAATCGCCACCCCCGCCTGATCCGCCAGCAGTTGCACAAGCCCCAGATCCGCCGCCTCAAATTCCCCGCCGTGCTTGTTGATCGTCTGGATCACCCCCAGCGGCTTGCGGTCGAGCGACAACATCGGCGCCGACAAAATATTCCGCGTCCGAAACCCACTCTTTGAATCCGGCTCCGGATTGAACCGCTCGTCCGCATAAGCGTCCGGCACCAGCACCACCCGATTTTCCGAAAAACAACACCCCACAATCCCCGCTGACGCAGGCACCCGAATCTCCCCCGACAACAAAGCCACCTTCGTCCAAAGCTCCGCCGTCGAAGCATCATGAAGAAAAATGCTCGCCCGCTCGCAAGCAAGAAGCTGAGTCGCCGCCTCGGCGATGCGCTTGAGCAACAGATCCAGATCCGTCGTCAACGTCAGCGCGCGCGAAACCTCCATCACCAGTCGAACCTGCTCCCCCGTGAGTGCATGATCAGCCATGAAGCGTCCCCCGCCCACCCACTTCCCCCTCTCCCGTACCCGGGAGAGGGCGGGGGTGAGGGTTTAAACTCTCTCCCCCTCTCCCGTACCGCGGAGAGGGCAGGGGTGAGGGTGTACCTTCCATCAGCGTCCGAAGAATCTCCTCCGCCACCTCCACCGAATGCTTCAAAACGTCATCATCCCCAAACCGCAGCACCCGAACCCCCAACTTCCCAAGCCGCTCGGTCCGCCGCGCATCATACTCTTTCCCCTTCTCATCCAAATGCTGCCCCCCATCCGCCTCCACCGCGAGCTTCTGCTCAATGCAGTAGAAGTCCAGAATGTACCCCTCAATCGGATGCTGACGCCGAAACTTGAAGCCCCCAAGCTTTCTTCCTCTCAAGATGCTCCAGAGCTTTTTCTCCGCATCTGTCGGCAGATACCTCATCTCGCGCGCGAAGTTCAACAGCCGGCTGCTGTAGTCGCGATGCGCCATCAGAACATCATCTTGCCGTGTGTCCGGGCGCGTCAACAGCTAAGACAGTTACACCCTCACCCCCGCCCTCTCCCGCGTACGGGAGAGGGAGTAGATTGTTACGCCAAATCTAGATCCTCGTATATCGCCGAGTTGATCTCCCTCACCCGCAGATCATGCCTCTTCTCCCCCGGCATTCCATTCATGACCCACGCCACCGCCAGGCCATACTCCGGATCCGCAAAGCCGGTCGACGACTGATGCCCGCTATGCCCAAACGCGCGCAGCGACGCATGCGGCCCGAACCCATACGGCACCGTCTCCCCGTGATAATGCGAGTTCACGATGATCCCCAGTCCCCAGTCGATCAAATGCTTGAACGTCTGATCGTACAGGCCCACCCGATGCCGTGCGGTCATCGCCTCCACCGTCTGCGGGAGCAGTATCTGCTTCCCGCCCGCCAACCCGTTTTTCAACAGCATCTCATAAAACTTCCCCAGCTCCCGGATCGGCCCACGCCCATTCGCCCCCGGCCGAACGCGTGCCGCGCCTTCTTCATTCTCCGTCGAGAGCACGCGCGGCTCGCCATGGAATGTGTCGTGCATCAGCCCAATTCGGTCCCCATACGCGCGATGCGCATCCCCCGGCAATCCCACCCACGAATCCGTCATCCCGATCGGCAGGAAAATCTCCTCGCGCACATACTTCTCAAACGCGCGACCATCCGCCCGCCGCACGATTTCCCCCAGCACATACCAGCTGGTCAGCGTGTGATACCCCGCCTTCTTCCCCACCTCCCAGCCCGGCTCCACCCGCATGGCGCTGATCATCGCGATGATCTGATCCCAGCTCTGTTCCTCCCACTTTCCAATGAGTCCGCGGATCCCGGCCGTGTGCGTGAGCAGATGCCGGATGGTGATGTTCTGCTTCCCGTTCTGTCCAAACTCCGGAATGAACTTCGTCACCAGGTCATCCAGTTCCAGCAACCCCTTCTCCCAAAGCTGAGCAATGGCCACCGCTGCGATGGGCTTCGTGCTGCTCATCCATACCATTAAGGTAGCGGTCCCCATCGCCACCCCCGGCCGAGCCTCCCCCACCGCCCAGTCCAGCACCGGCTCACCCTTCACCGAAACAAAAACCTGCCCCCCGATATGCACCCCCTCCTCCATCCCCCTCCGCACCACGTTCATCGTGCGCGACAACGCTCCTCCCTCTCCCGTAACCGGGAGAGGGCGGGGGTGAGGG
>DASVUC010000027.1:0-27189 GCA_036387255.1 Tepidisphaeraceae bacterium | reverse complement strand
GTAACTGCTTGCAGCGAAAGGTCAGGCTCCTCCCATGGTCCCCGCGGCCACGGCTCCACCGTCTCCACTTGAAGTTCCGGAACCGAAGATGCGCATCAACCGCCTGCGCATTCGCGGCGAAACTTTGCCGCTCACCCGCTTCGACACGACGATTGAAGTTCTCCTCTACGCGCTGCTGATCTTCTCACCCGCTGCGCTGGGGGTCGTGCAGCCCTGGAGCGAGCAGCTGTTCGTGGCGCTGTGCAGTGCGATGACGCTCTGCTTCACATTGAAGCTGATCATCCACCGCCACACGCGATTCGTCTGGAGCATTCTCTACCTGCCGATCGCGCTCTTTGCGGGGTTGGCGGTCTTCCAGCTCGTGCCGCTTCCCTCGAGATTCATGCGATTGTTCGCAGGCACGGGATTCATGCTTCGTGCGCAAATGCAGGTGGATCCTGCCGCGCTGGACGCGCGCCTGCCGCTCAGCTTCTACACCCTTGCCACGCGGCACGAACTCTGGCTCGTGCTCTGTTACGTTTCCGTCTTCATCATCACGATCAACGTCTTCCAGCGCCGCGATCAGATTCGGCGGCTTCTGCTCGCCATCACCAGCAGCGCCGCCGCCGTCATCTCCCTTGCTCTCTTTCAAGACTTCATCGGCACCGACAAGATACTCTTTACCTGGCTCAGCCCCGCGGGGTTGGCGACCTCGGGCCCCTTCGTCAACCACAGCCATTTCAGCCAGTACGTCAACCTCTCCATCGGCTGCGCAATAGGGTTGATGCTCGTGCGTCTGCGCGAGATGACGTCGCTTGAGCGCTTCCTGCCGCGCTCAGTCAACGAGCGCCTGCACTTGCCAGAGTTCCGCATCATCTGGCTCGGAGCGTTCGTCGTCGTGGGCGGGGTGGGAGCGATCTTCCTGTCCGGCAGTCGCGGCGGAATCTTCTGCGCGACGCTGGCCGCTACGTTTCTCGCGATCGCGCTGGCGGGGCATCAGAAGCTTCGCGCGCAGGGCTGGCTGATGATGATGCTCGCGCTGATCTGCGCTGCGGCACTGAGCTATTTCCTCCTCGACGCGGGCTATGACCGCTGGATCGCAGCGCGTCATGTCACGTCTGCAAGAGATCGCTGGCAGGTGCTGCGCGATGCGCTCGCCGCCTGGCGGCTCAGCCCTGTTTTCGGCACGGGCCTCGGAACCAACAGCGTCGTGCTGCCCATGTTCGACAGCACCGAAGCCTCCACCGTGCCGACGTATGCCGACAACGATTACGCGCAGACGATGATCGAGATGGGCCTTGCAGGGCTCATCATCACGCTCACTTTCATCACGCTGATCTGGACGCGTTTCACACAGGCGATTCGCAAGACCAATTCGCGCACCTGTGCCGCTGCGTTTGGGCACGGCTATGGGTTGCTGGCGGTCATGATCCATAGCTGGAGCGACTACGGTCAGCACATTCCGGCCGTCGCCACCCTCACGGCCATCTCCTGCGCGCTTCTCGTCACGCTGAGCAAGATGAAGGCGATGAAAGAGACGGACGCGCCTGTTGAAGAAGCGCCGCCGCCATCGATCGTCTCAGGTCTGCTCCGACTTGCGGCCTTGGGCGGTGTCGTGTTCGTCAGCGCCTTTGCGCTGGCGGAGCTAAACGGCTCCCGTCGCGCCGACGCCTTTGCCCAGCACGCCTCCGCCATCGCCTCCGAGCTTGAGCAGAACGACTGGGATGCCACCGACGCGGTATACGAGGACCTGATCGTTGCCGCCGAATCCGCCGCCGATGCGCAGCCGGCTGACGTTTCGCATCGCTATTGGCTCAACGTCTACCGCTGGCGCTCGATTACCCGCGCCCCTGATCGTGAGAGCGGCGCCATGCTGATGTCGCCGGAATCGCGCGAGCACGCGAGGCGGATTGTCGAGGATCTGCAAATCACCTGTGCGCTGTGCCCCACGTTCGGCTATCCCGATGCACTGGCCGGGCAGATACAAGCATTTGTTCTGGGGGATGTGGAGAGCGGCGCTGCACGAATCCGGTCCGCTCACAAGCTGTGCCCGAACCATGACATCGCCTGTTTCTCGCATGCCTTAATCGACGCGCTGCAAGGCCGGGTTGATGAATCGGTGGCAAACATGCAGAAAGCCGTTCGGCTGAACAATGCGCTGCTTGACCGGGCGGCGGCTGTCTATATTCGTCGCGTTCATCGGCCGGAACTGGCGGTCTCGCTTGCCGATGGGCGCGTCGCATGGCTGCTGCACGTTTCAGATCTGCTGGCGGAGGAGCGTGCGGATCTCCGGAAGGTGGCGCGGCGGCGGGCGAAGGAACTGGCACTTGCGCAGTGCCAGCAACCGGGCGCGGATGCCGACGCTTTCGCAATCGCGGCTCAGCTTTGCGCGGAGCATGGGGAACTGGCAGCAGCGGTCGAGCATTATCGGCGGGCGCTGGATGCGGATTACGGTCAGGTGAACTGGCGGGTGGCGCTGTGTCGATGTCTCGCCAGGGCGGGGCGAGCCGAGGAAGCGGCGCGGGAAGCCCGGATCTGCCTGCGCCTGGATCCGCTGGCATCGGAGGCGCGGCGAGTGCTTGAGGATGTTACCCCCAACGTTGGCTTATAACACGTTCTTCGGCGAGTAGAGGAGATCGAAGAGCCACCTCCACTGCGACGCGCTGATGGAACTGGTGGAGAACATTGGCGTGAAGCTCGCGAAGGTGGTGGCGCTGACGGGGCCAGAGTAGAAGCTGAAGGTTCCTCCCGTCCGGTAGGCGCGAATGCGATACCAATACTTGGTGCTGGCGCTGCGGCCGGTGTCGGAATAGCTCGTGGTGTTGGGCGGCAGCGTCGCGATCACCGCATAATTCGTGCCATCCGAGGAACGCTCAAGGGTGAAGCCGGATTCGTTGGAGGACGTGTCAACCCACGTGAGGTCGATGCGGGAGGCCGAAATTGGCTTGGCGGCAAGCGCGCTGGGAGCGGAAACGCCCGGGTCGGCAGGCGGGCCCGCGTAACCAGTAGCGACGGTGGAGATCAGCGAGAAATCGAAGCTGATGTCGGTGCTGCTCGACGTTGCCTGATGAAGCTCGACGGCCAGGGTATTAGCGCCGGCAGTCAGCAGCGCCGGGTCAACCGAAGCGGAGTACCAAACGGATTCATCCGGCGCATTGAGATTAACCAGCGCCAGCGTCGACGACGTGACCACGCCGCTGGGCATGTTGTTGCGATAAACCTCGACGCCGTTGAGGTACACCACGGCGCCGTCATCGCGCAGCAGGTTCAGCGTCAGCCCCAGGATGGTCTCCGGGGCCGGAACGTTAAACGATTTCCGGAAGTAGGTTGTGATGTACTTGCTGGCCGCGTTGGAGCCGTAGGAGACGACCGTTGTTTCATCGTCGTCGCCGTACCCAAATTGCGCAGCGCCGGATTTCCAGGCGGTGTCAACGAAGCTGTTGGTTGTCCAGGTCGCGCTGGGTGTGGTGCCATTGTCGAGATACTTCCACGTGCTGCCGGCAGTGATCAGGTTCTGCGTCAGCGGCAGGATCGTGGTTGCGAGGTTCGCGTAGGTGGACAGGCCCAATGGGTTGAGGGCGCGCAGGCGATACAAGTATTTGGCGCCGGGCACCAGATTGATGGTGTCGAGAAAACTGGTGGTGTCCGGGCCGAGGGTACCGAGGGCGATAAAGGGCGAGCCGTCCCTGGCGCGTTCAAGCCTGTACCCGAACTCGTTGCTGGCGTTGTCGGTCCATGTGAGGTTGACCGCGTTAAGTCCTGGAACGGCTGCCTTGAAGTTCGTTGGTGCCGCAGGAATGGTGGTCGGTGCCGCCTGATTTAGACGAGCAGAGAGCTGCGCGTGAAAGCTGAGGTCGGAGCTCGCTGCACTGTTCTGGTGAACCTCTACTGAGAGGACATTTGTCCCGTTCACAAGCAGTGCGGGATTGACTGCCACGGCATACCAGGCTGTTTCGTCCTCCGCGGTGATATCAGTGGTCGCGAGCGTAGAAGACGTGATCGTGCCGGACGGCATATTGCTGCGATAAATCTCCGTCCCGTTGAGGTAAATCACCGCGCCATCGTCGCGCAAAAGGCTCAGCGACAGCGCTGCCACCCTGGTCTTGTCGCTCACGCTGAAGGATTTGCGGAAGTAGGTTGTGATGTATTTGCTGGCCGCGTTGGAGCCGTAAGAAACGACGGTCGTCTCATCCCCTTCGCCGTAACCAAATTGCCCGGCGCCGCTCTTCCAGGCGCTATCGTCAAAACCCAGGCTGGTCCACGTCGAGCTGGGACTGGTTCCGTTGTCTAGGTACTTCCAGGTTGTCGTGGTCGAGACGTAATTCGCCAAGTCGTTGAGCGTCGAAGACGAAACCACGTAGGAGTCGACCGTGAGGCCGGCGCGATTGATGAAGCGGAAAGTGATGTCCGTGTCGGTGGCGTCGATCTGCATCGCGCCGTAGTTAGCGTTGTAGCGGACCTGACTCGAGCCTTTGAGAACGTCGAACGGGTCGATGCTTTCTCCGCCGAGGCCGTTGACGAAGTAGGGCAGGCCGTCGTAAGCGAGCCGTTCATAGCTGTGGTCATGCCCGCCCAAGACAGCCGTCGCGCCCCATTCGCGGAATGGCCACTGCACGTCGGCATTGCTGCTGTGACTTCCGGAAGAGAACGGCGGGTGGTGCAGCACCACCAGTTTCCACTGTGCGGTCGAGGCGAGCATCTGCGCCTTGATGTATTGCGCCTGGGTGCTGGTGGAACTGACGCCGTCGGGCTCCCGCGGATCCGAGTCGATCACGAACAACGCGACGTTGCCCACCTGCGTTGCGTAGTAACGCTCGTTGTTGGGCAGCGTGAAGTAGTTGGTGTAGGGCTTGCCGAGTTGCGTGTCGAGATCGTGGTTGCCCAGCGCCGGCCAGAAGCGGTTGGCGCCGGTCGGTGAACCCGCGCCGTAGCTGCCGGTGTAGGGGTAGATGTAGGAGTGGTAGAACTGCCCGATATTGGTGTCGATCGTGGCAGCTTCGCCGGAGGGGTAGTTGTTGTCGCCAAGGGTGACAATGGCGTCAGGGTTCCAACCTTTCACGAGATTGGCGACGTCGGTAATAGCTTGGGTCTGAATGTTTGCGGAGTAATCGCCGACGACGCCGAGGCGGGTGGTGGCGAGGAGAACGCGCGGCTCGAGCGACTCGAGGCAAAGGCGCCGCGCCGAGCGCGCAACTTCATTGGCCAGCGGTTGCAATCTCTACCTCTCTCCTGGGGCGTGCATCCAAACTGCAGACGCACCACGATATGCACGGCTGGCGAAGGCGACAAGTTCGAAAATATCGGCAAAAAGGCTAGAAATTGAACTGATCGATGTTGTCCTTGGTAAAGATCAGGATCTTGCCGAGCAGGACGTTGTCACCATCGATCTTATGTTCGCCGAGCCGACCGGCGTTGACCGAGGAGGCGCCGGTCTTGAGGGTGCCCTTGGCAAGGGAATTGGCGCTCTGGAGGGTGAGGTAGCCGAGGTCGATGGTGTTCCAGAGGATAACGGACTTGACGGTGCCGTCTTTGACGTAAGCCTTCATGTCGTTAGGGGTGGAGAGGCCGGTGACGAGGACTTGTCCGGATCGGCCTGCTTGTTTAATCGCCTCCGCCGCGCCAGGGAAAGCGTTGGAGCTGATGGCGAAGATACCCTTGAGGTTCGGGTACGCCTTCATCAGATCCTGAGCGACCTGAAACGCGAGCTTCTGATCTTCCTCCGACGGCTTCACCGTCACCAGGTTCAGCTTGGGGTACTTCTTGAGCCGCTCCTTCATGTGCTCCATCCACGCGTTCTGGTTGGCCGCGGTGAGCGAGGCGGTGATGATTGCCACGTCGCCGGCGGGGTCCCCCCCAAGATCTTTAGCCATCGTGTCGACCATGGCGTAGCCGATGTCCTGGGCGGTCGCCTGGTTGACGAAGAACTCACGCGTGCCGGGCATGCCGTCGGCGTCCCAGGTAATGACATGCAGGCCCTTGTCGCGCGCCTTCTTCATCGCGGGGGCGAGGACGTTGGGGTCGTTGGGAGAGACGGCGATGACATCGACGCCCTGGAGCGTCCACTTCTCGATCATGTTCGCCTGCTTCTCGGCGGCGCCATCGGTGGGGCCGTCGTAGATCAGGTTGATGCCGAGCTCCTTGGCGGCTTCCTCGGCTCCTTGGGCGCAGGTGGTGAAGTAGGGGACGCCTTTCTTCTTGGGGAGCAGCGCGACGGTGAGCTTTTTGTCACCGGATGCACCAGAAGAAGATTGCGTGGTGGCGTTGGATTTGGAGGACGAGGTTGATGAGCCGCTGTCGCAGGCGGAGAGCATGAGGCAGAGGGTGAGCAGGGTTGAAAAAGTGAGTGTGCGCATGGCGCGATTTAAACGGAAATTCTTCCGCTTGTCATCAGCGGGAGTTGAGGTGCTATCTTTGCGGATTCGCCAGGTCGTGAAACTGGCGAGGCGAGAGAATTGTTGTGCGTTCGAATCGCTGAAGCGTGAGAAGATCGTGATCTCCCGTCACAAGGCAATCTGCACCCGCCGCGACTGCGGTGCCAAGAATGGGTAAGTCTGATTGATCGTGGCAAGCTTCGGCAGGAACGGGGGCGGGTTCCACCATCACCGCATGCTGTCGAACGTGCTGAAGGATTTGAACAACCGTAACATCGGAGAGCTCGAACTTTGCCAGGAGGTTTCTCTCAAGCTCGGAGAGAATGACTTGAGACGTGAAAAGTTCATGGAACTGAAGGCACGCTTCAATCACTTGCTGACACATGCCGCTTGTGCCGAAACCAGCAACAAGGACGTTTGTGTCCAGCATCACCTTCACGAGATAGCCTTGAAAACATCATCATCCGTCGAGAATCCCGCTGCCTTGGCGGCGGGTAAGACGGAGTCTCGGAGTGCCCTGAACTGCTCTACCGCAACGTACTTTTGGAGTGACTCTCGGACGACCTCCTCCAGGGGCCGCTGCTTCTGCCGAGAGATGTTTTCCAGCTCTCGGCGGATCTCGTCGGGGATCTCGATGGTGAGGCTGCTCATTCGGGCATTATAGCATGTTAATAGTGCTGGAACGGCTGAGTAGAGCGATGGTGAGCTGCTTGCTACCTGATCCGCCGCAGGAACAGCCACGAGATGGGCCTGAGCAGTTCGTGATGGAAGGCGCAACCGTCTAGGCGTGGTCGGTGCTTTTGTCTGCATTTCCGCGGTCATCGCCGATCGTCGTTGAGTTTACGGGAGCGGGAAGGCGACGCGGGCGTCGCGGCTACAGCGGAATGTGGGGGAGCGGGTTCTTCATCGCAGGTAACCGTGGTGATCGTTTGCGGCGAAAGCATTGGGGAAAATGCGATGGATGCGGCGATGCCGAGGGAGATGGAGGATAGCACCGACACCACGATGAGAGCGTTCTCCCGTTCGATAGGATCGATGCCGTTGGACGGGAGGAGCAGTCGGAGAAGGGGGCCGAACATCATGATGCCGCTGAAGAGGAGAGCGAGGATCAATTTCCGGGACGTGGCGAGGCAGCAGAGGATGAACGGGCCGAGAAATGATAGGTAGAACCAAGGAATTAAGTAGTTGCCCTCAATGGGATTGATCATGAACCCGGCAGCGATTCCGCCGCCGATGGCGGCTGCGGTGGCAAGGCGCGTACGCCAGAGGGATGGTTGAGGTTCGGATGAGTAGGCCAGACGTGCTGGAGGTGGGGTCGGCTGCTGTTCCATCGAAAGAAGTTTAACGTAACGGGACGTTGGCGCAGCCTGTCATCCTGAGCGGTACTCCGCGAAGGATCTAGCCGAGTAGACGTTTGGTTCCAGATGCTTCGGAGTACCTCCGCATGACCTCATTGCTGTTTCGAACGCTTCACGCGCGGGCGCGTCGCTCTAGCACGCTTCAGCGGCGCTTGGGGGTTAGGAGGGAGTTGAAGAGGACGGAGAGGATGAGGAGGGCGCCGAGGACGAGGGGGATGAGTTCGTCGTTTTGGTAGTGCCAGGAGACGAATTCGCGAGTTTCGTGGATGAGGAGGATGCCGAGGAGGGTGCCGGGGATGTTTCCGCGGCCGCCGAAGATGCTTGTCCCGCCCAAGACGACGGCGGTGATGACGTCAAGCTCGAGGCCCAGTCCGACATCGGCCTTGGCAGTGTTTCGGCGGGAGACGAAGAGGATGGAGGCGATGCCGGCGATCGTGCCGGAGAGGGTGTAGAGGAGGAACTTGATGCGGGCGACCGGGATGCCGGAGAAGCGGGATGCGGTGGGGTTGAAGCCGATGGCGTAGAGGAATCGGCCAAAGGGGGTGCGCGCAAGAACGATGAAGGTGATCAGGGCGAAGAGGAAGAAGAGCAGGGCGGGGAAGGGGATGTGGGCAATCGTGCCTTGCCCGAAGAAGGCGAACGACTCGGGGAAGCTGGAGACCGGCTTGGCTTTGGAGATGCCTTCAGCGATGCCGCGGTACGCGGACAGGGTCGCGAGGGTAACGATAAGGGGGTGGACTTTAATTCGAGAGATAAAGAATCCGTTGAGCGCGCCGGCGGCGGTGGCGGTGAGAAGCGCGCAGAGGCAAGCGAGCGCGATGGGGACGTGGTGTTCGTACGAAAGCCCGAGGATGACGGCGGCGAGGGCCATGATGGAACCGACCGAGAGGTCGATCCCGGCAGTGATGATGATGAGGGTCATGGGGAGGGCGAGGAGGGCGAGCTCCCAGACGTGGGTGGAGAGTTCGGATTGGACGGAGGCGTTGAGGAAGGTGGGGTCTTTGCTTCGGGCGAAGAGGAAGAGGGCGATCGTCAACAGGATGAGGATCAGTTCGTGCCAGTAGGGGAAGGAGAACTTTGGTGAAGCGGCGCGTGGGGTTAGCAAGGGAGAACCCTCACCCCCGCCCTCTCCCGGAGTACCGGGAGAGGGAGTAATCGTTGTGGGGATCGAATCCGTCATTCGTCCTCCGAGCGGTCGCGCTTGGCGAGTTGGTCGGCCAGGACGGCGAGGAGGATAAAGCCGCCTTGGATGGCGCGTTCCCAGTAGGTGGCGTCGGTGCCAAGCTTGAGGAAGGTGAGGACGGTTCGGACGGTGCCGAGGAGGATCACGCCGAGGAGGGTGCCGAGGATGGTTCCCTTTCCGCCCGAGATGGAGGTACCGCCGACGACGACCGCGGTGACCACGAGGAGCTCGAAGCCGACGCCGATGTCTGAATCAATGACCGAGAGCTGGGGGACGGAGACCATGGTGGCGATGGCGGTGAGGAAGCCGGTGAGGGTGAAGGCGAAGAGCTTGATGCGATTGGGCGAGAGGCCGGCGAGTGTGGCGGCGTGGGTGTTGGAGCCGACGGCATAGATCCGGCGTCCGAGGGGCGTGTAGGCGGCGGCGAGTGCGCAGAGGATCAGGATGATCAGCGCCGTCAGCACGGAGACGGGAACGCCGAGGATGGAACCGGTGCCGAGGAAGCGCAGCGTGTCGGGGAGGTTTCCGATCCAGCGGTCGTTGGCGTAGACGCGGATGAGGACCTTGGTTGCGCCGCGGAGTGCGGTGAGCATGCCGAGGGTCATGATGATCGAGGGGACGCGGCCGAAGGTGATGAGCAGGCCGTTAATGAAACCAATGAAGGTACCGGCGGCGAGCACGATGAGAATGGAGAGACTCACCGGGAGATGGGCGTAATCGGGGCTGGTGAGCAGGCCGAGGAGGACGGCGAGGAAGCCCATGAGTGAGCCAACGGAGATGTCGATTTCGCCGGTGAGAATGACGAAGGTGAGGCCGCAGCCGACGATGGCGGAGGGGGCGACCTTGATGAGGATGTCGCGGAAGTTGCCAAGGGAGAGGAAGTCGTGGTTGATGATGGAAACGGCAATCACCGTGATGGCAAGGATCAGCGCGACGGCCAGCTCGCGATGGGCCAGCAGCCGGCGCATCGGGATCCCACGGCGTTGTTCGACTCCGTACGGCAGCACAGTCATGCGGCTGCGCCTCCCGGGATCGCGAGTGAGAGAATGCTTTCCTGCGTGGCCCGCTCGCGCGGCAACTCGCCGGCAAGCTGGCCTTGGCGCATCACCAGGATGCGGTGAGAGAGGGCGAGGATCTCGGGCAGATCCGAGGAGATCACCAGCACCGCGACGCCTTGAGCCGCGAGGTTCCGGATCAGGCGGTGGAATTCGGCTTTAGCGCCGACGTCGACGCCGCGCGTGGGTTCATCCAGGATCAGGATGCGCGGCTTGGTGGCGAGCCACTTGCCCAGGACAAGCTTCTGCTGATTTCCACCCGAGAGGGTGTTGGCGGCAACCTTCGGACTGGCGGCTTTGACTTGAAGATCCGCCATCAACTGGCGGACGATCGGCGCTTCTTTCCTGCCGGAAGTCATTCCCGCGCTCGTCAGCGAGTGAAGCACCGTCATCGACAGGTTGGCGCCCACGCTCATCGGCAAGACCAGGCCGAGATGCTGACGGTCTTCCGGCACAAGGGCGAGTCCGGCTTCGATGGCCGCGTGAATGCTGTGGGGTGGGAGGGGTGAGCCTTTGACGAGGATGGAGCCGCCGTCGTAAGCGTCGGCGCCAAAGATGGCGCGCGCCAGTTCCGATCTGCCGGCCCCGACGAGACCGGAGAGGCCGACGATCTCGCCCGCGTGCACATCAAGCGAGATGTTCTCAAAGGTTCCCAGGCGCGTCAGGTTGCGGACCTGGAGCAAGGGGGGCGTCGAGAGCGCCCCGGAAGCGGAGTCGCTAAACGAAGAATCGGCCTCCAGTAGATCGCGGCCGACCATTTGTTTAATGAGGGTTTCGGTGGTGAGCTGATTCGTGGGGGTGGTGGAGACGTGTTTGCCGTCGCGGAAGATGGTGACGTTTTGAGAGAGCTCGAACACTTCGTCGAGACGATGGGAGACGTAGAGGATGGAGACGCCATCGCTTTGGAGCTGGCGGATGATGCGGAAGAGGACTTGGGTTTCGCGGCTGCTCAGGGACGCGGTCGGTTCATCCATGATCAGGAGCCGGCAGTCCTGGGAGAGGGCGCGGGCGATGCCGACCATTTGGCGCTGAGCGACGGTGAGGTCGGCGAGGGGTTTGCGGGGGTCGAAGGATTCGCCTAAGCGCTCCAGGAGGGCGCGGGTTTCGCGGCGCATGCGCGGGCGGTCGAGGAAGAACTTGCCGAAGCGCTTGGGTTCGCGGCCGACGAAGATGTTGTCGAAGGCGCTGAGGTGGGGGAAGGCGACGGATTCTTGATGGATGACCGCGATCCCCGCCTGTTCGGAGGCGCGAACGGCACCGGTGGTCAGTGGTTGGCCGCCGATCAGAATCTCACCGGTGTCGGGGGTGACGGAGCCGGAGAGGATCTTAATCAGGGTGGATTTGCCGGCTCCGTTTTCTCCGCAGAGGGCGTGGATTTCGGCTTTTTGGATCGGGAAGGAGACACCGGAGAGCGCGTGGACGCCGCCGAAGGATTTAGAGATGTTGCGGATCTGGACGAGGGGGTCGGACGACATCGCGCTGTGGAGAATGTACGGTTTGTGGGGCGGGGGTGAAAGAGGGTCAGGCGCCGTCGCGATGCGGAAGAGGGGGAGGCGTGCAAGGGCGGTAGCGCTTCGGGTAATCTAGCACGAGAACATGTACAGATTTCAGGCAATTGTGTTGATGGCGGTGGTGTTGGCGTGCGCAGCGCTGGCGCGAGGAGGGGTGAAGAAGATTGAGCTGCCATTGTTTGAGGGAGGGGCGGGGAAGGATTTTTTCCTGGACTGTGCGCGGGAGTATGAGTTGCAGGGGACGTGGGAGGTTGTGGATGAGGGGGGAAAAGCCGTCACCCTACCCTCTCCCGGAGTACCGGGAGAGGGGAAAGGCCTGGTGATTCGGGATGGGAAGTTTTCCTGGGGAGAGGTGCGCGGGACGTATACGGATATTCGGCAGGAGAAGGAGGGGCGGCGGTGGAACCTGGTGGCGGAGAATCTGGTGGGGACGGTGGTGGCGGATGCGGAGCGACTATCCGGCGAATTGAAGCTGCGCGAGGCCGGCGGCGAGCGCGTGGTGAAAATCCGTGGAAACAAGCGGGATCCGGTGGTGGTGGATCTTTATCTGGACCCGCGGATTGAGGACAAGGTTCGGGTGCGGATTCTGGAGGGGTCGTACTTTGAGACGACGAACTGCTTTATCAACTATTGGCCGCTGATTGCGAATGGGAAGGTGCTGGAGTGCAACAAGTACCTGGAGATGCCGAACTGGGAGGGGGATGCGAAGTGGAAGGACACTTTTCTGCCGGGAAGTCTTGAGGGGTATATCGAGAACGGGAAGATCTACGGAATTCCGCTGCCATATTTTGCGTCGGTGGTCTGGTACAACAAGGCGATGTTCCGCAAGCATGGGTGGAAGACGCCTGTGACGTGGGACGAGTTTTTCTCGCTGTGCGAGACGGTGAAGAAGGCGGGAGTAGCGCCGCTGGCGTTTCAGGGGAGGTATCCGTACTACGCTAAGCCCTTTTACGAGTCGGCGTATTACCACATGCTGGGGGCGGACGCGTATGTCGCGATGCGGCGGCTGATGCCGGGAACGTATGATTGTCCGGCGAGCATTGAAGCGCTGCGGCTGACGCAGGAGACGGGGGTGAAATATTTCCAGCAGGGGGCGCTGGGAATGAGTCATACGGAATCGCAGCTTCAGTTCTTCCTGGGGAACACGGCGATGATCCCGTGCGGATCGTGGCTCAAGAGCGAGATGCTGGGGAAGATTCCGGCGGGGTTTGAGCTGGGGTGCTTCAACCTGCCGATCGTGAAAAATGGGAAGGGCGATCCGACGGCGGTGTATGTGCAGGTGGAGCCGTTCGTCACGATGAAGAATAGTCCGAACCCGGACGAGGCGATGGAGTTCTTACGCTTCATGACGTCGCGGCGGATGGCGGGGAAGTTCGCGCGGATGCAGGACATCCCAACAGCGATCCGCGGCGCGAATGAGGGGAATCTGTCGAAGGATCTGGATGATCTGAACGATATCGTGAACCGGGCGAAGACGAGCTACGGGACGATGCCCGGCGAGCAGTTGATGGAGTTTGAGCAGCCTTATCGGGATGGCTTTTATCAGGCGATTTCAGGCAATATGACGCCGGCGCAGATCGCAAAGATGCTTGAGTCGCGGGCGCAGGCGATCAAGGGGGCGGCGGAGCATCCAGACCGGGTCATCGTGAACCATCGCTGGGAGCCGGCGGTGCTGCTCGGGCTTCTGGCTGGGGGAACCCTGCTTGCGGTTTTGCAGATCGTGCGGAAGTTCCGGCGCAACCGCCTGATGCTATTGCCGCCCGAAGAGCTTCAGCCGATGCGGGTGAGGAATGTGCTGCTGTTCGTGGGGCCAGCGCTGGCGATCTACACGATCTTCATCATCGTGCCTTGCGTCAGGTCGTTCACGTGGAGCTTGCATCGGTGGAATGGGCTGACCGATTTGCAACTGATGCCGTGGGTGGGTTGGCTGAACTTCCGGCGGTTGCTGTTTGAGAGCGACATGTTCTGGATTTCACTGGGGAACAACTTGTTTTTGATGGTGGTGGTGCCGCTGTTCGTGGTGCCGCTGGCGCTGTTCTTGTCGGCGTGCATCAGCCGGGGGATTTGGGGGTCGAAGTTTTTCCGGGTGGTCTTCTTCTTCCCGAATCTCCTCGGAGGTGTGGCGGCGACGCTGCTCTGGCTGCACGTTTACAACCCGCAGGGAGGGTTGATCAACGGGGCGCTGACGTCCGTTGGGGAGGGGTTCATGAAGCTGCATCTGACGTCCGCCGGGCAGTGGCTCCAAGGATTTGGCGCCCACACCTGGCTTGAATCGAAAAACATGTACTGGTCGCTGATCCCGATCAGCATCTGGGGCGCGTGCGGATTCAACATGGTGCTGTACCTGGCGGCGATGGAGACCATCCCGGAAACGTATTATGAGGCGGCAAAGATCGACGGCGCCAGCCCGTGGCGACAGTTCTGGACGATCACGGTGCCGCTGATCTGGGACGTGCTGGCAATCTCGATGGTGTTTCTGATCATTGGCGGGATGAAGGCGTTTGAGGTGATCTGGCTATTAACGAACCAGCAGCCTCAAACGGCGAATCACGTGGTCAGCACACTCATGATTCAGACGATGTTCCAGGATTTCAGGGTGGGGGAGGCGACGGCGATGGCGGTGATCTTGTTTCTGATGATCTTCATTGGCTCGGCGGCGATGCTAAAGGGAATGAAGCGGGATGTGGTGGAGATGTGATGACAGTGCAGGATCGAGTGGTTGTTGAGGATCGGCGAAGGGCCCTCGCCCCGCCCACTCACGGAGTGCCGGGTGAGGTAAAGAGAGCAGCAGGCCCGCGCTCTCGTGCGCGGAGGCTGTCGTTTTCGTCGCCAGTGATTTGGATGATGCTGTTTTCGTATGCCGTAATCGTCGTTTACCCAATGTTCTGGCTGTTCTACTCATCGCTGAAGAGCGATCAGGAGATTTTTCTTCGGCCGTTCGAGCTTCCGAAGTTGGCGGGGCTGCACTGGGAGAATTTTTCGCACGCGTGGGTGCAGGGAAATTTTCGCACTTATTTCTTGAACAGCGTGCTGATGACGTTTTCGACGGTGATCGTGACGACGCTGCTGAGCGCGATGACGGCTTATGCGCTGTCGCGCTTCCGCTTCTTTGGCGTGCGGGCGATCTATTTCTACTTCCTGGCAGGGCTGATGATTCCGATTCAGCTTGCGATTGTGCCACTGTTTTTCGAGATGAAGGGGATGGGACTGCTGAACGACCGCTTCGGGCTGTTCCTGGTTTACCTGGCGTTTGGGTTTCCGTTTTCAGTGTTCGTGCTGACGGGCTTCTTTAAGTCGCTGCCGGCAAGTTTGCATGAGGCGGCGCTGCTGGATGGGGCGACGGAGGCGCAGGCGTTCTGGCACGTGATGCTCCCCATGGCTCGGCCGGGGTTGATCACGGTGTCGATCTTTTTGTTTTTGGGGAACTGGAACGAGTTTTTCGTCGCGTTCATGCTGCTGAGCGGGCGGGCGTCAGATGCGATCCGGACGCTGCCGCTGGGATTGGCGAAGATCACGATCGTGAGCAACTACCGAAGCGACTGGGGCATCGCGTTCGCGGGACTGGTTTTGATGATGCTGCCGACGTTGATCGCGTACATCTTCCTGCAGAAGCATCTGACCAAGGGAATCACGGCGGGGGCGGTGAAGGGGTAGTTGTCACGGACTTCCTCATGAGGATGCGCACGTTCGGATTGGGGCGGCTGATGGGCGTGTAGTGATTTCGGATCCACTCGCCGAGGGGCCGCGCGTAATCGATGGCAAAGTTACCTTGGCCGTATTCCTGCTGGTTCCTGGTGATGACGACAACCGCGTCGGGCGGATGGGCCTGAAAGGCCTGGTTGATCCTCATCTCGCTGTGCAGTGACTGATCGCTGGGGAGAAAAGCGAGGTAGGGTATCGAGCTGGCGCGGCGCGACAAGTAGTTCAGCATCGCGCCTTCCGGAACGACTGAGAGCGTCGCGGAGGCGGGCGGCAGACGCTGGATATCCAGGCGCGCCTGTTCAATCGATGTGCCGCGATCGGCTGTCGTGTAGATGGTGTCCGCGCCTGTGCCGACAGGGAAAGTCTTCGCGCTCATATAATTCGACGTCACCCGCACGTGGATCGCGACCACGACCAGCAGGACGCCCAGATTGGCCGCGATGAAGATGTTGGGATCGCCGTGCCGACGGTCGATCAGCGTCGGCAGCCAGTCGGTGAGCATCGCGACGATCATCAGCGCCGCCGGCAGCGCTAACACAAAGCCGTAGTGGTGCACGCGGGCATTCAGGATCATCTTGGCCAGCATGAGCAGCGCGAAGAGGATCATCGAGAGGCGCAGTGCCCGGCGGGGTGTAATGCCGTGGCAAAAGAGATCGTATGCGGCAACGGCGAGGGCGCCGATCATGAGGATCGGGAAGGGGCGCGCGATTTCGGTCCAGTCGATGGGCATCAGCGCCGTAAGAATCGCGGCGGAAACAAAGGTCGCGAGCAGCACAATCCAGGGCGCGCGATGGCGTCGTACCCAGAGTGAGGCTATGAGCGGGCCGAGGAGCAGCAGGTAAAGGGCGAGCACCTTCAGCAACTTGATGAAGTTCGCCAGCGGCGCATCGGTGCCAAGACCTTCCCTGTAGAAGGACGAAGTCTGAAGCGATCGATCCGTGAGCAAAGGGAATGGCCCGGCGAGGGCGCGAAGAGATTGAGTGGCGGAGAGATAAGTCCAGAGCACGAGGAACGCGAGGAGAAGGGGAATCAGAACGGAAATCCCTGCAAGGAGGACCTGTCGGATCTTGTGAGAACGGGATGGATCTCGCAGTGCCAAGAAGAATTGCACAGCGAGTGCGGGAACGCCGGCGAAGATCAGCTCATATTTCGTGAGCAGGAGCAGCCCCGTGCAGAAGGCCGCGGTGGCGAGCGCCGTTTTCCTTTCTGTTTGAGTGAAGTGGTGGAGGGCTGCTGCTGCGAGGAGATAGAAGAGGAAGCCATGCGTCGCTTCAGCGACGTATGGGGTGATGAAATTGTAATTGCCGGCCGGCATATACTGGCCGAAGCCGAAGACGCCGACGAAGACAAGACAGCCGATGGTGGCGGCGAGGCGGGAGGCGATGACGGTGAGCAGGCGGTACGTGAGGGTGAGGATAGCGGCGAGGAACAGCATGTTGAGCAGGGCGAGGCTCAGCATCGACTGCCCGAGGAACTTGAAAGCGATGGCGTTCAGCCACGGCGAGAGTGGACCGTAGATGTGGGCGATGTCGCGGTAGAGGAGCTTACCTTCGGACAGTTGCCACGCGGTGTAAAGCTGCACGCCGAAGTCGATGAGGATGTCGGGCCACCGCCGCCAGGTGAGGGCGAGCATGGAGAGGGAGAAGAGGAGGATGAGGAGGGGGCCGAGATACGGGAGGCGATAATCGCGCGCATTGCCGGGGTTTGCAGATGCGGTTTGAGTCATGGCTTAGTCGCAGAAGAACAACTCCGCAGCTCACGAGCCGCCAAAGTCTTTATCGTCGGTGATCAGGACGCGTGATTGCGCTCGCGCGACTTGAAGAACATGTTGATCTGGTGCGCCTGGGAAGGATTCCAAGGCGGAGATCACATCATGTCCTAAAGCGCGCAACTGCTGGACGATCTCCACATGAATGTTTTCGTCCGCCAGCAGTCGCATCAGCAGGATCAGGTGGAGACGGTGGTTTCGCAATCAATGATTGCCGCGGCATAGAGGAGCGCAGCGCGGAGGTGATCACTGGTGAGCTGCGGGTGAGACGCCAGAAGCTGTTGCTGGCTCATACCGCCACCGAGTTCCCGGAGGACGTGCTCGACGGTGACGCGGGTGCCTTTGAAGATCGGCTTTCCCAACATGACCTGCGGGTTTTCTTCGATGAAGTCGCGCCAGTTCATGAGCTCATTGTAGCAGGATCAGCGGACAGTTGCGGGCGTTCTGGCTAATGCTCCTAGCCGCGTCAGCGTCATCAGCACTTCTTCCGGTGTCGCCGGGAGCGAGAGCGGGGGGATTGTGCCGGGGGCGGCGTAGGAGAGGGCGTTTTTGATCGCGGTGAAGACACAGGCGCCGAGGAGCAGCGGGGGTTCGCCGACGGCTTTGGATTTCTTGAGAGAGACGGTGCTATTCGGGTTGTCGATCGTGTGAACGTTGAAGATCTCCGGGACGTCGGAGATGTCAGGAATTTTGTAGGTCGTGGGCGAGTGGGTTTGGAGCTGGCCATCAGGTGCGTAACGCAGCTCTTCGGTGGTACACCAGCCCATGCCTTGGATAAAGCCGCCGACGATCTGTCCGCGGTCAATCCCGGGGTTGATGGATTGGCCAATGTCCATGAGGAGGTCAACGCGGGTGACGCGGTAGTCGCCGGTGAAGCGGTCGATGACCACTTCGGCGCAGGCGACGCCGTTGGTGAAGTAGAGAAAGGGGTGGCCTTTACCGGTCTCGCGGTTGTAGTCGACGCCGGGCGTGGCATAGAACCCTCGCTCGCCGAGGTTGACGCGAAGCTCGTAGGCTTGGCAGCAGAGATCTTTGAAGGAGATTTTCTTGCGGGGATTGCGCGCGTCGAAGACGGTGTTGTTGTCGAAAGCGACGTAGCCGGGCTCGGGATTCAGGCCGTCGTTGACATTCCCGAGCATGCTTGACGCGACGACGGCGAGGCGGGCGCGGAGTTTGGCGCAGGCGTCGAGGGCGGCGGCACCATTTAGATCCGTCCCGCTGCTTGCCGCGGTGGGGGAAGTGTTGTTGTTTTTATCGGTCGCGGTCGCGGCGACGATGACCTTGTCGTAGCTGATGCCCAGGTCATCCGCCACGAGCTGCCGGATGCGCGTGTTCACGCCTTGGCCCATTTCAGTGCCGCCGGTGGAGACGATCGCGGTGCCATCCTGGTAAAGGTTCACGAGCGCGTTGGCTTGGTTCATGGCGCGGCGGGTGAAGGAGATGCCGAACTTGACGGCCGTCAGCGACATCCCTTTCACCATGGTGCGCGAGGTGGCGTTGAAGGAGTCGATGTGTTTCCTACGGGCGTGGTAGTCGCAGCGCTCGGGCAATTCGGTGAAGAGCTGGGGGAGCGTGTTGTTCGTGACGAGCTGGCCGTAGGGGGTGGTGAGGTTGTCGTGTGAAGGGGGCAGACCCTCACCCCTGCCCTCTCCCGGATTACCGGGAGAGGGGGAAAGGCGTGGGGCGCCGTACATGTTGCGGCGGCGAACGTCCAGCGCGTCGAGGTTCAGCTTCAGCGCGATTTCCTCGAGGATGTTCTCGATGTTGATGACGCCTTGGGGTCCGCCGAAACCTCGGAAGGCGGTGTTGCTGGGCAGGTTGGTCTTGCAGATCCGCCCGGATGCGCTGAAGTGGGGGATGTAATACGCGTTATCTGCATGCAGGAGTGCGCGCTCGAATACTGCCGAGGAGAGATCCAGCGAGAACCCGCCGTTGGCATAGAGCTTCAAATCCAGCGCCAGGATTCGACCCTCATCGTCAAACGCGACGCGGTAGAAACCCTTGAATGGATGGCGCTTGCCGGTGATGCGCATGTCATCGTCTTTGCTCAGCGCGAGCCGCGCGGGGCGTTTCGTGAGGTGTGCGACGAGGGCGGCCATCGCCGCCGGTTGAGCGGCTTGCGTTTCCTTTCCACCGAAGCCGCCGCCCATGCGCTTACAGATGCAGGTGACGTGGTTGAAGGGGATGCCGATCACCTCGGCGACCATCATCTGCACTTCGCTGGGGTGCTGCGTGGAGGAGTGGACGGTGAGGGTGTTGCCTTCGCCGGGGTAGGCGAGGGCGATCTGCGATTCCAGGTAGAAGTGCTCCTGGCCGCCGGTGGTGAGGGAGCCTTCGAGGATGTTCTTCGCGGAGGCAAAGGCGCTGTTGATGTCGCCACGCTGGATGATGCGCTCTGGACTGAGGAAGGAATCGGCGGCGAGGGCTTGGTCGATGCTGAAGATGGCGGGAAGCGGCTTGAAGTCGATCGTGATCGCCTTCTTTGCCGCCGCGATGGCGGCACGGGTTTCGGCCGCGATGAGGACGATCGGCGCGCCCACGAACTGCGCCGTTTTTTCCACGAGCAGATCTTCGTCCTTGAGCACCGGCCCGATGTGATTGTGTCCCGGAACGTCTTTGTGGGTGAAGAGGGCGACGACGCCGGGGAGCTTTCGCGCTTCATCCAGATTGATGCTGACAATTTCGCCGTGGGCGACGGGGGAGCCGACGACATCGACCAGCAGCTCGGCGCGGAGGGGCGCCACGTCGTCGAGGAAGAGGGATTGGCCGGAGACGTGACCGACCGCGGAATCGTGAGGGATGTTCTGGCCGACGATGGACATGTTCACACCGCCTTTCCATTTCCGTTGCCGCCGGCGCGGGAGATATTCAGCGTCGGGCGCGAGGGGGGCGTGGTGCGGTCGTAGGTGTGCTCGCCGGTGACTTCGGCGTGGAACTTCTTGAGGATGTTAGCGGCGAGTTGCAGGCGGTACTCGCGGGAGCCGCGCATGTCGGTAATGGGGGAGATTTCCGTCAGCGCAATCTCCGCGGCGGTGTCAACCTCGGCAGGTGTGAAGGGTTTGCCTTTGAGAGCGGCTTCTGTTTTGCGCAGGCGGTAAATCATGGGGCCAACGCCGCCGTAGGCGATGCGAAGGTCGCTGATGACGTCGTCCTCGAGGCGCATGTAGAACGCCGCGGTGAAGCTGCTGATGTCGAGGTCGTGACGCTTGGAGAGTTTGTAGAGGCGAAAGATATCGCCGGGCTTCGGCAGCGGCATGAAGACGCGCGTGATGATCTCGTCGGGCTGGAGGACCGACTTGCGATAGCCGACGTAGAAGTCGTTCATGTTCACACGGCGGGGGCCGGTGGCGCCGGTGAGTTCAACTTCAGCGCTCATGACCATGAGAGCGGGCATGGTGTCGCCGATGGGCGAGCCGTTGGCAATGTTGCCGCCGAGCGTGCCGGCGTTGCGGATGAGCGGCGAGCCGTGACGCCAGAGCATCTTGGCGAATTCCGGACACAGTTCTTCGGTACGGCGCTCGATTTCGCCGAGCGTGGCGAGGGCGCCGATGGAGAGCGTGTTATTGTCCAGGGCGATCGTGCGGAGCTCGGGGATGCTGGTGAGGGCGAGGATGATCTGGGGGTCGCGGATCGATTTGTTGACCTGAACGCCGATGTCCGTTGCGCCGGCGACGGGTGTAGCGGTGGGATTCAGCGATTTGAATTGCACCGCTTGAGCGATCGTGGTGGGTTTAAAGAACGTGCGGTTGGTGGTGGGCGAGGAAGAGCCCTCACCCCCGCCCTCTCCCGCAGTACCGGGCGAGGGGGAAAGATCGCGGGCCGTCGAAGTCTGAACCTCTACCCGCACCGGATCACCGGCGGCTCGTGTTAACTGCGGCAAAAGTTGGCTTGTTGGATACAGCTCATCAAACCGGTGCAGCTCGTGGCGCGGGACTTCTAAGCCGGCGCGGAGAATAGATTCATAGCCTGTGCAGCGACAGAGGTTGCCGACCAGGCCGGCGCGGAGGGAGCGCTCGTCGAGGTTGCGGCGTTCATTGAAAAGGCTGCACATGGAGACGACGAAGCCGGGGGTGCAGAAGCCGCACTGGGCGCCATGGCATCGGACCATCGCCTGCTGGATGGGGTTGAGCTGGTTGTCGTAGTGGAGGCCTTCGATGGTGATGATGTGTGTGCCGTCGAGCTGATAGAGGAATTGGATGCAGCTTGTGACGGGGCGATAGGTGATGGATTCCCCGTCGGGCTGGCCGATGAGGACCGTGCAGGAGCCGCAATCGCCCTCGGCACAGACAACCTTCGTGCCGGTTAGCGCAATGTCGTAGCGCAGAAAGTTGGAAAGGGTTTGGAAGGCGCGAGCGCCGCCAATCTCGTAGCTCTTCCCGTTAACGTAGATGATGAGGTAGTCGCGCATGGGCTGCAACGGCGCAGTATACCGCGCCAGCCTATCCCCGGCGAAAGACTTCTTTCCCCGAAAGTGTCACCGATAGCACTTTATGATTCAGCCGGTGAGCGGTTTGCCGAACATCATCCTCCAGCAGCGTGAGTGCCGCCCCATGGTCTAGCCCAGCTTGGCGCAGCTGCTCTAGCGCATCGCGATAACTTCCTGCGCAGAACTGCCGCACCTGCGCCTCCGGAAGTCCCAAAAGCCCCAGTTGGATGGCTTCATCGGCCGATGCACCATGGAAGATTTCTCCCGCCTCGACCTCGATAAAGCTCATCGGCTTCCCCACCTCAAACGACCCAAGCGTCTGATCCAATCCTAGAATCTGCGCCGGCGCCAACGTCGAGCGGAACAGCGCGTCGCTCGGACTCCCCCAAGGTCCGAACGGTGCATGAACCTTCACATACTGCGACATCTCCGCCAGCATTGATGTGGTCGGCGACGCCCCCACATCCGTGCAGATCGCGTAGGGAATCTGAAAGTCCAGGAAGTCCGGCACCTTCATTACCCCCGAACCGAGCAGCGTGTTGGATGTTGGACAATGCGCCACGGCGCCGCGCGACCGCTTGAGCATCTCAAGCTCGCTGCGGGTCATATGAATGCAATGCGCCAGGATCGGCTCTCGATCCATCAACCCATCTGCCTGGTAGACGCCGGTGTAGCTTTGCCCCGGATACAGCGCCTTCTCCACAAACGCCTTCTCCGCGCGCTGCTCGTTCAGATGCGTTTGCATGCGCAGCCCGAGTTCCTCGGCCAATTTCGCCGCTCGCTTACGCAGCGGCGTATCGACTGCCACCGCGAACCGATCCGTGACAATGAGCCGTTTTCCAAACGCCGCAGCGAGCGCCCGAACATCCTTCTCCAGCGTTTTCTCATCCGTTCGGAGATACTCCGGGCAGTTCATGTTCATCAGCACCAGCCCGACAGACCACGTCTCCGGCAGCATCTCCAGAGCAATCCGCACCGCGCGGGGATGGACGGTCATGTAAGCTGCCCCGCCAACCACGCCCTTCGCCAGGGTATCTTCGAGAAACGCCTGCACCGTTGCGCGGGTGTAAGCGTCGTCGGAGCATTTTGATTCGGTGGGGAAGACGTTTCGATTCAGCCCCGCCAGCAGCCGGCCCAGCGGTGGGTTGTCTTCCACCCCCTCCATGAACCGTCCGCGGATTGGGTGCTGCGGGATGTGAATGTGGGCATCCAGGAAAGGGGGGAGAATGATCCCGCCGGAAGGTCGTGCAGCGGGGGCAAGATGTGCAGGCAACCCTTTACGCGGGCCAGCGTACGCGATGACGCCGGCGGCATCGCAGGCGAGGGCGCCATCGGGAAGAAACTGGACATTCCCGTCGCGTAAAACGTTCAAAATCGAGCCGGTGATCGTCATCCGTTGCGCATTGTAACGACGAGGCCGTTCGCGGGGGCTCAAGCGGGTGGTTTTGGTGAACCTCGCGCTACCTGAGTACGTTAGAATCAGCACAGAGCGATTCTTCATCTAACAAGGCGCGACACCATGGGTCTTCAGCAGGCTGGGGCGGACAAGCGTAAGTACAGGCTCGCGCCCGCGGTGGAGACGCTGGAGACGCGGCAGCTCTTTGCGGTGCTGGGTGCGCCCACGGGTTTGGTTACCACGCCGCTTTCGACCAACCAGATCAAGCTGAATTGGGTCGACACGTCAACGGGAGAGGCCGGTTTCAAGATCGAGCGCTCGGTGAACGGCGGAACGTTCCGCCGGATCGGTCGCGTTAACGGGAACATCACCAACTTCGTCGACACCGCCAACCTCGCCAGCGGCACCACCTACACCTATCGCCTGTTCGCGTACACCGGCACGGAAGACGGCCCGTACAGCGACCTTGTGCAGGGCACCACCAATCTGGGCGGGCCTCAGGATGTGCAGGCGTCGGCGGGGTCTCGGGCGCACGTCATCTCCCTCAAGTGGACGGACGTTAACGGAGAGAGCTCGTACCTGATCGAACGAAGCAGTGATGGCTCGACGTGGGCCAACGTCGGAGCGGTTGCTGCGAATGCAACGCTGTTCACCGACACCGCCCTTTCCGCCAACACGAGCTACCGCTACCGCGTGTCCGCAGTGAACGGGAGCGTGTCGGCGCCGTCGGCGGATGTGTTGGGAAGCACTTCCGATTACAGGGTGCTGGATGCGACGGGCTTCACCAATAAACCGCAGCCGATCGGATCCGGCGTCGAGACGATCCACATGACGGGCTATCACGGCTACTTTGATTGGCGGGATCGCCTGCGGAAGGATTACACGTATCAGTCGGCTCACGACGCCGCGGCGCTGGGGCAGTCGCTGTGCATCGACATCGAAAGTTTCATGTGGGACATCCGCAGCACCTCTACCTCCACTTCAGACGCGACGATTGCCACATTTAACCAGATTCTGAAGTGGGTCCATCAGGCGGAGCCGGAACTGAAGGTTGGCATCTACGGGGAAGTTCCCGTCGCCGCACCAGCGGCGCTTCAAGACCCCAGCGCGCTGAGCGCGTGGCGAAACGCCAACGACTACGTGCTCACGCGGCTGAAGGGGCTCGATTACCTGATGCCCAGCTTGTACACGATGTCTTATGACAACATGAAGACCTGGGAGTCGCGCTCCGAGGCGACGCTCAAGGAAGCAGAGCGCTTCGGCTTGCCGGTCGTCCCGTTCATCATGATGCAGTACGAGAACACCGGGCAGTGGATGCCCAACGATATCTGGCAGATGGAGCTCGCCGTGACGCGCAAGTTCGCGGATGGCGCTATCCTCTGGACCGGCGACAGCTCGAGCTGGAATCCCAACGCGCAGTGGTGGCAGACAACGCAGAAGGTGATCGCCGAGACGTCGCCGCCCGCAGCCGTACCAACCGGGCTCACGATCAATGAGCTGGATGCGAACCTGTCGTGGGATACGCTGCCCGCGGATGTGGACGCGGTGATGGTGGAGCGATCGTTTGATGGCGCGAGCTGGGAATTGGCGGAGTATGTAGGACGCGATCAGAACCACTGGCGCGATCCGCTGCTACACGCGGGCGTGACGAGCTTCTATCGGCTTCGCGCGACCAACGGAATGGGGACCACCGGGCCTGGCAGCGTCGTGAGCACCGTGCCTTCGCGTTCCGCTTTCACGGAGCAGCAGGCGGAGTCGCGCGATGGAGCATCGGTTGACACCCGCTACAACGGCGGCACCAGCATCGGAAACGGCTTGTGGCTGCAATACAACGCGATCCACTTTGACGAAGGCGCCAACCAGCTTCTGCTCAAGATGGACCTGCCGCCACAGAACGCCGGGATGCGCGTGCAGGTGCGGCTGGATTCCCTCAACGGACAACTCATCGCGGACAAGCAGCTCGGCACCACCTTCGGGTGGGGCGACAGCGCCATTCAGAGCATTCCTCTCAGTGCTGTGACGGGCGTACATGACGTTTACCTCAGCTTTGTCGGCGGCGTGACCTCAGCCGCGTTTGACTGGTTGCGCTTTGTAAAGGATGGAACGCCCTCGCAGCCGGTGCACCTGAAATCCAGCTCCTTTGGCACGGGTGTGTCCATGACGTGGTATGACGAGTCGGCGGACGAGAGCGGGTTCCGCGTGGAGCGCTCGACCAACGGCGGCAGTTACATGACGCTGGCGACACTGCCGGCGGAGAGCACGAGCTACATCGACAATGCGATCGCGGCAGGAAGCCGGTACTCGTATCGAGTGGTCGCATTCAACGGGAATGGCTCATCGGGTGCGACCAACGTCGCCAGGGGACTGGGCGGAACACAGGACGGGTATCAGGTATTCCAGGCGGAAAGCGTGGACGAAAGTTCGGCACGCGCCTTCGCAGCCGGTGGTATTGCGCCGGCGGGGGCGGCGTTCAACGCCGGGCAGACGATGCGGCTCTATTCGGTGGACTTCGGCAGCACCGGCGCCGCCACGTTTACCATGCGGGTCGCGGTGCCTAGCACCATCGCCGGGCAGCAGGTTGAGGTGCACCTGGATGATCCCAACGGCACACTGGTGGGAACGTTGACGACCGCCGCGACGGCGAAAGACCGCAAGTGGGGACCCAACGGAGGCCCGCCGCCGCCGACGCAGGCGTATATCACCTACAAGGTTCAGACGACCAACATCAGCGGCGCGAGCGGCGTGCATGATGTGTATCTCGTCGCGAAAGGTTACACGTTCATCGGGAACGTGGATTGGTTCCAATTTGGTTTGCCGGTCGCGCCCGCCGATCCGGGCACCACGGGCACGGTTGTTTCAGCACCGGCGGAAGAGCCGACGCGCATTTACCAAACCCGCCCCACGCCGCCTCCGCCACCGTCCACGCTCGCCCTCGGTGGGACGCAGGATCAACTCCAATCCAGCGAGAGCGTGCTGAGTTGATCGGAGAAGTGTCAGGCGGATAATGCGCCGGTATGACGCAGACGAATTTCCGCAGCGAAAAAGATTCCATGGGGGAAATGCAGGTGCCCGCCGACGCCTACTACGGTGCGCAGACCGCGCGGGCGGTGGAAAATTTTCCCATCTCCGACCTGCGCTTCAATCGCCGGTTCATCGCCGCGATGGGGCTCATCAAGTGGGCGTGCGCCGACGTGAATCACAAGCTCGCTGTCCTTGACGCAAATCGCCTCGGACTGCTTCAGCAGGCTGCGCAAGAAGTCATCGATGGGAAGCTTGATCACCAATTCATCGTCGACATCTTCCAGACCGGATCCGGCACCTCCACCAACATGAACACCAACGAGGTGATCGCTTCACGGGCCAATGAGATAGCGACGGGTAAACGCGGCGGGAAAGACCCCGTCCACCCCAACGATCACGTGAACCAGCAGCAGTCGAGCAACGACGTCATCCCGACGGCGATTCACGTTTCCGCCGCCGTGGCCATGAAAGAATCGCTGCTGCCGGCGCTGAAGCATCTGGCTGACGCGCTGGATGCCAAGGCGAAGGAATTTGACGACGTCGTGAAGATTGGGCGCACGCATCTGCAGGATGCGACGCCAATCCGGCTGGGACAGGAAATCTCCGGCTACGCAGCGCAGGCGCGGCTCGGTGTGATGCGCGCGGAGAAAGCGATCCGCGCGCTGCGCGAATTGCCGCTCGGTGGAACGGCCGTCGGGACGGGGATTAACTCCCATCCGGATTTCGCCAAACAGGCGGTTGCGGTAATCGCGCAGAAGTCCGGGATCGACTTCATCGAAGCTGCGAACCATTTCGAAGCGCAGGCGGCGAAGGACGCCGTGGTGGAGGCTTCGGGGCAGCTCAAGACCATCGCGATCTCGCTGACCAAAATCGCCAATGATATCCGCTGGCTGGCATCGGGTCCGCGCTGCGGCATCGGCGAGATCTCTATACCGGCAACGCAGCCGGGCAGCTCGATCATGCCCGGCAAGGTGAACCCGGTCATGAGCGAGATGGTGCTCCAGGTGGCGGCCCAGGTGGTGGGCAATGATTCCACCATCGCCTTCGCGGCTTCCGGTCTCGGCTCGACATTCGAGCTGAACGTGATGATGCCGGTGATGGCGTACAACCTGCTCCAGTCCATCGAGCTGCTGTCGCGCGCCGCGCGGGTTTTCGCGGATCGGACGGTGAAAGGCATGGCGGCGAATCGCGAGCGGTGCGAGTCGCTGGTTGAGCAGTCGCTGGCGATGTGCACGAGCCTCGCGCCGCTGATCGGCTATGACAAGGCCGCCGATATCGCCAAGGAATCGCACAAGACCGGAAAGACCGTTCGCCAGGTTGCGCGCGAGCGCAAGTACATGGACGATGCGGCGCTGGACAAAGCGCTCAACGCCAGGCGTATGACCCAGCCCCAGGCCGACATGATCGGCAGCGGCGGGG
>DASVUC010000026.1:0-19520 GCA_036387255.1 Tepidisphaeraceae bacterium | reverse complement strand
CACACGCCGAAGACCGTTGCCGACATCTTCGTGTAGTCCGGAAGCGCGGTGACCTTGTACCCCGCCATGGGCAGAAAAAGCCACGCCACCAGGAACGCTGCGATGACGGCGCGGCGCGGCGGGAGCACCATAAACAGGTAGGTGACGGCCGGGATCCAGCCGAAGAGCATGAGGGGGACCAAAAACGTCATGACAGCCTTCGCATCTGACCAGTTAAAGAACCGCTCGTCCGGTCATTGATTTCAATGAAAATGCCAAGATCACCAGATGGATCAGTGACCGGGTCCCTTGCCGAACCGCGCAACCGCTTGGCGCAGGGCCACTTCAAATAGATCGGTTGCCTGGTCCCAACTGTAGGAGGCAACTGTGCTGTAGGCTTTATCGGACATTGCCCGCCAGTCACGATCGGGCATGGAACATATCTGAAGGATCGCTTTGGCCATACCCTCAGAATCGCCGTGCGGCACGATCAGCCCCCCACCGGGCTCAAGCAATTCGGGGGCGGCGCCGGCGGGCGTGGCGATGACAGGCGTTCGACACGCCATGGCCTCAAGGATCGGCAGGCCGTACCCCTCCTTGTCCGGGCCAAAGAGCCAGGCGTCGCACTGGTTGTAGATCTCCTTCAGTCGATCATCCGGCACGTTCTGGTGGAGGATCGTGTCCCGCGGGAGGGGGTACTCCTTCGAAAGGTTGCTGGGGCCAAAGACAAGCAACTGTAGATCTGGCAGAGTCTTACGGGCGATTTCGACTGCTTTGAGGCACAGGTCGAGGCGCTTGAATGGCTCCGTCGAGTACATCGTGCCCACCGTGGGAACCGCCTGCTTTCCACGAACCGGGGATCGGAAAATCTCAAGGTCAACGCTGTTACCCACCAGCGGCAGTGGCTCATTGGCCGGGACGTATTGCTTCACTAAGTCACGGATATAGCTGGAGATGACGATCTTGTGCATCGGCATGTTCCAAGTCTCGGCGAGCTTGTCCATCGGCTGCGCATCATTGGCGCCGAAGTCTTGGACGAAGTATGCCTTTGCCCCCTTCTGGGGTGACAGGTCATTGGTCCAGTAGGCGGTTTCCCACCAGGTGGCGATGACGACGTCGGCGTCGGGACAATCGCGGTCGGCTATCGGGCGGGCGCCGCTGTCGATGATCTGGTGCTTGACCTTGATGTGGTCGAGATGCGACGGGAGGTAGTTGGGGTTGACGGGCCAGCCTCGGCCCAACACGAAAGATTTGATCCGCCGGCGAAGTAGCGGAACGGGGCGCGGGCGGGAGATGATCGTAACATCGTGGCCGCGCTCCTGGAGTTTTTCGGCGTAGATCGCGATGACCCGGACGCCGCCGCTCATGTTGCGGTGGTTGACGATCCAGGTTATTCGCATGAGTGGCACCTCGGGGAATATTGGTGATATCGACGCACAGGGTCGTTTTGGAAGAGCCCGCACCCTGCCCTCCCGGAGTACCGGGCGAGGATGGAGAAAGTCTACGATTCGCTGGGCGCTTGACCGGCGGGTTTGACGACGAGAGCTAAAACGCTTTTCCAGATTCGGCCGCTGGTGGGTTTCATCAGGGCGGCTCGGAAGCCGGTCTTGAGGGCGAGGAATCGGCGCCCTTCGCGGTGCTCGCGCCATGCGGCGCCGATCAGCAGATCCTGGATACGGGCATTGACCTGCGTGCCCGCTGGATCCAGATCCGTCGGCGGAGGGGGCGCAGTACCGAGTTGAAGATCGTCGCTGCCGCGCGTTAAGCGCTGGCGCTGGAACTCATGGGCCATCTTCTCGAGGAAGCGGCGCTGCGCCTGGGCCTGTGTATGGGTGATGGACGCGGCGTGCAGGCGGTAAATGTAGACGGGGCGCGGGTCGTACCAGACGCGCGTGATCTCGCCCAGGCGGAGGACGAAATCGACATCTTCGGTGCCGATGAAATAATCGCGAAAACTGCCAAGTTGTTTCACCAGTTCCATCCGCACCATGAAGGTGCCGAGGTGGGTGGAGCCTCGGCCGCTTCGAAGATCCTGCGTGACCTCGGCAGGCTGGGGCTTCCAGACGTGGTCGGCGACGGGCTTAAGATCCTCGTCGACCGTCACATAGGCGCCGCAGATCGCGCCGAATTCGGGATGCTCTTGGAGCCACTGCTTTTGCCAGGCAAAACGATTCGGCGAGAACAGGTCGTCGGCATCGCAGCGGCAGAAGTAATCGCCTTTCACTTCCTGAAGACCGCGATTGAGCGCGGCGGCGATTCCGCGGCATGGGCCGGGCACCATGCGCACGCGCGGATCGGTTACTTCACGAACGCACGTTGCGGATTGGTCGGTGGAGCCGTCGTCAACGACGATGATTTCAAGATCCACGTCCTTCTGCGCCAAAATTGAAACCAGCGCGGGTTTGATGGTGCGCTGGCAGTTTCGCATTGGGATGACGATGCTGATCAGGGTCACGTAAAGGTCCTCGGCCAGAGCGGCGCCGGCACTGCGCTTTTTGGCTGCTCTGGTGAGAAACACTGCGGCCACGCGAGTGCGTCGGCGTCGGATTCGCCCTCTGGAGAGCGTTTCATAGCCGCACACGCCAGCAAACGCCAGCCCGAGACCTTGTAGGGCCGTTGCAGGACCGCCTTCACCCCATAAATGGCGGCCGTCCGGCGTTCGCCGCTGTTGAACGCCCACCACCCGTAGCGAAGCATGAACTCGTGCGTGGAGATGACACCGGCGACCGGCCGCCACGGCTTCTCGCCCAGGAACTTGCCCTGGATGCCGCGACGCGCCCAGGCACGCTCGCAGGCGAGGCGCATTCCCTCAAGCTGCGTCATCTGCTTTTGCTCGCTGATGGAAGAGCTGTGGATGCGGTACTGCTGAAGGATCTGCGGCAGACACACAACCTTGCCAACCTCGCCCATGCGAAGGAACAGGTCGAGATCTTCCGACGCTTCGAATTCCGGATTGTAGAAGCCCACCTTGTCGAGCGCGCTCTTGCGGAGCATCGCCAGCGGCTGGTTGATCGGGGGAGTCCCCGCGAGCATCTGCTTCTGGATTGTCTCATTATCCAGCGGCGGATACATCCTGCGCAAGAGCCGGCCGGCTGAATCGATCAGATCATACGCCCCACCGATGAGCACAACCTCTTCATCCTGCCGCATGCGCTCGATCTGAAGCGCGAAACGGTTGGGCATCGCGACGTCGTCCGCGTCCATGCGGGCGATGAACTCGCTCTTGGCCATCGCCAAGCCTTCATTCACCGTGGGGACGATGCCTCGGTGGGCGCAGCCGAGCACTTTGAGGCGCGAGTCTTTGCGCTCCCACTGGCGGAGCATGCGGAGCGAGGAATCAGTGGACCCGTCGTCGACAGCGATATATTCGAAATCTCCTTGGGTCTGTGCGAGAATGCTGCGCACCGCCTGATCGAGGTAGTGTTGCGCGTTGTAGACAGACATGACGACGCTGATCAGCGGCATGAGTTGTCAGTACCCCCTGATGGCGCAAGCGGTCAAGCGCCATGCATCTGGGGAAAGGGGCATCCGCCGCAGCACCGCCAGGGCGTGCTTCCGGGCCACCGACGCTTTACCAAGCTTCAGCGCCGACCAACCCCAGCGCCGGTGTTGCTCGGCAGCGGGTAGAACGGTTCGGGCTGGCACGGTCCAGTCGGCAGGCATCTGCTTTCCACGTCGCTCATACGCCGCTGCCACCACAGCCGGCAGAACTCTTTGCTGTTGTTCGTGTTTGGTGTGGTTCACGCTGGTGGGGTGTTGGCGATAATGTACCAGCACCTCCGGGAGGTTCGCCAGTCTGCCAACTTCACCGAGTTTCAGGAACAAATCGACGTCCTCGCAGAGATCCAACTTCGGGTCGTATCCACCGACCTCATCCACAGCAGCTTTACGCATCATTGCTGCGGGGTGGACGATGGCCCAGCCGCTGCCGCTGAGGAGGTCGTTTTCGATCTGCTCGTGCGACGTCGGGTGCTGGGGTTGTTCAACCGGCGTTCCATATGGATCGGTCAAAATCACCTGCGACCCCACAGCGACACATTGCGGGTGCCTTTCAAAATATTCGACCTGCCGGGCGAAGCGGTTCGGCAGGGAAAAGTCATCGCTGTCCATGCGGGCGATCAGGGTGCCGCGCGCCTGGGAGAGCCCGAAGCGCAGCATCTTGACGTACCCCTCGTGCTTCATGGGAAAGAAACGGATGCGGCTGTCGCGCTGGGCGTGCTTCTGGACCTTGGCGGCGGTGCCGTCGGTGGAGCCGTCGTCGGTGATCAGGAACTCGAAATCGCCGTAGGTCTGCGCAAGAATGCTCTCGATGGCGTCGTCGATGTACGGCGCCACGTTGTAGCTCGGCATCACGACCGAAATGAGAGGGCTCAAACGCTCCACGTTTCAGTGACCTCGCATGGCGCAATAGAGGATTCGCCACGACTCGATGTTCAATGGCGATGTTTTCCAAACGTCCAGCGCACATTTTCGGGCGGCGGAGATCTTTCCCTCTTTCAGCGCCTTCCACGCCCATTCCAGAAGCTGTTTATGCTTCGGCAATAACGGCATCGGGATGTAGCTCCAGCTTTTGTCCATGGTTAGGCCGCGACGGCGATGGGCATCAGCGACCACGGCATTGATAACCTGAATCTGCTCTTTCTGGCGAGAGCGGTTTACGCTATCAGGATGTTGCCGGTATTGGAGAAGGATGTCCGGCAGGTTGGCAAGCTTGCCCAGCTCCGCCAGACGGAGGAACAGGTCCATGTCTTCGGCCCACTGAAACTCCCGGCGGTAGGCGCCGACGGCAGACATTGCCCCCTTTCTCAGCATCGCGACCGGATGGACGACGGCCCAGCCGACGCCTTTGAGCAGCTCGCGGTCGATCCATTCGTGAGACTGCTCGTGCTCAGACGTATAGAGGACGCCGCCGTAGGGGTCGATGGCGAGCACGCGCGAGCCGACGCACACGCATTCAGGGTGGGCGTCGAGATACTCAACCTGGCGCTCGAAGCGCTGCGGCATCGACACATCGTCAGCGTCCATGCGCGCGATGAGATCGCCCGCGCAATGCTGAAGCCCGTTGTTGAGCGCGGCGACGATGCCGGCGTTCGATTGATGGATCAGGTGGATGCGCGGATCGCGACTGGCGAGCTTCTTCAGAATGCGGGAGGTGCGATCGGTGGAACCGTCGTCGACGATGATGAACTCGAAGTCGCGATAGGTCTGCGCAAGAATACTCTCAACGGCCTGCTGCACGAAGGCGGCGGCGTTGTAGACGGGCATCAAAACTGACACGCGCGACTTGCTCATGTCTTCCGTAGCATGGGCGTCTCGCCCATGCCTCATCATTCAGCATGGGCGGGACGCCCATGCTACGGGGTCAATATCCTCTCAACGCGCAGTACATCAGACGCCAGGATTCCAACGAGGTCTTGGCGTTGGTGACTGTCGACCAGGCCAGTTTCCTCGCCTCCGATACTTTCTTTTCCTTAAGCGCCGCCCACGCGGCATGACGATCCGCATGCGCTCTCGCATGCCGGAGCGTCTTCTCCACCCAGCGCCGGTCCGACCAGGTTAGATAGTGGCCATATTCTTTACGAAGCTGCGCATCTTCCGGATCGAAGGGCTGCGCTCCGCTCATCGTCTTGCTGCTCTTGTGCAGGCGGAACACCGCCATGCACTGGTTCACGGTCCATGGCGCAACGCCGGCTTTGAAATAAATGCGGAGCCAGTACTCGTAGTCGAAGCTGAAGTGCAGGTCCTCGCGGAACGGCCCGAGGTCGCGCCAGAGATCGCGCGACCAGAATGTTGATTGCTGCGGGATGGGGTTCCTGATGAGCCAATCGCAACGCTCGCGATGCGCCTGCCAGCCGTAGGCGCGGAAGTCGCCGTTGGGCTCCATGTATTGCGACCAGCCGACGATGAAGCGCCCGCCGGCCTGGTACTCCTCCGCGACCCGGTCGAACGCCTTGGGGAAAAAGTAATCGTCTGAGTTGATGTACGCGAAGATGTCGCCGGTCGCGTGTGTGAATCCCTTGTTGATCGCGTGCGATTGACCGTTGTCTTTTTCCGAGCACCAGAAGGTGAGGTGCTTTTCGTATTTCTTGATGATCTCAACCGAGTGATCCTTCGAGCCGCCGTCGCAGATGATGTATTCGAGATTGGGGTAGCCCTGGTCGAGGACAGAGCAAATCGTCTGCTCCAGGTAGTGACCCTGGTTGTAGCTCGGCGTGACGATGGAAATTCGCGGAAGCGACATCGGGCTCTTGCTCTAACTGCTGGCCTGGGCGGTGGTTTCAGCCGCCTCCATGTTAATCGTACGGATCGGGCTGGAGCTTGTGCTGGCGGAGTGGGTCTTGCGATCCAGCAGCGTCTGATAAAGCTGCGCATACGCCTGCGCCTGCACCGGCATCGAGTATTCGGCGACGGCGATTTCGCGACAACGGGGAGACATGGCTTGCCGTAGATCCTGCTCGGATAATGCGGTGCGCACGGCGTTGGCTAGCGCTTCGGCATTCCCCGTGGGCACCAGCCAGCCCGTTTGCCCCGGGCGGACCATGTCCGGAATGCCGCCGGCGTCGAAGCCGACGACGGGCGTCCCGCAGGCGAGGGATTCGATGACGGTCTGGCCGAACGATTCCTGCAGCGAGGGGATGACGAAGATGTCGGCGGCGCTGTAGATCGTCGAAAGCGTGCGATCGTGGTCGATGCGCCCGAGGTTGAGGTGGCGCACCGCCGGGTCGAGCGGTATGGTGTTCCCCCCTACCGACAGGAGCAGCAGGCGCGGGATGTCCTTGAGCATCGCCATGGCTTGAGCGAGGTACTCCAGACCCTTGCGGCGATTGTTGAGCGACTCAGCAAGGAAAAGCACCACCTGCGCGTCCTGTGGGATGTTCCAGAGATCGCGGCAGAAGCGTTTATCGCGCGGCGTGTAGACGTCGGTGTCCAGGCCGTTGGGGATCACGCTCACGGGGAAGCGGTTGAGCAGCGACGACTTGCGCGACTGATCAGCGATCCAGCGGCTGGTGCCGACGAGGTTGAGCTGGCCGGGCCCAAGCGAGGCAAGCGCGTCGTTGCGGCGGAGCCAGATGTCCCGCGAGAGATCGTGCTCGTCACTTGAACCGAGCTGCGGACACGCGCCGCACTTTTCGCTGAATTTCCCGCAATGATCATCGTAGTGACAGCCGCCGGTGAGCGGGCCCATGTCGGCCAGGCGCCAGACGAGCGGGATGTCCCGGGAGATGTGTTTGAAGAAGTGCTCGTGGTCGAGCAGCATCGCGATCCAGTGCAGGTTGATCAGATCGCACGGCGGGATCTGCTTCACGAGGGCGTCGGCATGTTCCGTACGGTCGTCGCTGAAGGGCTCGTGGCCCGGCGGGATCGTTGGGCGGTACTTGTCGAAGTCTGCCTGGATCTTCCGGCGGCGGAGCTTGCGCGAGAGCCGGCTGAAAAAGTCGCGCTGCGGCTCAAAGCCCGTGACGTTGGGATCGTTGCTCAGCTTCCAGAGCACGAGCATCTGGGAATCGTGACCCGCGCGGCGCAGGCCGGTGTGCAACCGGTAAGCCGCGCGGGCGGCGCCGCCGCCGATGTCGCTGGTGCTGAGGTGAACAATCTTCATCACGCGGTTCCAGAGAGCGCCTTCGATGATCGAAGCAGCAACTCTGTCATCCTGAGGTACTCCGAAGGATCTGCACGGTATGGCGTCCAGCGCCAGATGCTTTGGAGTACCTCAGCATGACAGTCATCGTGGCACCGGCGCGCTGTTGCGTGGCCTTAGCACTTTTCGTGTTTCCACTCGCACGGCAGCACGAAGTAGCCTTGGCCGCGCTTGGGGATTCGCTCGGTGCCTAAGAGGTCGGCGTAGACGACGTCCAGGCGGTCGACGCGCTCCATCTTTTCGATGAACTGGTAGCCGTCGCTCATCACCAGCTCGACGTAGTAGCTGTCAGGAACGAGCGGCAGGTTCGGGATCGTGCAGAAGAGCTTCCCTTTCTTACAGCCGGGGAAGGTCATGCTGGAGTGGTACTGGGTGTGGAAGAAGATAACGCGCTGCCCGCGCTCGTTGTGCAGCGCGATCCCGCAGACCAGGTTCTTCAGGTCGTCGCAGTTTTCGATGTCAATCTCGAAGGTCACCGCGCCGCCGGTTTCGACGACGTTGGGGTGACCGGTGCCGCTGGTGATCGTCAGATCGGTGAAGATCGGAGCGCGCGGGTGATGCTGCGTGCGCGGGCGCTCGCGGATCGGGATTCCATTGTCGACGTTGGTGAGGGCGAGGTAGCGTTTCACGCCTTCGTCCGGCGTCATCTTTTCGCTGGCGCGGCCGCCTTCGACGAGAACGCACTTCGTGCAGAGGCTGGCGACGGCGTCCATATTGTGGCTGACGAAGAGGACGGTTCGGCCGTGCTTGACGACGTCGCCCATCTTGCCGAGGCACTTCTTCTGGAATGCCGCGTCACCGACGGCAAGCACTTCATCGACGATCAACACTTCCGGCTCGAGGTGCGCGGCGACTGCAAAAGCCAGTCGCACGTACATGCCCGAGCTGTAGCGCTTGACCGGGGTATCGAGGAATTTTTCCACCTCGGAGAAGGCAACGATTTCGTCGAACTTCTCGCGGATTTCCGTACGCTTCATCCCCAGGATCGCTCCGTTGAGGAAGATGTTTTCACGCCCCGTGAGCTCGGGGTGGAAGCCGGTGCCCACCTCCAGCAGCGACGAGACACGCCCGCGGATGCGCGCCTCTCCTTCCGTCGGCTCGGTAATGCGGGAGAGAACTTTCAGCAATGTGCTCTTGCCGGCGCCGTTTCGTCCGATCACGCCAAGCACTTCGCCGCGCTCGACGTTGAAGGAGACGTTCTTCAGGGCCCAGTACGTGTCGGTATCGTCCGACCAGTCCTCGGAGAGCTTGCGAAGGTTCTCGAAGGGGGCTTTGACGAAGCGCGTGACGGTTTCGCGAAAATTCGTCTGCTCGGGGTGTTCCACACCGAGGCGGTACGCTTTTCCAAGACCATCGACTGTGATGACGGGTTTGCTCATGACGTAGGGTATCAGGGTTCGGGGTTCAGGGTTCGTTACAGCAAGCCGCGGAACCTTCGAACGAACTAGGCGATGTCGGCAAATCGGCGTTCGGTCTTGCGGAAGTAGAAGATGCCCAGGATCAGGAGGATGGTGCCTCCGACGACGGAGCTGAGCAGGTGCAGCGGGCGCCAGGGCAGGCCGAACATCGCCGAGCGGTACGCGTCGAACACGCCGAAAAGCGGGTTGAACGCGAGGATCCATTGGTATTTCGGATTGACGGCAACGTCCACATTCACCGGCACGAAGCTGACCCACATAGCGATCTGCGCGATGAACGGGATCAGGATGCGCAAGTCGCGGTAGGTGACGGTCAGGGCGCTGAGCAGCGATGCGATGCCAATCGAGACAAAGATCGTCAGGAGCAGCAGCGCCGGGACATAGACGATCTGCCAGCTCGGCACGTACCCCTTCACCGCCATCCAAACGAAGAAGATCGCGAACGAGATGACCAGGTCGACCATCGCGCTTCCGATGGCGGATGAGGGGATGAACAGTCGCGGGAGGTAAATTTTGTTGAGCAGATGCTGCTGGTGGACGAGCGACATACCGCCCTGCGTGATCGCGGCGGAGACGAACATCCACGGGATCATTGCGGCAAAGATGTAGAGCGACATCGGGACATCACCGATTTTGCCCTGGCTGCGGAAGACCAACGTGAAGATGGCAACCTGGATCACTGGGGCGAGAACCGCCCAGGCGATGCCGAGAACAGCCTGCTTGTAGCGGACTTTAACGTCGCGCCAGACGAGGAAGTAAAGCAGCTCGCGGTAGCGCCACAGTTCCGACCAATCGATGGCGATCCACCCCTTGCGCGGGCGGATGTGGGTCTCGGGACCCTGGGGTTCCGGTGCGGCATCCAATGGCACACGGGTGGCGGCGACTTCGGACGAAAGAGTGGACATACCTGCTACGGCTTTCTTTTTCTCCCCACCCGGCTTAGTCAACCGATCCGACACTGCACAGATTTGAGCCGAATCCATGCGTCTCAAATCGTCCAATACGGCATCGTACATGAACAAACAATGCGGTCCAATAAACTAACCCAAAGGGCTACTGTTGTAGAGTGTCTAAAAGCGCGCTCAGCTCAGCGCCCACGGCTTCATCGGAGAAGTGCGATCGGGCGTACAGCCTCGCATGGGTGCCGATTTGTCGCCGCTTGGCGTCATCCCGCCAAAGTTGCTCGATTGCCGACGCCATCGCATCCACCGAGTGCGGTTCTACAAGAAGCCCGGTCTGGTTGTGAATGATGTAATCTTCGCTGCCCATGCACCGGGTGGCGATCAGGGGTCGACCCATGGTCATGGCCTCAACCAAGGTCACTTGCCCCGAGGCGGTTTGGTCGTTGGCGATGGGTACGATGTTGATTCGCGCCTTCTGAGCAAGCTCATGACATTGATCAGCACTGAGCTTGGACAGGATCGTCACATTGGGCGGAACCGTCAGACCCTCAATAGCATGTGGTGCGGCGACGATCACCGTCTTGATGTTGAGCTTTTGTACGGCAGCCAGGAAGGTGGCGTAGTCGCGGGCGGCAGAGCCCATCGACAGGATGAAGGGCTCCTGCTCGTCCTCAGCGGTGGTTAAAGGAATGTCGGCGCGTTGGATGGGGACGAACTGGAAGCGGTCGGTGCGAATGCCGAGCCAGTCGCTGTATTGCTGAATCTCTCTACGTGAATGGACGATGAATCGGTCTACCTTCGCCAGAGCAGCTTGAGCGATTCGACCTTTGACGCCGCGGTAGATCTGGCCGAGGTTGAAGGACCAGGCGACGTGGGGGTGGCGGCGAAAGCGGCCACGCTGGCGCAGACCGACGACGGCGGCGAGCTGGGGGAACTGCGTGATGATGCCGCTGCGCCGCGCGCGGGCGGCGCGGAGGGTGTCGCCGCCGTGGCGCCAGATGACCTTCCACTCGTTGGCGTCCGTCGTCTTGCTGGTGCGGTGGTGCCACATCCCGGTGCGCTGGGGCGCCGGAATCAGTTGGAACTGATGCTTATCGGCGGGGACGAACGGTGTGAGCCAGGCGTCCCCCAGCGGCTGCGTGAAATATGGCGCGGCAACGACCCAGTGCATAACAGGAATGTACAGGAAAGAAGTTGCTTGAGGCGAGCAGACGAAGGTGCGGGACTGGTGGTCGCCGTAGGGCCCTCACCCTGCCCTCTCCCGGAGTGCCGGGAGAGGGGAAAAGTGGAGCAGCGCGTCGTACCGGATCAGGCTCGTTATGCCGCGATGCTCATGTAAGCGCCGGCGACGGTGCCGTTAACGTTCTGCTGCGCCCACTTTCCGGCGAGACCGACGTTTTGGAACTGGTCATGTTCGACCTGGCTCCAGGATTCCCACTCGGCCGGCGTGCGGTAGCCACCGGCGACCATGCTCGTTCCGATGAAGTTGCTCCCGCCCTCGGCCCAGGTGATGGCGTTCACCGCCGGCCAGACGTTGTCCTTGATCACGCGGAAGCTGCTGAGGTCATTGTCGGTGACATACACCGGCGCCGCGCCCCACTGCCCGGTGACGAGGTTCGGGGCGACGTACAGGTTGTTGGTGACCGTGACGTCGGTGGCCTCGCCGTTGAGAAGCAGGAAGTTCCCGTGGTCGCCGGAGTTGATGCCGGTGTTGTTGATGATGTTCAGGTCAATCACGCCGCGGTTGTAGGCCGAGTTCCACCCGTCGACACGGAAGTTGGTCTCGCCCCAGACGACGTTGTTGTCGCACATGATGTGCTCCGCGCCATGGAGAATCTGGACGTCGGAATTGATCTGGTTGTACTCGAGCACCACGTTGGTGGCACGCCAGTCCTTGTTGTTCAGACCATCGCCGCCGCCCAGGGGGCCGATCGACATCGTGCCGCTGTTGAGCTTATTGCCCGTGACCCACATAAAGGTTCCCTTGTGCAGGTTGAGCGTTCCCTTGATCACGCCCTCGGCGGGATTGGAGAAGTTGTTGAAGGCAATGAGCAGCCGATCCGTCCCTTCATTGCGGAGGCAATGCTGGTACATCGAGTCGGCGACGGTGTTACCAATGTACGCCTGATCCGATCCTTCGACCCATGCGAAGTAGCCGCGGGTGCCGAGGGGCGCCGTGTTGTCCTGCACGAGCAACCCGGTGGGCTTGCCGTTGGCGCAGATGGCGTCGGCGAGGTTGAGGAACTGGCAATCGCGGATGGTGATGTCGCTGCCGGCAGGCGCGACCGCCTGCGCCATGCCATCGTAATCGCGAGCGCCGCCGACGGAGTCAAAGGTGATATCGCGCACCGTCACGTGACGAGCCGCGGAATTCATCGTGATGATCTGCGCGCCCAGCCGCATGACACCGGTGTAACGGACGACGGGCTTTTCGCCGCTGCCGTAGGAGCCGATGACGACGTTGCTGCGCCCGACGTTCATCGCGTTGTTGACGTTAAACGTACCGCCGCGCTCGAAGAGGATCTCCGTGTTGTCCGAGAGAAGCTGCGAAGCGCGGGCGAAGCTCTGCACCGCGGTCTGCGGCGAGCTACCGCTGTTGTTGTCGTTACCCCACTGGCTGACATAGATCACGCGCCGGGCGGCCTCAGTCACGGTAACGTTGGTGTACGTGGTCGTAGACTTGCCGGCCTGGTTGGTGAGCTTCATCGCGATCGTGTAGTTGCCGGGGCGCTCGTACACGTGCGCCGCGTTGAAGCCCGAAAGCTTGTTGTACTTGGAATTGGCATCGCCGAAATCCCACTCGACCTTGGAGTGAATCCAGTCGCCGCTGACGAGCTGCGAGCTCGTTGCGTTGACGAAGATTGAGTGACCCGCCTGCACTGATGTATCGATCGCACTGATGACCGCAACAGGCGCGCCGACGTTGTTCGTCACCGGCGGCGGCGTCGGGTTGTTGTTGGGCTGCAAGTTCCCGCTGGTGACGGTGAACGTCAGCTTGTACATCGACCCCGCCGCACCGGTGGCATACGCGCCGCTGAACGGCGTGGCCATCAGGGTATGGCTCCCCGCGCTGAAGGTGTACGCATTGACCTTGCCGCCGGTATCGCCATTGAAAGCGAACGGCGAGCCGTTGTCATTGAACATCCCACCATTGCCGTCCATCCCGAAGGCAATGCTCTGCGTTCCCGACGCTTGCGCGACGATCGACACGCGATTGGTGCCGATGGCCGAATAGTCGATCACCGCGCCGTTGCTCAGTGTCATGATCGGCTGGTTCGTGTCCGCGTTGTACAGCACCAGGCTGTTCACGGAGGGACCGCTGCTGCTCGGCTGCGGCGCGGGCTGCTGCACCGGGGGCGGCGTGTAGACGGTGCCGCTGTTCTTCACGGTGAAGCTCAGCTTGTACATCGAACCCGCGCTGCCGGTGGCGTACTGTCCGCTGAACGGAGTCGCCATCAGCGTATGGCTGCCGTTGGGGAACGTATAGGCGTTGAGCGCGCCGTTGGTCTCGCCGTTGAAGCTGAACGGCGAGCTGTTGTCGTTATACATCCCGCCGTTGTTGTCCATCCCGAATGCGACACTCTTCGCGCTCGACGTCTGCGCGACGATGGTCACCCGGCTCGTGCCAATCTTGGCGTAGTCGATCTCGCAGCCGTTCCAGAGCGTCATGATCGGCTGATTGGTGTCGACGTTGTAGAGCACCAAATTGTTGACCGCGGGCCCGCTCGTGGGCGCGGGCGTCGGGTTCGTCACCGGCGGCGGCGCGGTCTGCGGGACCCAGCCGCTGTTCTTCACAGTGAAGCTGAGCCGATACATCGAACCGGCCCACCCGGTCGCCCACTGCCCGCTGAAAGGCGTCGCCATGACCGTGTGGCTGCCGTTGGGGAAGTTGTATGCGTTGAGCTTCCCGTTCGTGTCGCCCGCGAAGCTGAACGGCGAGCTGTTGGCGTTGAACATGCCGCCGTTGTTGTCCATCCCAAAGGCGATGCTCTTGGCGCCGGTGGTGTTGGCGACAATCGTCACCTTGCTGGCGCCGATCTTCGCCAGGTCGATCTCGCAACCGTTCCAAAGCCACATCACCGGCTTGTTGGCTTCAACGTCCCAGAGGACGAGGTTCTGAACTGCCGGCGCCGAGTCCGCGTTGGCGGACATGAGCGACGCCTCCGGCGCGGCCGGGCCGTTCACGACAGTCGCGAGGTTCAGATGATTAGCGGACGCGAGATCGCTCGCGCCGGCGAGCGTGGTCCCGGTGAAGTTCACCGAGGACAGAAGCGTGCGTCCCTCAAGCGTTTCAACGACCGCCTTATGGGTCTTAACAACATTGGCTTGCTTCTTCATGCCCATCGCATCGGAACCATTGCGACGGGGGGCAACGCGACTTGAGGCAAAAATCGCGCGACCAGGTCAGATCAGGGGTCGTACCGACCGCAAGCGCTTCACGGGTGGTACATCTTCACGTCCGAGAAAAAATGGTCCGCTCGTAGTGCTATGACGGGCGTAGCGTCGTTTCCGTGGGCGCACGGGGTGCGATGCGAGCCATGAACGACGCCGGTAGCACGCTTAGCACCTATGCGCGGCAGGTATGGCGAAGTGGTTGTTATCGGTCTTCCCGTAGCATGGGCGCCTCGCCCATGCATCTGTTCAGGACAGAGGCGCGACCTGCATGATGCACTGAAGATCAAGGCACCATCGTCGCGACTTGCCTCCGCTCGTTCTCCGCGCGCTCATACACCAGCACCGTATTGAGCTGCTGCCATTCCTTCACCGCGGGCATCCAGTTCAGGAGGTTGAACCAGGGCGGCGTCTTTGGAACCAGCGTCGCACTCAACCGATAACCCAGCGGCTCCAGTCCTCTCCAGCGGCTCACGTCAAAGCCGCTCTCGCTCTTGATCATCTGCGCCCGTGCGGGCAGCTCGTGCGCGTGCTGAAGGAACAGGATGTCGCCGAGCATCGAGTACACCCGCTTGGGCAGTTCCTTGTTCTCCGCGAGGATCTGCTGGATCGGGCGGCAATCCTGCCTGTAACCCAGCTTTTCCAGCCGGGATGATCCTTCATTCAGGGGAAACGTGTTGAGCAGGTAGACCTTCGAGCCGCGATCCACGCGAGCGATGACGTCGGCTTCCGCCATATGGTGGAACTGTCCGCCGAGCATGTGCCAGGCGAACGTGCCGAACCAGAGATTGACGAACATCCCCAGCACCAGCGTTGCGTGGCTGAGTCCTCGCACCTGCGCCGGCACCTTGTCGTCGAGCAGCTTGCCCAGCCCCAGCGTGACCAGCGGGACCAGCGCCAGCGCGATGATCGTGTAGAACCGATCCGCCGGGTACATGATCCGCCCCACGCCCAGCAATGAAACGCTGATCAGCGGCAGCGCGAGCATCAGCAGCCTGGAGCGAGAACCTTTAAGCGCTGCGAGTAGCGCGACGATCACCACGACCGAGCCCGCGGGCCCGAGGTTGTTGACCAGGCATTTGATTGCCGCGCCCCAGACGGCGCCGCTGCCGGACTTCCAAATGCTCGGGTCGATGCCGGGACCGATGATCCAATACTCCATCCGCGCCAGCCAAGTGCTCGGGGCGTAGATGATGTTTGTCAACGCGTAGAACGTTGCTCCGAAAAGAGCCGCAATTGCCAGAAGTTTGAAGCGCGCTTTGCCGCGGATGCTGTCGTTGGTGCCATCAGGAAATAGCGCCAGTCCGGCGAGAGGCAGGACGAACATCGTCGCCGCCAGTTCCTTGCTGCTGGTGGCCGCGACGATCAGCAGCGCCGCGATGATCGCCCGGCGCAGCGTGAGTCCCCGGTAGATCACCTGGATATACACCGCCAGCGCGGCAGCGGAGAAAGCGAGCATGGGGCTGTCGGGCCGTGCCGTCGGCAGCGAGTGGATCAGCGGGAAGTTCGTCGCGATGCAGAACAGCATCGCCAGCGCCGCCGCCCACTTCTGTCGCGTAATCAGTCGCAGCGTGTGCGCCAGATAGCCGTAGCACAGCACGCCCAGCACCAGGAAAACCAGGCGCGTTTGCGCGATCAGCACCGTCATCTGGAAGAACGGGTTCTTGAAGCCGTACGGGAAATCTTCCGTCGGATGACCCAGTGAGCCACTGATCTTCCACCAGCCCAGCGACAGCGCATAGCCCGGCGCGAGGATGAAGTTCGGCATCGGACCGTACTTGTGGAACGCGTGCCCGTGCGACTTGAAGAACTTCAGCGCCTGGAGCGGTTGGTAGATCTCGTCCATGTAATCCTGGCACGCAGGCAACATGAACGTCACGCTTGGCGCGGCGAGAATCACCAGCACCAGGCACGGCACCACCACCGGCCACTTGAGCATTTTTCGAAAGTGAATCCCCCACCGCCGCCACCGGAACGATCTTGAAATCAGTCGGTAAAACGGAACCGGATGATTGTCAGAATCGCCTTGATGCCGTCCTTCCATGTGATCTTCTTCCCCTCCTCGTAGCTCCGTCCGTAATAAGCTACACCAACTTCATAGATCCGCAGACGAGGGCGGATCTTCGCAACCTTTGCCGTGATCTCGGGCTCAAACCCAAACCGGTTGCACTTGATCTGGATCTGATCGAGCACCGATTTTCGGAAGACCTTATAGCAAACCTCCATGTCCGTCAGGTTCAAATTTGTGAACATGTTGGAGAAGTGCGTAAGAACCTTATTTCCCACCGTATGCCAAAAGTAGAGCACGCGGTGCGGCTCGCCGATGAACCTGCTTCCGTAGACAACGTCAGCGCGATTGTCCAGCAGCGGCTGGAGGAGGCGGGGGTAGTCTCGTGGATCGTATTCCAGGTCGGCGTCCTGGATCAGCACAACGTCGCCGGTAGCCAGTTGGAATCCATCCCGCAGCGCTGCGCCTTTTCCCTGGTTGACAGGTTTGTGGACGACCTTGAATTCTTGCCCGGGAAAAACCGCCGGCAGTTCATCAAGCTTCGCTGCTGTCCCATCCTTGGAGCAATCATTGACGCAGATGATTTCCGACGTCACGCCATCTGGCAGCGGCGCGTCGACCACGAGCCGAATCAAATCATGAATGGTCGCGACTTCGTTGTAGACGGGAATCACGATCGACAGCTTGAGCGGTCGGGTCAGAAGGGCCGAGGCAGGATTCGTCATGGGTGATTGAGCATCAGGAAGAAATCAACGGTACCACAGAGCCGCTTTCAAAACAAAGGTGCCCGCGATCACGGCGAGCGATCGCGGGCACAAGGGATCGTGGTAAGCGAATGATTCTTTAATTCTGCACAGCACCCGCGGTCCAGGAACCGTTGTCGCTGCGGGCCTTGCCGTAGATGTCGGTGAAAACACCACCCCACGGAATGCCTGCGGTAGCGGCCTTCGTGCCCCAGTTCGGCGCCATGTTGCCTTGGTAGCCGGGGTTCTCAAACGTTTCGTTCGAGACCTGGCCAAAGGCATCCCACTCGGCGGGCGTGCGGTACCCGGTGGCGTTGGACCAGTACGACCAGACGTAGTTGATACCGCCCTCGGCGTAGACGGTCTTCTGCGGATCCGACCAGACGTTGTTGCGAATGGTGCGGAAGCTTCCGAGATCATTGCCGTAGACGAACACCGGCGCTGCGCCGTTGGCGCCGGTGAGGAGGTTGCGCGCCAGGTACAGGTTGTTTACCAGCGTGATGCCGTTGGCAGACCCTTCAAGCCGCATGAAGTTTCCGCTGCTGCCGTTGTTGAGCACCGTGTTGTTGGCGATGGTCAGGTCTACGACGCCTCGCCCATAGGTGTTGTCGTAGGCCGACACGTCGATCGCCGTGCTGTTGTCGCGATACATGATGTTGTTGCGGAGCATCACGTGTTCCGCGCCATGTTCCACGAGCGTCATTCCGGTCACTCGGTTGTTTTCCGCGACCACGTACTGCATCCGGCCGGCCTTGTCGATCAAGCCGTCACCCGCGCCCAGCGGCCCGATCGAGAGCTTGCCCTGGTTGAGCGTGTTGCCGGTGATGTAGTTGTAGCTGCCCTTGTGGATGGTGAGGCACCCCTTGTTGATGCCGCCGTTGTTATCGGGGTTGCTGAAGGTGTTGTTGGCGATCAGGATGCGATCGCCGCCGTCGTTGCGGAGGTTGTGCTGGTAGATCGAGTCAGATGCGTTGTTGCCGAGATACACCTGATCCGTTCCCTGCACCCAGGAGAAGTATCCGCGAAGGCCGTAAGGCGACGAGCTGTCCATCACCATCACGCCCCTGGGCTGCTGGTTCGCGTTGGTGCCGTCGGCGAGGTTGAGGAACTGGCAGTTGCTGACAACGGTGTTGGTGCCGCCGATGCACACGCCGAAAGGAAGCCCTTCGTACGTGCCGGTGTTGGTGTAGGTGGAGTCGAGCGTGAGATCCTTGACCGTGCATTCGTCGCTGTTGACGCCCGTGTAGAACAGTGAGGAGCCGAGCCGAAGCCCGCCGGTGTAGCGAAGGACGGGCCGATTGCCCGACCCGTACGAGCCGACGGTGACGTTGCGAAGCGTCTGAAGCGAGATCGCCTGATCGGTGTAGAACGTGTCGCCGGCGCGGAACAGGATCTCGGTGTTGCTGCCGAGCATCTGCCGAGCCTTGGCAACCGACTGGATCGGGCGGTCGTACGAGCCGTCGTTGCCGTCGTAGCCTGAGTTGCTCACGTAGATGACGCGCCGGCCGGCGTTGCCGACGTACACCTGCGTGGTCGCGCTGCCCACCTTGCGGTTCTCGTTGGTGATCGTCAGGCGCACGGTGTACGTGCCGGGCTTGTCGTAGACATGGCCGGCGTTCCAGCCGGTGAGGTTGTTGTATTTCGAACCGTAGTCGCCGAAGTCCCAGTCGTACTTGGCGGTGATCGGCGTGCCAGCGTTGAGCGAGGAGGCCAGACCGTTGAAGAACGCCCCATGGCCGGCGCTGATGGTGTTGTCGAGCACCGAGATGTTGACGTTCGGCCCGCCCGCGGTGCTGGTGCTGCTGGGGGTCGGCGCGGGAGTGGGAGCAGGATTTGAAGTGCTCGGCGTGGCGGTTGGCGTTAAGCCGCCGCCACCGCTCTTGACGGTGAAGGTCACCTTGAACGTCGCACCCGCGGCGCCGCCCGCCCACAGGCCGCTGAACGGCGTCGCCATCGCGGTGTGCGTGCCGTTGGAGAACGTGAAGGCGTTCAAGTCGCCGTTGCGATCGCCGGCGAAGGAAAGCGGAGCGTCGTTGTCGTTGTACATCCCACCGTTGTTGTCCATCCCGAACGCAATCGAACGTGCGCCCGAGGTGTTGGCAACGATGGACAGACGCGTCGTCCCAATGGCGGCGGTGTCGATCACCGCGCCGTTGTTCAGCGTCATGATCGGCTTATCAGTGTCAGCATTGTAAAGCGTCAGGCTCGAAACCGTCGGTGTGCCGGAGACGTTGGTCGTGTTGCTCGGCGGCGGCGGTGTGTACGTTGGCGTCGATGGCTGGCTGTTGTAGCTCTCGGTCTGCTCGGCGTTGGTGATGCGGTTGTAACCGCTCTCGCCCCAGACGGTGTCCCAACCACCGCCGCCGTCAAGAACGTCGTCACCCGCGGTGCCGTTGACGAGATCGTTGCCGCCGTTGGCGGAAACCACGTCGTTACCGT
>DASVUC010000025.1:0-44624 GCA_036387255.1 Tepidisphaeraceae bacterium | reverse complement strand
AAGGTCGGTGATCGCATCTATCTTTCGCTTGATGGGTTTCAGACCGACGCGGACGGGTACAACGGTGTCTTTGCCGCCATCGTCGTCAGCAGCGACAGCGTCAAATTCAAGCCGAAAGGTACGCCGTCAAAGGCGACGATTACACGCACCGGCGGCGACGCCAAGATCAATTGCGCCGGCTCGCGCACCAAGTCGACTTATGACAACGTCGGGAATCTCCTCTCAACGACGGACGCTTACGGACACGAGACGCAATACGCGTACGACTATCTCGATCGGAAGATCCGGCAGACCCTCCCGCAGATCAAGGACACCTCGCTACAGGCGGTCACGCTATATCGCTACGACGCCAACAACCAATTGACGTCGGTGACTGATCCAAAGGGTTCGGACAAGATCATCCACAACCTCAAGACAGATGCTGAGTGCATCTCCGGCCACATCAACACCACCACGTACGACTACGACGGCATGGGCCGGAAGATCACCGAAACCTCGGCCGATCCGGACCCGAATGGCAACGGCACCGCCGATATCCCCGTTACGCACTACACCTACGATGCCGGCAGCAACTTGACCCAGACCAGGCGGGAACGCGCGGTGCCGCGCGATGACGTCAGCGTCACAGCGTACGACCAGTTCAATCGAGCAATTGCCACAGGGCGAGATGCCCGGCTTGCGACGCTCACCGTCAGCGCAACGGTGAATCACCACGTCAACGTCAATCTCCCCAGCCACGGGTTCAAGGCGGGCGACTACGTTCTTGCGACGAACCTCCCTGCCGGCGGCATTTACGACAACGTGGTGAAGGTTGTCAGCGCCACCACCAACAGCTTTGTCGCCGAGGCGGGCAACCTGGCGCTGCCTCTTGGCCAAAACGTCGGCACCGCGGTGATCTCCTCCGTCCCCACCTTCACCTCCTTCGACGCGAGCGGGAACACGCTCTCGGTGCAGGATCCACGCGGCAACGTCACCACCTATCTCTACGACAATATCAACCGCAAGACGCGCCAGACCCTCCCCACCGTCTTCGACGGCACTGGAAACTTCCAGCCTGTCACCACCTACGAATATGACCCCAACGGTAATGTCATCAAGACGATTGATCCCGCCGGCAACATGGCGAACTACAACAGCGTCGACCGCCAGGATCATGCCACCATCACGGACTATGACGCGCTCAACCGGAAGCTTAAAGTTTATTTCCCCAAACCTGACGCGTCCGGCGCACGCCCGACCAGTTCCTTCGGCTACGACCTCTCCGGGAACCTCATCAGCGAAACCGACGCCCGCAATCAGATTACGGTTCACGCGTTTGACGCGCTCAACCGCGAAGTGCTCACACAACTCCCAGACGCCGATGGCAGCGGATCCGACAACATCTCAGTCACCACGGCCGCGTTCGATCCGAATGGCAACAAGATGTTTGTCACTTCGGCCCGAGGCAACGAGACGACGGTTAACGGTGACTTGCCAGTGCCTCGCGCTTACACGTCGTTCTTCCAGTACGATTCGCTCAACCGACAGGTGGCTTCGATCGCGCCGGATCCGAACGGCTCGACCCCGAACGGCGACACCGATTCCATTCGCGGCTCGATGACCGCGACTGATTACGATCTCAACGGCAACGTGCTGGGAACCGTCGACGCGATCGCTCTGGATTCCTACGGCAACTACTACTCGCCCGGCACGGTTCACTCCTGGGTTCAGAGCCACTACCACAGCGAGTCGACCGAGTATGACGATCTGAATCGGCCGCACATCACGTACACTTCCGACGCCGACAGCGGCGGAAGCCCCACGGATGTTCCGTCCACGACCTTCACGTATGACAAAGTCGGCAACACGTTGACGCGCACCGACTCCAGCGGCACGCCAAACACCACTACCTACACGTATGATGAGCTCAACCGCGTCACCAACGAATCCACCACCATCAACTCCGGCGCCGTGGAGCGGAAATACACTTACGATAGCGCGGGAAACGTCGTCTCCGTCGTCAACCGGAACGGCCAGAAGCTCGACTACACCTATGACGCGCTGAACCGCAAGACTCACGAAGAGTGGCGGCCCACCGTCGCGAGTGCCGCCGATCACACCGCCGACTACACCTACGACGTCAACGGCCGCCGCATTAACGCGTCGGACAACAACTCCTCTTACACCTACGGTTACGACTACCTGGACCGGCTCAAGACTGTGACCCGCGCGGCAGCGGGTGGCGCATCGGCGTCCGTGGTCACGTACGACTACAACGCCGCAGGGCAGGCCATCCACATGAATCAGACGGTCGGTGGAAACAGCAACATCGATCAGCACGTGGGCTACGATGCGCAGGGCCGAATCACAGGCATTCGCCAGAACACCGGCTCCAAGTCCGAATTCGTCGTCTTCCACTACGACGCCGACGGCAACCGCACCTCCATCCAGCGGCAGAACGGGAGCCTGGATACCTCGACTTGGCCATTGAGCGAATTCCAGACGCCTGTGCTCACCTCCATTTTGCTCGACACGACCTACGCATTTGACGAGGAGGGGCGACTCACCTCGCTCACACACAAGGCCGGCACGACACTGATCAGCGAGTATCGAGGCAGTTCCACCGCCAACACGCCGATCGCTTACGATCCCAACGGCCGCATCACCGACATCTACACCCAGACTCCGCAGGAAAGCCGCGAGGGCCAGTACCACTACGACTACGATGCGAATGATCAGCTACTGACCGCGGACTTCCCCGGAACGACCCGCGACGAAAATCACTCCTACGACAACGAAGGCAACCGCACCGACGCCGGCTACAGCACCGGCAAGGACAACCGCCTCACCGCCGACGGCAAGTACACCTACACCTACGACAACGAAGGAAACCTCAAGACCCGCAGCGACGGAACCACCTACTCTTACGACGAAGGGAACCGTCTCACGCAAATCACCGGGCCGGGCTACACCGCCACCTACACCTATGACGTGGACGGGAACCGCATCGCGCACGATGTCGACTACACCAGCTCCTCCGTGCCCGATCTGCACGAGCGCAACTACTACGACGGCGGTGGCCGGCTCATCTCCGTCAGCAACTCGAGCAACACCGTCGTTAATCGCTACCTGCAAGGCCCCAACCCCGACGAACCGATGGCGGAAGAGCGCGTTGCTTCCAGCGGCGCCGATCACTTCCGCTGGATGCTGCCGGACCAGTTGGGCAGCATCCGCGACGTCGCCGACTCCACCGGGACGCGCGTCAATCACATCGTCTACGACGCGTTCGGCGGAGTGGACAAAGGCGCGTCCACGCCGGGCGCCGTCATGTCCAATTCCGGCGCGAGCATGGATGAGCCGGGAACAGAGGATCCGAATTGGACTGTCGATGGCGAGCCGGCAGTCATCACCACGCGTAATCCGAGTTGGGTCGGTGAACCCGATGGCGCCCGCTGGATCAGCTTCGCCGAGGCTACCGATTCCGACCCTGGTGATGTCACCCGCTCCTTCACCACCACCGTGACGCTTCCTTCGGACGTGCCAGCCTCCCAATTGAAGTTGATGTTCCAGGCAGCTTCAGACGACAACGTCACCAATATCCTCGTCAACGGCAACCCCACCGGTAAGACCGTGGGCGCCTACGGCGGTTGGACCGAAGTCACACTGACCGCCGCCAACGGGTTGGTCGCCGGCCAGAACACCATCACCTTCCAGGTTTACAACCAGCCGCATTACAGCAGCAACCCCACGGGCCTGATCGTGAACTGGTTCCCAGGCCAGGCCACCGAGCGCTTCATGTACACGGGCCAGGAGCACGACGTCGAGACAGACCTCACGTACATGAACGCCCGCTACTACGACCCCGCTGTCGGGCGCTTCATCAATCAAGATCCGATCGGCTTCAAAGGCGGCTTCAATAACCTCTACAGCTACGTCGGCAACAACACAATCAACGCGACGGATCCGACGGGAGAGTTCTGGTGGATCCCGTTGATGTTCGCGACTGCCATGTTCGCGCCGGCAGCGGTGGGCGCGATCGCTGAGCACAATGGCGCGGTTCGCGACACGCTCGCTGATTTTGGAGGATGGTTAGGCAGGCGATTCGGCGCGGAAAGGCAGACCATTCCCTTCGGCTTTGGCAGCATCAGTTTTGGTAGTGCCGATGATGGCACAGAAACATTTGGATTCAGCACCTCCATTCCTATCGCAGGTGGTCCGATCTCAGCGGGATCCAACATGATGATCGTCGAAGGGCCCAACGGAAACAGTGTCGGATACGGGCCGAACTGGGGCATTGGCGTCAACGGCTTCGGCTACCAGTTCAGCTACACCTCCGGGATGGGCGCCAACCTTAGCTTTTCACTTGGATCTTGGGGAGGAGGTCCCAACGCATTCGGTGCATCTCCCTCCATCAGTGTTGGTCCTCATGGCTCTGCCCAGTACGGCGTAGCACTGTCATCCCCAATCATCGGTAATCCAGATCACCGCGGTTTCGGAGTGCAGCCCACAGCGAAACTCGGCTACAACCCTGACGCAAACACAGTATCTGTGGGAGCCAGCGCGAACATCTTCCGCGGCGAGCAAATTGGCTGGCATGGGAATAAGAAGGTTTACGGCTTTAACGAATTCCTGCCCGAGGTCCCTCGTCCCCAAGCTAACCTTGTTCTTGGCAACGGCGGCGACTTCTATGGCGGCACATCATGGAACTGGAATTTCAAGGCCTTAATGCGGGATGCCAAGGTGGCCTGGAAGTACGCCACAGGCTTATACGACATCTGGATGCATCCGGAGCCGCCGACGGAAGTTCTTTATGATTACACAGGGGCAAGTCCGTCGGCGAAGAGCGTCGCAGGTTCATCGGCGACGACTCAACCCGGCGCCCAGTACACAGATGCGGTCCTCAAGTTGCAGTCTTTGATCGTTCGCGCTCTGGAGGAGAACTCTCCTGATGATTTCAATCGTACCTTCCTCTTCAAGCAGGGCGAGGGGCTTGATGAACTGAATCCTGCGAAGCCTTGGAAGGACTCTTGGACCATCCTCGGCGGCGCAAGAGGCAAACAGGCGCAACTCCTGATCATGAACGCGGAACTGTGGAAGGTGGCACTACAAGATCTTACTTCCCTCGCCCTGGGGAATGGGCCGACCGCAGACCAGAAAGAAGTTTTTGCCGATGCCTCCTTCCTCAGTCACTTGAAGATGTGGCGCAACGTCCTTGCGCCGTCTTTCGAAGTTCCCTTGGACGATGACTTCGTGGGAGGTGCGGCTCTAAATTTCAAATATAATGACGATCAAGAGTATCGAACCTCGCTGGTTCTAAACTTGCCGACGAAGTATTCGGCTGCCAGAGTGGACAAATTCGGGACGTCGCTGACACTCCAGCTTAAGGGGGTGCTGATGACGCAGGTCAATCAAGATTCTTCGATGGAAGGCACCACTCGGCGTACCACTGCTTTCTTCACGATGCCAAATCGACCAAATAATCCGCTGTCAAACACGACGGTCGCCTGGGAAAACGGCCTAGAAGGCCCGTCAAGTGAGCACAGCTATCTCGGACACTTCCCGTCGGCTTTGTTGCAGATCCTCACACTCCCCAACCTGCCGTTCGGTGAGAAAAACATGTCAGAGGGATATCGCCGATATTACAGTCTGCTCTATACCGCGGCAGACAAATTCGGTGGAACGTTAGCGAAGATTCAGAACGACCCGAACGTCCACTGGCTGAAGAAGGCCGGAATTAACTTCGGCAGCCAGATCGGCGGATTTTTCTCGGGGATGCTGCTCTCCGACCCCGACGGTCGCCTTATGCACGCCACTAAAGCGTTGGGCGAGGATGGACCAAAATTGTGGATCGCAAATGCCTTCATCACAGGAGGCCGGATAGCCGGTGGCTTGCGTAACGAAGGCGAAGAAAGCGTGAAAGAAATGTTTCAAGGCGCTTCAACGACCCAGCCGTCACAGTAGCATACAGTGAGGCACGATCATGATGCAGCTGCGCTGGAATGTTTGCTCGCTTCTCATTGCCGCTACCTTGATGACTGGATGTGCCCACGAGTATAGAGGTAAGGCTTATGAAGGCACGCTGCCGAGTTCCGAAACAGCTCTCTTGCATGTATCACCAGAAGCGCGTCTAGTCGCCATTGATGGCAAGCCTGTTCACGGTGTTCCCGCGACGCTTGGCGGTGGACAGCGAACCGTGCGGTCCTTTGAGGACAAGCGACTGGTACAACTGCGGGCAGGACCCTCCCTGATCACCGTCGGTTACAGTCCTTATTTTCAGCAGGAAGAGCGGTTCGATGCTTTCGGCGGCAGCAGTCTTGTTACATCCACTTATAACGGTTCTGCTGAGAATGAAGTGATTCAGTTCATCGTTGAAGCGCAGCACGAGTACGTCTTAAAGCTGAAGGTCAAACGAACGATTGACGGAGACCCTGAGAGTTGGACTGCGGTCGTTCTTGATTTGAGCAAATCGAGCAAACCCGTATCTGAGATGATCAGACGAGTGCCGGATGGACCCATACCGTGATTAGAAGCTTATCGCTGGTGAAAGGAGAGGCCAAATGCCGATTCACAGATAGACTTTCACGTAGGGGAACATGCACATGTTCAGGACGCCTTTTGCTTGCTTGGTCAGTTGCATCACAGTTCCGACCGTCGCATCGGCGGCTCTGAACATCGACGTCGGCACCCACGCCCTTGCCCCGAACCTGCCTGGGCAGCTTGTCCAGATCTTTGTCACCGGCAACGACCCGGTCGAGGCGCTTAACTTCAATGCACAGGTTGCCGACGGCGGGCCAGAGTTGATGGGCGTGATCAATGGGCCGGACATCACGGGCTGCGACATTATCACCGGCACCATTTTCTCGACGAAAAACACCGGCGCACTTGATCCCGGGTCATTTCCGCAGCTTGCGATTCGCAGCACGACGACCAGCAGCGGCACCGTGCCCGCTCAAGGCTTGCTTGCTACCCTCACGATCGACACGCGCGGGTTCTCGGCGGGCAAGTATGACTTGAAATTGAAAGGCACGCTTAACGGCGACACGGACTTTGCGCTGGTCGACGTGAACGTGATCAACGGCTTTATCGTGATCCCTGAGCCGGCGCTTGCAGGCGCGGGCTTCATGGGATTGTGCGCGACGACCCAGCGCCGCCGGCGCCGCGCCGCTTGAGGGTCACCCTTATTTCAGCAGGTGCTCGAGGAATGAGCGCCGGTCGAGCTTCTTGTCGAGCTGCGCCGAATCATCGCCGCTGTCGCCGGCGAGGATGTCGCTGAAGCCGTCGCGGGCCGCGAACGAATCTTTCCCGCTGCCGCCGAAGAGATGATCGGCTCCCGCGCCGCCGTCGATCTTGTCGTTCCCGCCATCCCCGCTAAGCCAGTCGTCGCCCCCACCGCCGAAGATAACGTCGGCACCCGCGCCTCCGCGAATTACCTCTGCATCGTCACCACCCATAAGGGTATCGCGTCCGCTGTCGCCGCTGATCGTCGCTCTCGCGGCCACCCCGACGCCAATCACCAGCTTATCGCTGCCTGCTTTAAGCGTGACCTGAATTCGCTTCACTTTCACCGCGCGGAAACTCTGCTCGCCATAAAGGGTCTTCACGATCAAGTTGCGCGCGCCGCTTATCGTGAGCGAGACGACGTCTTTGCGGTTGGTGCCGTTGCCGATGAGTGTTCCGCTGCTCGTCAGCTTCGCAAAGGGCGGCGCCGGGCTGAGCAGCGCAACGACCGCGCCGCCGGATTTGGTGGCGTCACTCGATGCCGCCAGCGCGACGTCCTGCTTGCCATCGAGGTCGAAATCACCCACCGCCACCGCTTGCGTCGAGCCCATGCTGCTGAACGCCTTGTCCCTAACGCTCGGCTTTGCGAAGGTGCCGTCGCCCTTGTTCTGGAAGACCAGGACCTGCTGCGCCAGTGTCGTCACGACGAGCTCCGGCCGATGGTCGCCGTTGAAATCCGCCGCCGTCACGGCAAACGGGTCGTTCCCTGCGGAATAGTCGATCACCGGCTTGAACGTTCCGTCGCCTTTTCCGAGAAGAATGCCAAGCTTGTCCGCGGCGGTCGTGCGATCGCTGTGGGTGGCGGCAAGATCGAGTTTTGCGTCGGCGTCGAGGTCTGCGACCGTCAGCCCATCCACCTGACCGGAAACGGCCAGCGTGGTCGCGCTACCGAAGCCACCGGCGCCATCACCCAGTTGGATGAAGATCCCCTCATCGGTAGCGCGTGCGTACGCCACGTCGGCCTTGCCGTCGCGGTTGAAGTCGCCGCTCACGATCGGTCCAGCGTCTTTCCCGCTCAAGCTGATGTTGCCGGACTTGGTGAAGTTTCCGTTGCCGTCGTTCAGCATCACGTCGATCTCGTGATCCACATCGTTCATCACAAGGACGTCTTGTTTCTGATCGCCATTTAGATCGGCAACGGCCAGGAACGCCTGTGGCGTCGCATCCGACGCCGCGGCGCTGCCGAAAGCGCTGCTGACGACAGCGGAAAATCCTCCCGCGCCGTTGCCCGCGAAGAAGCCGATCTTTGCCGACGCGGCGTCGCTGGCCACGAGATCTACGTTCGAGTCGCCGTTGAAATCTGCCGCCATCACGCCATAAGCAAGCTTTCCCAACGTCAGGTCCGCCCGCTTCACGAACGAACCGCTTCCATCGCCGAGCAAGACGCTGATCTTGCCGCTGGCGGCACTGACCGCGGCATCGGGAATGGCGTCCCCATTAAAATCCGACAGTGCCAAGTTGTATGGCGAGCTTGCCGTTTCAAAGGAACTCGGCGCCTCGAGCGTGAACGCCAGCATCAACCGAGCTTCCACAGCTTCTATAGTCGCACCCCGCCTGCACCGCGCGCGCTGCTGAACCATTGTTTGCTCCATCGCCCTGAGAAGAAGTGGATCTGCCGTGAACAGCCCCTCTTGCTGAGTCTCAATCTATAAAACCAGATGGAGTTAAAGCAATTCGCTGCGCCCTGCGCGCCAACCGCGGCACGCTCCTCTCGCGCGGAGACTGCGCGTGGTGCCCTCCACATCCTGCCGAAGCGCCATCCGCAGATCTTTGATGGCGACCTTCCATTGTTGCCGATGGTGCTTTCGACGTGTCACTTCTCGCCCCACTCAACCAGATCCACCTCCGAGCGAGGCTGGCGAGCCTCGTAATTTTAGGGGTGACCGCCGTCGCGTCGGCCGAACCTTACTCCTATAAGACGCCAGGCCAGCTCTTCATCGAGACGTTTGATTCGCTGCCCAACGCGCCCGAGAACACCGCGCTGCCGGACCCCTGGGTCGATGATCTGACGCTCCCGCACTGGATGGCAATCACCACCATCGAAGTCCCCACGGAGGGCGGCTTTCACCGCTTCCGCATCACGCACGGCAACACCAGCGGCGGTTCGATCTACAGCTTCGGCGCCGCCAACGATACCGATCGCGCCCTCGGGTCGATCGGATCCACGACCGTCGGTGATGTTTACTGGGGCACCCGCTTCCACAATGACACCGGCCGAACGCTCAACCAGATCACCTTCACCTATTCCGGTGAGCAATGGCGCGACGGTGGCGCCACCGCGCCGGCGATCTCTGTCGCCCAGACCATCGACTTTCAGTTCAGCCTCTCCGCAACGGGAATCTTTGGTGAGGCCTTCAAGGGCGCTGTCGATGTTAATGCCTTGGATTTCGTCAGCCCCATCTTCGGAAGTTCCAACGCCGTCTCTTACGACGGCAACGCCCCCGCCAACCGTGTCCTGCTCAGCAGCACCATCCGCGGCTTCCAGTGGCTCCCCGATACAGACCTCTTCGTCCGGTGGATCGACATTAACCATCTCGGGAACGATCACGGGATGGCGATCGATGATTTCTCCATCGTCGCCAACACGCCTGAGCCCTGCGTGTTTCCCGCCGCTGCACTCGCCGCCGCTGCAATGTTCAGCCGACGACGTCTGGACAGACCCGCCGCTGGAGCATGAGCTCAGACATGCGCTTGCTTATACCCCCGCCCGCGACTGACTTCGCAAATCAACGCCTGGCGTGTAATCGAACTTAATGCTCGTGGTGGCCGCCGAGCGAACCCAGTCGAGATATCCGAACCGCCACAGGTACGCGAACCCTACGATCAGCACGCCGAAGAAGAAAAGCATGTCGACGATGGCGACACCGCGCAACTCAGAAACAGACATACCGATGGAGCGCGCCAGTTCCGCCGCGTTCCCGTACGCCACCGCCCACGGATAGAAGAGTGCGACCTCCACATCGAAGATTAGGTAGACCAGGGCGACGATATAGAAGCGGAGGTCGAACTGGACCCATGAGGTGCCGATGCTGGGCTCGCCGCACTCGTAGACGGCTGACTTTTCCGGGTTTGGCACCTTTGGGCGGGCGACCATCCCCAGCGCCAGGTTCGCCAGGACGAAGATCGCCCCGAACGCCGAGAAGACCGTGATTGAAAGCAGAAGTTCCATCGGCTGGCCCTTCAGTAAGTACAAGCGAAGTCTAACGTAACAGAATCTGTAGGTCTACCAATCAGGGCACGGTCCGATGGGTATGCCAGTTTGTTCGCTCTTCTAGCCCGACGGGGATTAAACCGCCTAGACGACGTAGGAGACCGCCCCAAAACAGGGGGTCATTGCAGGTGGCACAGAATGTGCGGAGAGGAAGGGTGCAGTTGTCCGATAGTTTTATTGACAAGCCAGAGTAGTCGGAGACAGTCATGGATAACTCACTCCCGCTGTGCTGCACACCTGAAGCTTTTAACCTGCTGTCCCGCGTCGGCAGTGCGATCGAATCGCCTGATGCGCTCGTCCAGGGCGCTGTTGCGATTGCCATGCATCAGCTTGAGAACGTGAAGCCGGAGGACGTTGACACAACGCTTCAACGTTATGCCGACACCATTCGCTCCCGGGTGCGAGGCTCACAGCAGCAGGCGCTGCTCGCCCATCTACACGAATTTCTCTTTGAAGAAGAGCGGTTCCTCGGCAACGCGGAGGATTACTACAACACCGCCAACAGCTATCTGCCCGAGGTCCTGCGCACGAAGCGCGGCCTGCCGATCACGCTGAGCCTGATTTACAAGGTGATAGCGGAACGGCTGGGCCTTCGCGCGTGGGGCGTCGGGCTACCCGGACACTTCCTCGTCGGCGTCGAGACCGATGGGGCAACCATGCTCGTAGATCCCTTTGCCGGTGGAACCATCCTCACCGCCGATGAAGCGCACGAGCGCATGATGGAAATGCTCGGGCCCGAGGTTGAATGGAGCGACGAGCTGCTCTCGCCGGTGAGCAACCGCCACTGGCTGACACGCATGCTCCAGAATCTGCTGCATACCTTCGGCAACGCCGGTCACTTCGCCGACGTGGCCGCGGTGCTCGAGATGGAAATGCTCCTCTGGCCCAACCGCGATCAGCTTCAGCGCGATCTGGCGCTGGTGCTTGCACGTTGCGGGTTATCGCAGCCGGCTTCGATCTGGCTGGACAAGTACCTGAAGAACAACCCGGACGACCCCCAGCGCAGTGAACTGGCGCAGCTTCTGGATGTGTTGAAGTAGATCAACTGCTGAAGCCAGTCGGGCAACTAAGCGACTTTTGCTGCTGCACGACCTCGCGCACGATGTACAGCGGGCGATTCTGCGACTGACGGTAGATTCGCGCGATGTATTCACCGATGACTCCCAGCAGCAGCATGTGCACGCCGCCGAGAAAGAACAGGCCCACTGCAAGCAATGCGTAGCCGGGCAAATCGATTCCCCAGATCAGCTTGTATAAGAAAATACGGGCAGCCTCTTCAAGGCTGACCAGCGTCACCAAAAAACCCGTTGCTGTCGCGATGCGCAGTGGCTTGATCGAAAAGCCCACGGCGGCATCGACGGACAGCAGCAGCAGCTTCAGCGGGCGATATTTGGTCTCTCCTGAACGCCGCGCGGGACGGTCGTAAAGCACCTCAACCGTCCTGAACCCGGTCCAAGCCACCATCCCGCGAAAGAAGCGGTCCTGCTCGCGCATTCGTCTCAGCGCCTGCACCACTTTCGCATCAATAAGCCGGAAATCGCCGGCGTCCGCGGGGATTTCCACTTCCGCCAGCACGTTCAGGATGCGGTAGAACATCCATGAGGTGAACTTTTTAAAACGCGATTCGCCCTGGCGCTTTCGCCGGACTGCAAGCACGATGTCGTGCCCCTCCCGCCACTTCCGGACCATCTCCGTAATAACTTCCGGAGGATCCTGAAGATCCCCATCCATCAGGACGACGGCGTCGCCGGTGGCGTAGTCGACGCCGGCGGTACTGGCGGCCTCATGGCCAAAGTTACGGGAGAATCTCAACCCGGTGACGGTGGAATCACTTGCGGCAATCTCCTCGATGACCGCACCGGAGCGATCGGTGCTTCCGTCGTCCACAAAGATGATTTGCCGCTCCGCCTGTAGAGCGTCCAGCGTCTGCACGAGCCGGCCGTGCAGCTCGCGCAAATTCCCCTCCTCATTTAACAGTGGAACGACCACCGAGATACGCATTCGATTGCCTCCCGCAGACGCTTGCAGGCTTGCCGGCGCACAGACACCCTTTAGTCCCTGCACAATCCCGAGCTTCACCAAATGTTACCCGACAAACCAGTCGCCGCTGCTATTGAGGTGGAGATCCTTAAAGCACGTTCTGTCGGTACCGGCCATATTGCGGGGACTCTTGCCTCAGCCGCGCTTGCGGGCTACGTGCAGTTGCGTCCAGAGCAGGCCGCGTGGCCCGATCCGTTGCAGAAGCCGCTGCCCTGCCGACAGAACCGAGACGCCCAGCCCGCCGCCGAATTCCGCGATGGCTGGCAGATACAACCCAAAGTACGTGGAACTGATAATCTCAAGGCCATTCTCTTTCATCAGCCGAAGCACCGTGCTGCTCGCTGTGACGCTGATGTGGCCCGTCGGAAGCACCGGCTCGCGATAGATCATTCGCGTCAGCCCAATCACCGGCTTGGAGAGCGCGATCGATGCCGTCAATTCCATGAAGCTCTTCGGCTGCGGCGTGGAGAGCACCAGCATTCCGTTTTTATTCAGCGCTTTCGACAAACCCTTCATGAACCGCGCCGGATCCGGCACGTGTTCCAACACCTCTGAGCACAGCACCAGATCATGTTTATTTTCCCACTCAATCTTGCACAAGTCGCCAAGCTGGAGCGTCAGGTTCGGGTACTGGCTGGCGATCGTGCGGCAATCCTCAATGTGGCTCGGCTCCACATCCAACGCAACCACCTGAGCAAACCGCTGGCAGAGCGTTGGGAGGTAGACGCCTGAGCCGGGGCCAACTTCCATGGCTCGGTGAGTCGAAGGGACTGGCGCGTTCTTTATGGCATCGATCACGCGGTCTCGGCGCGTGGTGTGCAGCCAGCGGCGGGTGGGGTTCCGAGAGTTGTACAGCGTGTGCTGAAGCGAAACCAAGTTGGTTGTTTGCATATCGCAACCTGGATTAGCAGAGCACAAAGACACAGGCGGCATCCGCGTGTTACGATGCAGCCGGCGATGGTTTGTGTTGTACAGCGTTCCGACGCCTTTGCAACTTGATACGCCTGCGCCGGAATGGGCACCCATGTCTCAAGAATCGCTCGATGGCAATCTTTGGGAGTCCGCTCAGACGTTAAGCGTCAAGACTCTCGTTCTGCTGCTGGCACTACTGGCTTCGGCGTTGGTCGTACGTTTGGCGAACTTCCCGCAGCACAGTGAGTGCCGCGACGTCGACGAGAATGGCTACATGTTCGGCGGGCTCGTGCTGCTGGAGGGGATCCAGCCAGGATACAAAGCTTCGGGCGCCGGTCCCATGACGTGGACCACCTGGACATACGCTGCCGCTAAGTCAGCAAAGGATTACTTTACCACTGAACGATCTGCCCCGTTCGCACTTCGGCCGTACCTCGCGATCAACCACGCGCTGTTCGACATTTACAGCGACATGACCCCGCTGCACCGGTTTCTGCTCATCGAGCAGTTGATCGTGTCGCTCGTTGGTTGCTACTTCGCGTTCCGTCTCGGCCTTCTGCGCGCGGGTTGGCCCGGCGCGCTCCTGCTCGGCGGCGCGGTCGCGCTCAGTCCGCTGTTCGTGGACTACGTCGCCACGACGCGACCGTACGCCGACGCTTGGGCCTTCTCAATCATCGCCATCGCTTACGCTGCGAACGGCGCCAGCCGCTACAGGCCGATGATTGCCGGCGTTCTTTTCGGCATGGCTGTCAGCTCGCGCATCGACATGCTTTCGCTTTTTCCGCTGTTGTGGTGGGAGTTCTACAATCGCGACGGCAGGGCTCAACTGATCCACCGCCTGTTCATTGTCACCGTCGCCGCGCTGATCACCACGCTCATCCTCGCGCCCTGGCTGACCACCGGTTTCATTGGGAACGTGCGCATGATCATGTCGTACCGCGTGGTCGGCAACCGAACCGACCTGACACGGCTGGATACCCTGCGCTCGCTCATGTGGAAGCTGGCGTTCGGGCCGCTGGTGATCCTGATTATTGCAGGCTTCCTCATGCTGCTCGTGCAGCGCTGCTATAAATTTGCAGCGCCAATCTTCTTCGCCCTGCTCCTGCTCGTCTCAGCTTTCGCCGGCGCGCAGGCCGAACCGCGATATCAAGGCGCGATGATGATCGCGCTCATCGTCGTGTCCGCGCTAGCACTCGGGCCGATGTTCCGCTTCAACAGGAAATGGGCAGCCGCGGTGGCGCTGGGCATCCTGGTCCTTCCCATTTATCAGACGGTTCGACTCATCGGGTTCTGGCGCGCGCGGTATATGCCGAGCGACGAGATCGCATGGATCGAGCAGCACATCCCCGCCGGCACCGCCGTCTACTCACAAGCGGACATGCGCATGGTGCTGCCGACTGCCGAATCTGCCGATCGCATCTGGAGCGAGCTGATGTCGCTGGACGCGGCGAAGCGAAAGTTGGAACGCGGTCTTGCGCAGCTGAATTCCTCGGCCACGACGCTGCCCCGCGCCTTTTCAGAAGAAAACCTGGTGCTCGACCGTTCCAACACGCGCCGCTTCTATATCCTCGGCAGCCCGTTCCAGCGGCAGCGCCCGCGTTACGACCTCCGCATCTACTCCTTCTCGCCAGTGTTTGGAACTCAGAACGTCGTGAGCGAATTCGCAAAATCCGGCGGCGTCATCATCTGGGGCCTGAACAAGCAGCCGCCCCCGGCGCTGGGGCAGCCAATCAAGTCATGGACGAAACCAGGCGGAATCGGACGATTCATCTTCGTCTCTCCCGACCTCGCCGCGAAGCTGAAGTAAACGTGGAGACCAATCAAGCCCGCACGTATTCCTGCAACGGCCGGACATCCCAGCGCTTCTTCTTCACCTCCGCAATGGCCCGCGTGACCGCCTGCGCGCCGGTGATCGTCGTAACGATCGGCACCTTGTACATCACCGACAGCGCCCGGATCTTCCCCTCATCCGTCGTTGGGCCCTTGCGGGTTGGCGTGTTGATGATGAGCTGCAATTTGCCGTTCTTCAAATAGTCCTGAATGTTGGGGCGCCGCCCCTCGATCAGCTTCGCGATCCGCTTCACCGGAATATCATGCCTGGAGAGAACCGCATGCGTGCCCGGCGTCGCGATCAGCTCGAATCCCAGCTCCGCCAGCGACTTCGCCACCGGAACGATCGTTTCTTTATCCGCATCGCGCACGCTGATGAACGCGGTGCCTTTCGTGGGCGGCGGCGCACCCACTGCTGCCTGGCTCTTGGCGAACGCCAACTCAAAGTTTACGTCGATCCCCATCACCTCGCCGGTTGACCGCATCTCCGGCCCGAGGATCACGTCGACGCCGGGAAATTTGCTGAAGGGGAATACCACTTCCTTTACCGATGTGTGCTTCGGATCCGGCAGTTCAGTAACACCCAACTCCGCCAGCGTCTTCCCTGTCATCACCTTCGCCGCGACTTTTGCCCAGGGAACCCCTGTTGCCTTCGAGACGAACGGCACCGTGCGCGACGCTCGCGGGTTCACTTCGATGACATAGATCTCCCCGTCTTTGATCGCATACTGCACGTTCATCAGCCCGCGAACGCGCAGCGCCTTGGCCATCGCACGCGTCTGCGCCTTGAGCCTGTCGACCATCTCGCTGGAGAGCGAATAAGGCGGCAGCGAGCAGGCACTGTCGCCCGAGTGGATCCCGGCTTCTTCGATGTGCTCCATCACGCCGATGACAATTGCCGCGCCCGCGGAAGCCTTACCATTGCCTGAACCCTGAACCCCGAATCCCGTACCGTCGTGCGATTCAAAATCCGCCAGGCAATCCACGTCCACCTCGATTGCCGCATCGAGGAACCTGTCGACGAGAATCGGCGCATCGGCAACGGTCGAAGCCTCCACCGCGTTTGCCATGTAGTAGTTCAGCTGATCCTCATCCGACACGATCTCCATCGCCCGCCCACCCAGCACGAAGCTCGGTCGCACGAGCACGGGATATCCAATCTCCCGCGCCACCTTTCGGGCTTCATCAACGTTTCTGGCAATACCATTTGCCGGCTGCTTCAGCCCCAGCTTCTGAAGCATCGTCCGAAACTGCTCGCGATCCCCCGCCGCATCGATTGACTCCACCGTCGTCCCCAGAATCGGCACCCCCGCCTGCTCCAATCCCTTCGCCAGATTCAGAGGAGTCTGCCCACCGAACTGCACGATGACCCCCTTCACGAGCCCCCCCGCCTCACTGAAGGGCCGGCCATTCAACCGCTCGCAGATGTTCAAAATGTCCTCATGCGTCAGCGGCTCAAAGAACAGCAGATCGCTGGTGTCGTAATCGGTCGAAACCGTCTCCGGGTTCGAGTTGATCATCACCGATTCCAGCCCCAACTCCCGGCACGCAAACGCCGCCTGCACGCAGCAGTAATCAAACTCAATCCCCTGCCCGATCCGATTCGGCCCCCCGCCGATGATGACCACCTTCGGGCGATCGGTCAGACGAATCTCGTCCTCCAGCGCCGGTTTTCCATCCACGACATATGGCGTCTCATACGACGAATAGTAATAAGGCGTCGCCGCCTCAAACTCCGCCGCGCAGGTATCGACCAGCTTGTACACCGGCTCAATCGCCAGCTTCCTGCGCACCTTCCGCACATCATTCGGCGTCATCGATCCACCCCACGCTGCCGCTATCTGCACATCGCTGTACCCCCACTGCTTCGCCTTGCGCAGCACCTCCTGTAGGGGCGGCACCTGTGTCGCCCGGTCTTCAGGATCCGCTTTTCCCACAGCGCTCAGCATCTTCCGCGATGCAATCAACTCCGCTTCAAAATCCGCGAGCTGCTTCATCTCGGTCAAAAACCAGGGATCGATGTTCGTCAGCTCGTGGATCTGCTCCACCGTCCACCCCATCTTCAGCGCATAGCGAACGTAATAGAACCGCCCCTGCGACGGCACCGCCAACTTGCGCTGCAACTTCTCCGCCGGGATCGGCCACTCCTGATCCAGCGACTCCCCCTGCGTCGTCTTCTCCGATGGATCACTGAGCTGTGGGTTCGGTGTGCCCGCCATCACATCCGCCCGCGCCGTCGTCGGCAGCTTCCCGCTGCGCACCGCCGCCTCAACGGTAAAGCCGCCTGTCTTCGTCCCGTTCAACCATTTGTCGTATTTGTCGAGCCCGAACCCGAAGCGCTTGACCTCCATCGAGCGAATGCCCTTCTGAAGCGCTTCCTTGAAGGTCCGCCCGATTGCCATCGCCTCGCCCACGCTCTTCATCTGCGTCGTCAGCGTCTCATCCGCGTCCGGGAACTTCTCAAACGTCCACCGCGGAATTTTGATCACGCAATAGTCGATCGTCGGCTCAAAGCACGCCACCGTCTTCTTCGTGATATCGTTCGGCAACTCATCCAGCGTGTACCCCACCGCCAGCTTCGCAGCGATTTTCGCGATGGGAAATCCTGTCGCCTTCGAAGCCAGGGCGGAACTGCGCGACACGCGCGGATTCATCTCGATGACGACCATATCGCCGTTGGCGGGATTGACGCCGAACTGGATATTTGACCCGCCCGTCTCCACGCCGACCGCGCGAATGACGGCAATCGCCGCATCGCGCATGCGCTGATACTCCTTGTCGGTCAGCGTCTGAATGGGAGCGACCGTAATGGAATCGCCGGTATGGACGCCCATCGCATCGATGTTCTCGATCGAGCAGATGATCACGACATTATCCGCCCGGTCGCGCATCACCTCGAGCTCATATTCTTTCCAGCCGATCACGGATTGCTCGATGAGCACCTCATTCACGGGGGACGCATCAATCCCGCGCTGCACGATTTCCTCGAACTCTTCGAGGTTGTAGGCGATCCCGCCGCCCGTACCGCCGAGCGTGAACGCGGGCCGGATGATCGCCGGCAGCCCCACCTTCTCAAGCACCTCGTGCGCCTCTTCCATATTGTGAACGACGCCGGAAAGCGGCACCTTCAGCCCGATCGAGATCATCAAATCTTTGAACGCCTGCCGATCCTCACCCTTAAAAATCGCCTCCCGATTCGCCCCGATCATCTTCACGCCGTACTTTTCGAAGATCCCTTGATCGAAGCACGCCATCGCGGTGTTCAAACCCGTCTGCCCGCCCAGCGTCGGCAGCACCGCATCAACCGGCGTCCCGTTGCGCTTCTCCCGCGCCAGGATCTTTTCCACCGCTTCCGGCGTAATCGGCTCCACGTACGTCGCGTCCGCGAACTCCGGATCGGTCATGATCGTCGCCGGGTTGCTGTTGATCAGGACGACCCGATACCCTTCCTCCCTCAGCGCGCGGCAAGCCTGCACGCCGGAATAGTCAAACTCACACCCCTGCCCGATCACGATAGGGCCGGAACCGATGATGAGAATCGTCCGAATGTCTGTCCGCTTTGGCATCAGGCAACGCTTTCGAAGGTAAAATTTGCGGCAGTCTACGCCCTTCCCCCGGCTTTTCCAGCACGTTGAATTGTAGCGCGCGGCTCCCTGAAAGCCCAACGCTCAGCCGTGGGTCCCCGCGAACCTAATGATCCACCCTTTGCTGCGGCGACTGCTCCGGTGGTGGTGGCGTCGATGTCGACTGCTTTACCTTCTCCACAACCTTTTCCGCCGCCTCTCCCACTTTTTCCACGACCTTCTGCTGCGCCGCGCTCACCTTCTCAACAACCTTCGCCTCGGTCTCGACGACTTCTTCCTTGTGCCTGCGCTGCCACCAGATCCAGATCGCCACCCCCACCGCCAGCACGATCGCTCCCAGGATGAACCAGTGCTTGAACCGCTTGATGTTCTGCTCGTTCAGGTTTGTTCCCAGCCAGTAACCCAGCGCGACGAACAGTCCGCCGCTTAAGATCGCCGCGATGCCATCGGTGATGACGAACTTCCAGAAGTTAAACCGCAGCGCCCCCGCCGCCACGACCATCGCTCCTCGAATCCCCGCCAGCATGCGTCCGACACCCACGACGGCCACGCCGTACTTCTCGAATAGATCCTCCGCGCGCTTAATCCGAGCCTCGGTCAGATGTTTCCCCACAAACGGCACGCGCGTGATGTTCATCCCGAAGCGCTTGCCCAGGTGATACAGCACCAGGTCGCCGCCGATGATCCCGCACCACGCGACCGTGCACGCGATCCATAGATGCATCTTGCCGGTGGCGCATAGCGCCCCCGCCACGATCAGCGGAATATCCTCCGGCAGCGGCAATCCCAGCCCGCACGCGAACAACAGCCCGAATAAAACGAAGTATCCGCCCGCCTCGACGAGATGCTCAACCGTTTCAACGCTCAGGGCCAGAACTTCCATGCACCAGTCGCTTCCCTAAAACCTGAGCGGGATTGTAAGCCCCCGGCGCCTGTCGGAAAACCACCAGCCTCGCTTTCCCCGCTTCATGCAACTTCAAGCATCACCGGCGCATCAGATGTAATACATCGACTGCTGAAGGTTGCCCGCCCGGCTGACCTCTTCGAGCAACTGCTCGAGGTTCATCTGGCCCAGCACTTCATCCGTCGCCACCGTGAGCTTTTCATTAAGGAGATGCACCGCGATTTCGCCCGGTTTCATATCCGTCGGGGATGCCCCGCTGCTGGGGGAGAACCGTCCCTCCAGGCGCCGGATGAGATCGCCCACCTGGATCTGCCGCGCGGGACGCGACAAGCGATACCCTCCGCCGCTGCCGACCTTGCTCTCCAGAAAACCGCCTCGCCGCAGCGCCAGGAGGATTGCCTCAAGAAACTTGTTCGGGAGATCTTCCTGTTGCGCCAGATCCTTCGCCTGCACGAACTGCCCCGGCCCCTGTCGAGCCAGCGCCACCGCCGCACGCAATCCATATTCAGTTCGTTTCGACAGACGCAAAGGTGTCCTTTGTGTTTCCCCCACCCTTGTGACACATGGTGAGGCTGCGGCGCATTTCCCCTCTCCCGGTACTCCGGCAGAGGGAAGTGTGAGGGCTCTGATTCGAACACCAGGTGGATGCTCGAACGCTGCACGAATCGTACGGGCTGGATTCACCCCGTCAACGTGCGCATGATTCACCGCGGGAACCCTCTATGAAATTACTCGCCCGACCGTACCTCCTCCTCGCCCTCCTCATCCTCTCCTTTTTCGCCCTCACCGCGCGTGCCCAGCTTCGGATGCCCACCGCCGACGTCTCCGCCGCGCTCAATTACCAGTCCCTTCCTCCGAGCCAGCAAGCCGTGGTCGCGGTAGCCATCGATATCCCCGCCGGCTTCCACGCCCAATCCCATACGCCGCTCGACAAACAGTTCATCGCCCTCGACGTCACCATCAATCCCAATCAGGCGATCGAGGCTTACGCACCGATCTACCCCTCGCCTCAGATCAAGAAGTACCCCGCCTTAGGTGAGCTCAGCGTCTACGAGGGCAAAGCGATCATCTACATCCCTGTTCAGGTGAAAAAGGAAGCACAACCCGGCCCGCTCAAGATCGACGGAACTCTCACCTACCAAATGTGCGACGACCGTGCCTGCTTCCCGCCTCAAACCCCCACGTGGTCGATCGACACGCAAATCATCGCGCCCGGCTCCGCCCTCCAGCCGAGTGAGTCAGATCTTTTCGCAGATTTCGATCCCAGCATCTTCGCCAGCCTCACGCCCGCCGCGCCCAAACCCGCACAGCGTGTCACGATCTGGGGCCGAGACCTCGGCGACTCCCTCGCCTTCCCCTTCTTTGCCGCTTTCATCGTCGGGATCATCTTCAACGTCGTCCCCTGCGTGCTCCCCGTGGTTCCGCTCAAGATCATGGGGTTCTACGAAGTCTCCCGCCACAATCGCGCCCGAAGCCTCGCCTTCGGCAGCGTCTTCAGCCTGGGCATCGTCGCCGTCTTCATCACCCTCGGATTGATCGTCGTCGTGTCCAAGAAGCTGAGCTGGGGAGAGCTTTACAGCAACCCGATCTTTCTGCTGATCATCATCGCGATCCTGCTGATTTTTGGCCTCGCCCAGTTTGGCCTTTTCTCCGTCGGCCTCCCCACCGCCATTTACAGTGTAACGCCCCGCCACGACACCTATGTCGGTAACTTTCTCTTCGGCATGCTCACCGCCCTCCTCTCCACCCCATGCACCTTCGGAATGTTCCTCGGCCTGCTGATCTGGGCAGCGACTCAGCCCGCCCTTGTCGCCATCTCGCTGATGACCGTCGTTGGCTTGGGCATGGCCTTCCCCTACCTCGTGCTGAGCGCGATCCCGGAAGTCGCCAGAAACTTCCCCCGCACGGGCCCCTGGGCTGAGCTCGTCAAGCAGATGATGGGCTTCCTTCTCATCGGCTCCGCCGTCTTCTTCGCCCGCCGATTCCTCAACCAGTTCCTGGGCGAGAAAGCGTTCTGGTGGGTTCTGTTCGCCGTCGTCGCGATCGCATCGCTCTACCTCGTCCTTCGCACCGTCCAATTCTCCCGGACACTGCTTGCTCGCGCGGTGGCTTGCGTCCTGGCGCTCATCCTCCTCGTGCCGTCCATGGCCTTTACCATCCGGCAAACAAATCCTCCCATCGACTGGAGGCCCTACTCTGCCGCGGCATTCGACGAAGCCCGCAAAGCGGGCAAGACCGTGATGCTCGAGTTCACCGCCGACTGGTGCGCCAACTGTCTCACGCTGGAAGCAACAACATTTCATGACAAGCGCACGGTTCGCGCGATCAAGGAACATCAGGTTGTCACCTTCCGCGCCGATCTGACCCGCCAGGACGCGCCCGGCTGGTCCACCCTCCGCCAAATCACTCCGATCGCCGCTATCCCCCTTACCGCGATTTATGCGCCGTCGCTTGAGCAACCCGTCCAGCTCACTGGGATTTACAGCGCGCAGGAGCTGATCGATGTGCTTCAGAAATCGAAGCGCTAGCGCTCCAGAAGCCTGGTTCGCAAATCCGCACCAAAATCTTCGGCAGCGATGGATTTTTCGCCCTAAAGCGCCCCGTTATAGGACGAAGCGGAACACTATTTGCACCTGATGTTCCTCCGTCGTGAGCTTTTAATGTCATTGTTAAAGCGCCATTTTGTGCGGAGGATGTCATGGACGTTGGCATGACCAAGTCCGGGCGCAACAGCCCGTTTCATTTTGTCACCGGAACGATTGTCTTTTTCGCCACCTACTCAGCGGCCCTGATGATGGTCCGCCACTGGTTGATTCAGTGACGAAGAAGTGTTTGCTCTTCACCCTCTCCCGGTACTCAGGGAGAGGGCAGGGTGAGGGCTCTTCATCGCGCGACATTGCGGTCGCCCAAGTTCAAACCCCCAGCACATCCGAGATCGAATACCTCCCCGGCTTCCTCCCCATCAGCCACTTCGCCGCGCGCAGCGCGCCGTGGACGAATGTATCCCGGCTTGTCGCGACGTGCGTCAGCTCCAGCCGCTCTCCCAGCGCCGCGAAGTACGCCGTGTGCCTCCCCACTTCATCCCCGATGCGCAACGAGTGCATCCCGATCTCGCCTCGCTTGCGCAGGGCCTCATCACCCTGCCGCCCCATTACCAGGTCGCTCTTGCTTTTACCCGTGCTCTTGAGGATCGCCTCGGCGATGCCCATCGCGGTTCCCGACGGAGCATCCTTCTTAAAGCGGTGGTGCCCTTCGACGATCTCAATGTCATAATCATCCCCGAGCAGCTTAGCGACCTCGGCCGCGACCTTGTTCAGCACCGCCACCCCCAGGCTCATGTTCGGCGCCTGAAGCACCGCGATGTCCCCAGCCGCCTGATCGATCGCCGCGTGATCAGATTGCTGCAATCCCGTCGTCCCAACCAGCATCGCAATCCCCCGATCCCGGCAGACCTTCAGCCAGTGCCGCATCGACGCAGGCGCCGTGAAATCGATCAGCACTGCAGCCCCCTCCCGCAGATCCGATGAAAGCTGCACCCCGATCGCCCCTACGCCGGCAATCTCTCCCGCATCCCTACCGATTAGCGGATGATCCCCCCGCTCAATCGCCGCCACCACTTCGCACTGAGCATCCTGATGCCCCAGCGCCACCAGCCTAGCCCCCATTCGCCCCGCTGCGCCCGTTATTGCAATTGAAGTTGGCATTATTGTGGCACGGGTTTGTAACCCGTGCAGACAGGAACGCACGGGTTACAAACCCGTGCCACCAGCTAGTACTCCGTCGTCGGCAAATTCGTCTTCTTCGGCGTCGCCCGCGCTTTCGACAACAGCCCGGGATCACCCCCCATCGCACGAATGATCGATGCCAGATCATCATCCACCGGCACCGGACGATTGCTCAGCTTCCCGTGCGGATCCTCGCGTGGGGCCATGTCCTGGACGCTCTTCATGTCCACGCCGGTGTGGTACTTCACCGTGGCGTTCGGGTCCTTCAACTCGTGACCCGTCATGATGCAGACGACCTGCTCATCCGCGCCGATTACCCCTTCCTGCATCAGCTTCGTGAGACCGGCGACGGTTGCAGCACTGGCGGGTTCGCAACCGAATCCCCACCGCGCCACCATAGCGCGATGCTCCAGGATCTCCTCATCCGTCACCTCGCGAACGACGCCGTTCATCACCTCCAGCGCCCGCAGCGCCTTGGGTAGATTCACGGGCCGGGAAATCTCGATCGCGCTCGCTACCGTGTGCGGTTTGTAGTTGCTCTCATCGAGCGCCGCCATGTGCTTTTGCACCGTGCCGCTGTCGTACTTCCCGCCATTCCACTTCACGCCCCGCTCGCTGAACAGCACGTTGAGTGTGTTGGCGCCGGACGCATTGATCACCGCCAGCCGCGGGATCTTCTTGATCAGCCCCAGTTCCTTCAATTCAGTGAATGCCTTGCCGAACGCGGAGCAATTTCCCAGGTTCCCTCCCGGGACCACGATCCAGTCCGGCGGACTCCAATCCCGCGCTTCCAGCACGCGGTACATGATCGACTTCTGCCCCTCCAGCCGAAACGGGTTCACGCTGTTCATCAGGTAGATGCCCATCTCCGGCACATCCACCGCGATGTGGCGAATGCTCCGCAGACAGTCGTCAAAGTCGCCCTTGATCTGAAGCGTGAGCGCCCCGTAATCCAGTGCCTGCGACAGCTTCCCGAATGCGATCTTCCCGGACCCGATGAATACAATCCCCTGCATTTCCGCGAGCGACGCGAACATTGCCAGCGACGCGCTCGTGTTCCCCGTCGACGCACACGCCACCTTCTTCGCCCCCACCATCCGAGCATGCGAAAACGCGGCGGTCATTCCGTTGTCTTTGAAGCTGCCGGACGGATTCATCCCCTCATACTGAAGCTGAAGCGTCCCGGGCTTCTTGTTCATCTGCTTGGCGAGCAGATCGGCGGTCTGGAGAATCGTGCGGCCTTCGCCGATCGTGACGATATCGTCATCGGTCCGATAGAACGGCATCAACTCGCGAAATCGCCAGACGCCGGAGAAATCGAGCCTACCTTCATGAGCCAGGCCGCGCGTGCCCCAGCGACCTTCGAAGAATTGCATCGACTTGGGCTTGGCCAGCCGATCCCAATCGTACTTGATGTCGAGCAAGCTCCCGCAGCGCGTGCAAGCCACCCGCACCTCATCCACGGCATACGTCGTCACACAATCCGGGTTTATGCACTGCTGAAAAGCGGCGTCTTTCATCACGCCAACATGGTACGAGCATCCCAAGCAACTTTGTAGTGTGATGCTCTCACTCCCTCTCCCGTACGCGCGAGAGGGCAGGGGCGAGGGTCTACTGCTTCATCAAGGCTACGTCCCCCGCCGCTTCCGCTCCGTCGCCTTTTTCAGCGCCCGCTTCTCCACCCAGTTCAACGAATCCTTCCCGTGTGCCGAAATCTTCGCCAGGATGGCATCAATCTTCTGCTGCTCCATCCGATCCTCGCGCGCCTGTTTCATCGCCCGATCGCGAGCTCGCTTGGCTCGCCAATTGCCGACAGCGCTCTTTTTGGGGGTGACGGGCTCGTAGGCGGCGCTGTAATCCCCGCCCTCCTCTTCATCCGAGAACGCCCAGGGGCCTTCGGCGCGCAGCATGGCCCGCGTCTGGAAACAGTTGATGAAGCAACTGGCAGCAATCAGCATGAGCAGCAGCCCGCCGCCGATGTACCCCCACGTCCCCAATCCGACGGCAAACATCAGGACAGACCCGCCCAGACCGATGTTCATGGTCAGCAGCATGGACTTGTAGTAGCCCATGGGCCGCCAGAGGCTCGCCTGGAGGATCTGCCCGCCGTCCAGCGGGAAGACCGGGATCAAGTTGAAGATCAGGAGAAACCAGCTAATGCCATAGATCCAGAACAGGTAGCTGGAAAGCTGCAACCAGCCGGGGTTGGTAACGTGACCGTAGATTCTGCCGAGCATCCACGGCCCCAGCGGGAACACACCAAGAATAAGGTAGAGGCCCAGCCCGCAGACGAGGCAGATCAGCACATTTACCAACGGCCCGCCCGCCACTGTGACCAATGTCGGCCAAGCCCGCCGCGGCGCCATCGCCATCGCCAGCCCCCCCAGAGGCGTCATCAGGATTTCATTCGCTTCCCCGCCCACCGATCGTGCGGCGAAGCAGTGTCCGAACTCGTGCGCCAGGATGACGAAGAACAGCGTCGCAATGAACTGCACGCGCATCGTGACGGTATCGCCGAAGCCCCCGACGCCCAGCAGCAGCACCAGCACGATGCACACCAGCAGCGATGCGTGCATCCGCACGCGAATGCCTGCCAACGTGAACAGGTGGACGGACCCCGTCAGCAACCACATGAGGGGGTTGCTGCTCATTCCGTTCGCATCGCGGTAGTAAGGCCGATCCTGCCAAGCCATCACATCACCCATCCAGCCCATGAGCATCCTGCCCATGCCGCTCCGACGATACTTTAACCTTCGCGAAAGAACCGTTCATACATCAAAAGTGTCGCAATGGTTTTCCCGTCGTGAATTCGTCCATCACGAATCATCCGGATCGCGTCGTCCAGGCTCGCGCTGAGCAGCTCGATCTCCTCGCCCGCCTCCGGCGTTGCATTTGATTGCTCCAGATCGTAGGCGCAGAACGCGTACATCTTCTCGCTCATGATCCCCGGAGAAGAATAGAAGTTGAGCATCGGTTTGAGCCGACCGGCGAGATAGCCTGTTTCTTCCAGCAGTTCGCGGCCCGCGCAGTTGATGGGATCCTCCCCCTTCTCCAGCGTGCCGGCCGGCAGTTCCAGCAGGACCTGGTTGATGGCGTAACGCTTATTCTTGATCAGCAGGATCGTTTCACTGGGCAGATCGAGAAACGGCAACACCACCACCGCCCCCGGGTGCACGATGACCTCGCGCTTGGCACGCTTGAAGGACTCATCATCCTCCAGATGATGCACTTCCAGCTTGATCTTCTGCCCGTTGTACAGCGTTTGCTTGTCGATCAGTTGATAGCCCATGAATCTCCGGAAGCATTATATCGCCAGCGACAGGTGATGCGGGACGAACCTCTTCATTGAAAGGCAACCGTGGTGTGCTAACGTACCACCTTCCCCCTCCCCCGTACCCGGGAGAGGGCAGGGGTGAGGGTCTTCAACAATGAGCCGCGCCTACACCGTCTACATCCTCACCGCCGCGCTTCTCGTCGGAGGCATGTGGCTCGTGCTCAAACACGGCGCACGCCTGCGCGCTCCTGATGATCTTTCGGGCGCCTGGACCCTTCGCTGGGAAAAACCCCCTCCGGAAGCGCTCAAGACCGGCACGCTGCGCGTCGATCAATCCGGCCGGTTCTTCACGCTTCACTTCGACCCGGGGCCGGCGCTAAGCCTCACGCTCGCCACCGGCTGGACCAGCGCCCGCCAAGGCACCATGCAGATGAAGCTGAAGAACGACAAGTGGACTGTCGCATGCTCCGGCGCCCGCGGACCTAAAGGCGCTACGCCTGAAGAACTGATGCTGGACATCCACGGTCCTTCGGGTGACTTCCTCGCCTTCGCCTCACGCCCCCGAGAAAACGTCGCCAAGGCGCCGAACTTGAATCACGCCGACCCACCCTCTGGCGAGGCCAATGCACGTTAACGTCCTGCTTACGGTCCTGATCCAGATTGCCTTGATCCTCGCCCTCAGCCGGATCATGGGGATGCTCTTCCGCCTCGTGCAGCAGCCGCAGGTGGTTGGCGAAATGCTCGCGGGCATCATGCTCGGCCCGAGCCTGTTCGGACTACTCGCGCCGAATCTTGCCGCCCACGTCTTCCCGCCCGCGACCATCCCGCTTCTGAACATCCTCTCGCAAGTCGGCGTCATCTTCTTTCTCTTCCTTGTCGGTCTCGAGCTCGACCCGAAACTCCTGCGCAACCGCGGCCACGCCGCCGTCGTTATCTCCCACGTCAGCATCATCGCGCCGTTTCTCCTGGGCGCGGGTCTGACGCTGATCCTCTACGAGCAGGTGTTTAACTCGACACCCGCCATGCGCTTCACCTCCGTCGCCCTGTTCATGGGGGCGGCGATGAGCATCACCGCCTTCCCAGTCCTGGCGCGCATCCTCACGGAGCGGAACCTCCACAAGACCAACGTCGGCGCCGTCGCCATCACCTGCGCCGCCGTCGACGATGTGACCGCATGGTGCATGCTGGCGTTCGTCGTCGCCTTCGCGCGGGCAACCGGCATTCGCAGCGCCCTCGCCACCGCATGCTTTTCCGTGACCTACATCATCGTGATGTTCCTCGTTGTCCGCCCGCTGCTGGCGCGCATTGAGGCGATTTATGAGCGGCAGGGACGCCTTAGCCAGAACGTTGTAGCCGCGATCCTCCTCCTCGTGCTCGCCAGCGCCTTTACGACAGAACTCATCGGCATCCATGCCCTCTTCGGCGCTTTCCTCATGGGTGCGATGATGCCTAAAGGCACACGCTTCATCCGCCATTTGAGCGAGAAGCTCGAAGACTACACTGTCGTCCTTCTGCTCCCGATCTTCTTCGCGTACACAGGGCTGAAGACGCAGATCAACCTGCTGAACCACCAGGAGCTCTGGGGCATTACCGCGCTGATTATCGCCGTTGCCTGTGCCGGCAAGTTCGGCGGCTCCACCATCGCCGCCCGCGCGTGCGGCCTGCCCTGGCGCGAATCGGCAGCCATTGGAATCCTGATGAATACGCGCGGTCTGATGGAGCTGGTCATCCTCAACATTGGCCGTGAACTGGGCGTCATCACCGATGCCGTCTTCGCGATGATGGTCATCATGGCGCTCGTCACCACCGCGCTGACCACCCCCATCCTCCACTGGGTCTATCCGGAACGCCTCTTCGGGCCGGTCGTCCCTGCGGCCAAGACTGCGGCCAAGAAGATGTTCTCGGTGCTCATCCCGGTCTCGGATCCTAGCAGCGGCGCGCCGCTCATCCGTCTCGCTTCAACCCTCGCCGGCGCCGACGCCAGCGGTACCCGCCTCCTCGCGCTCCACCTTCGCCCGCCCGTGGATCATGAAGCTTACCGCTCCGGCCTGGACGAAGTCGTCACCGCGACTGATCCGACGCTTGAGCCCCTGTTGAACAAAGCCACTGAAATCGGGATGGAGGTGGAGCCGATCACGCTGACGAGTATTGATGTCGCCGACGACATCGCCGCGGTCGCGCGCGTGCGGCAAGTTAACTTCGTCTTAATGGGTTTTCATAAGCCGGTCATCGGTCACGCGATTCTCGGCGGCACCGTCCATCGCGTGATGAGCAGCGCACCGGCCGACGTCGGGATCTTCGTCAACCGCGGCCTCGACGGGAGCCGGCGCATCCTCGTGCCGTACCTCGGCAGTTCGCACGACCGCCTTGCCTTAGAGATGGCCAGCCGACTTGCGAAAAGCGGCGGAGCACAAGTTACGGTTCTTCACGTCGTCGCGCCCGATCGATCGAACAACTCGCTGACACTCGGAGCGAAAAGCGCCGTGGACCGAGCCTTCACCGAACCTGGCCAGCAGAATCCCGTCCAGTTCAAAGTGATCGAGCACGATTCCCCCGTCGCCGCCATCCTGGATGCCGCCAAAGAATACGACCTGGTCATCATCGGCGTCGGCGAGGAATGGGGCTTGGAGTCGCAGGTGTTCGGCTTCCGTCCCCAACGAATCGCGCAGGACTGCCCTACTTCACTGCTCATCGTCCGAAAACATGCGAGCTGACCCGTCCAGAACTGCTTCAGAGCTAAATGAGGAGTCCCTGAGTGCCGATGCCACACCCATGCACGGTCATGATCGCCTCAAAACCAAGCCTGCCCTGTTCAGCTTCTTCGCCTTCGCAGGCGTGGTCCTGGCGATCCTGCTCCTTTTCTAATCGTCCTGCCGGCTCCTGCACCAGCACAACTTGTAGCGGCCACTCCGGCCTTCCTACCCACTGATTGTGGATAACTCGTCATTCTCGAGATTCACAATTGCATTCCACGCGCAAAAGTTTACTTTCGGTTCCCGGAGAAAATGACTGACCGTGGACGCTACAAAATGATCGCGATCGATCTGGATGGGACGCTGCTGAGCCCCACCGGAACCGTGACCGACCGCACCAAGGCCGCCGTCCACGCCTGCCTGCGCTCCGGCATCCTCGTCTGCTTCGCGACGGGGCGCAACTTCACCGAGAGCAAGATGGTCCTCGATGCCATCGAACACTACTCCACCGCCGTGTTTGTGGGCGGCGCCATGGTGGTGGATACCGGGAATCGGGTGATCCTCCACAAGACGCACGTTGATCCGAACCTGGCGCGGGAGGTGTGCAGGGTGCTGGAAGAAGCAGGCCATGCGGTGCTCGCGCTCCAGCACACGGAGCTGGCCGGCGTCGATTACCTCGTCAGCGGAGACATCCCGCTTAACCCCGAGACCGATCTCTGGATGCGCCTCACCAACGCGGCGGTCAAGAGAATCAATCGCATCTCCGAGCACACGCACGAGCACACGATCCGCCTGGGCATCGTTGCGGCGCCCGATGAGGTGTCACGGGTTTGGCAAGAACTTCAGGATCAGTTTGCCGAGCGGGTATTCATGCACAACATCTTCGTCCCCCAGGCAAACGTGAATGTGCTGGAGGTGTTCGATCCTTCGGTGAACAAGTGGGAAGGCATTCTGCACGTTGCCCGCCGACACGAAATCGCCCCCGCGCAGATCGTCGCCATCGGCGATGACTGGAACGATCTTTCGATGATCAGCAAAGCGGGGCTGGGTGTCGCGATGGGCAACGCGCGGGATGAGGTCAAGGCCGTCGCTAAGCGCGTCATCGGCTCAAACAAAGACGAAGGACTTGCAGCATTTCTAGAGGAACTGGTTGCGAATCACACGGTGGAGACGCTTCCGGGTGAAGCGGCCGCCTGACAAAATTACCGGATTCTTAACGAATCCGGAGAGCGACTCACGGATGAATGCGAAAGGAGTCGCAGGCTCTACGACCGGCATGCAGGGCTGCGTGCCGGTCGTTTTTCGTACTATCCCATCTCCCGATGCGCCCGTACGTCTACTGCCCCCTCCACAGATACATTGGTCTCGGCGTGAGCAGTTCCGTCAGCCCCTTTGAATCCACATGCACGCCGTTGATGGTGATGTTGGTCGCGGCGCTGGGGGATGGCTGGGAGCTCTTGGCGCTCAGCATCTCCAGGAGCCCGGATGGACTCTGGTATCGCACGATCGTCTTCTTCGTCAGCCCAAGTTTGCTTGCCACGTACTCGCACGCATCATCGGCGTAGCCGATCTCGTCGATCAGCTTCAGGTTCTTCGCCTCCGCTGCCGTGTAGACCTTGCCGTTGGCGATGGCCGCCACTTCCTTGCTCGTCATCATTTTCCGGCCATTGGCGATAACGCTCTTGAACTGGACAAACGATTGGTCAATCAGCCCCTGGAGATACGCCACCTGCTGGGGATCAATCGGCTTCGTCATCGAGCCGGCATCCTTGAACGTTGCCCCGGTCGAGATGATGGATGAATCCTGGATGCCCCACTTGTTGAGCAGCCCGGTCAAGTTGTAATTGGGCATGATCACGCCGATCGATCCGGTCAGCGTAGTAGGCTCGGAGAAGATGTAATCCGCGGCAACGGAAACGTAGTACCCCCCGGAAGCGGCAAGACCGGACTGGGAAACGACGATCGGCACGCCCGGCCGATTCGTGCGAAACTGCTGGATGCGATGATGAATTTCGTCAGACGCTGAAACCGTTCCGCCCGGGGAATCCACCTGGATCACCAGCCCCTTGACGTTCTTGTCCGCTTCGGCGTTGCGCAGGAACCTGTCGAAGACGATGACCGCCGAATCGTCGATCAAACCGCCCAGCGGGACCACCGCTATTTTTTGCGTGGGATCGCCTTTAAGGATGTCGGTTTCGCGAAGCGTGGAACCGCCCGCCAGCACGCCTGATGCCAGCAGCAGGTAGATGTTAAGCGTAAGCGAGATCCCAAGGATTGTCGTCGCCAGCACCGTAAACACGCCGCGGACGAACCCGCCCCCGCGCCGCGGTGGAGGTGGCGGCATCATGTACATGGGCGGCGGGGCGAACTGCGGCGGGGGAGGCATCGATGGCCGCCCCTGCATCGAAGGAATGGGTTGCATCTGCGGCATGGGCGGCGGGGTCCCCATCCCCGGCTGCTGTCCACCGGGAGCCGGTGGAGGCGAAAACGCTCCGCGGGGATCAAGTGGGCCTTGGCCCTGTGGCGGCTCAGGATACATGCGCTTCTCCGGGGTAGTGACCACCCGATGATAGAAGCCGAGCCGCACCAAAGGAAGCCGCAGCACCCGCCTTCAGCGACCGTGGCGATGACGGCCGAGATGCCTGTGCGACGATTGCCAGTCTTACCGCTTCCTCCCCTTCACCGGAACATCCACGTTCACCGTCGCCTCCAGCGTCGGTTTTCCCGTCCCCTTCTGTCCTGCATCCACGATGTCTTCCACATAAACCCGCAGCAACTCCCCCACCGCCGTCGCCGACGCGATTGCCCCACCTGGTCGATGCGGCGAATCGCCGTCAAAAAGCTCACACAACTGCCCGCTTCCGAGCGACCGCATGTAATCGAGAAGTGGACGCAGCGACTGAAGCGCACCCGCTCGTACTGCATCGGATCGTCCCAGTACGCGCAGGTTCGCTGAAATCCAAGGCCCCATCAGCCACGGATACACCGTGCCCTGGTGATACGCCCGATCGCGGCAGACCACATCGCCGCAGTACCTCCCCTGGTAACTGGAGTCCTCCGGCGACAACGTCCGCAATCCAACCGGCGTCACCAGATCCCGCTTGACGCGCTCCAACACGCTCGCATGCCGCTCCGGCGCCAGCACCGCAAATGGCAAGCTGATCGCCAAGAGCTGGTTCGGCCGAACCGCTGGATCAGGCCCGTGATCCTCCACCACGTCATAGCAGCACCCCTGCTCCTCGTTCCAGAAGCGCCTGTTGAACGCAACCCGCACGCGCTCCGCGATCTCCGACAGCTCGTGCGCATGCCGATGATCCCCAAACCGCTCGCACAGCGCCGCGCACGAGCACAGTGCGTTATACCACAGCGCATTCAGCTCAACCGGCCGCCCGCACCGCGGCGTGATCACCCAATCTCCCGCCTTCGCGTCCATCCAGCTCGTTCCGCACCCGCGCTGCCGGCTCGCAAGCAAGCCGTCGCTGTCCGTGCAGATGCCAAGCAGCGTGCCGGCGCGATACTCATCGATGATTCCCAGCGCTGCATCGAGCAGCCGCCGCACCCCCGCGCTCTCATCACGCGAATACTGGATGTACTTCCACAGTGCATAGATGAACCACAGCGAGGTGTCGGCGCCGTCACACGTTGGCTCGGCACCGTCCTCCGGATAATGGGTCGGAATCAGCCCGCGATGAACACGCCGCGCCAGCGACTCCAGCAGCGTCCGCGCCTTCTCGAACCTCCCGGTGGCCAGCAATATTCCCGGCATCGCGATCAGCGCATCCCGCGCCGACGGCGGCGACCACGGATACTGCGTGATCATCGGCAGCGAGCGCCGCTCCCCGTCCTCATCCAGGTTCACGACGAACTGTTCAGCCGCCGCCGAGAGCGTCGACAGCACGCGATCGCCCACCGGCACGCTTCGATGCGCCTGCTCCGTCGCCTGCCGATCCGCGGCGAGCGCCGCCTTCTCCAGTTCGATCGGCGATTCTGAGCACACAAACCGGACGGTCTGCCCCGGCGCCATCCGCCATTTCACCACGCCCGGCGACCATAAGTCTTCCAGCGCTGCGTACCCCCGCTCCTGCTCGCAGCGGTAGATCGTGTTGTAGTACCAGTTCCCCTTCGCTTCGAACGCACCATCATGCGCGAAGAACGACTCCGGCGTGCGCTGCGTCGGCGGGATGCGGTGATGATTTCGCCCCTTCTCCTCCGCCTCGAGCCGGCCGTTCCACTGGTACATCAGTTCATGGATCGGCCGCAGCGCGAACAGCGGGCACAGCTCAAACTCGACCGCCTCGGGCGCATCCAGCAGCGTATAGGTGATCACGACGGTGTTCTGCCCGCTCAGCAGTTGAACGGTCTTCTGAAGCGACCAATCCTCGCCGCCATAGATCCAGCGCGGAAACGGCTCAGCGGAGAAGTTCCGTAGACAACGGTGCCCCTCTGGATGGATGGTGCCCGGATACTCGCTGCACGCCAGGTCGCAGGGCCACCCCTTCACGCGCACCGTTTCTTCTACGCGCGAGAGTACGACCAGCCGCCACACCGGCGGCGCCATCGCGGCGACCAGCAATCCGTGATACTTCCGCGTGTTCAGTCCCGCAGCCGTGGAACACGCATAGCCCCCGAGGTGGTTTGTCGCGAGCCACTCCTGCTGGAGCAGCGCATCGATGTCCCGCACGGCTCCATCCGACGGTTTCATCTGGCCTCCCAAATGTCGCGAGTGAGCCTATCTCGCCCCTGTGCCATAAGCAAAGATTACCTCCCGCAAAACCATCTGAAAGCGCGTAAAAGATCGATTGCGGTAGATGCTTACGGGCTCTGGGCATGCCGGTTGCACGACCGGCAGGCGTCACGCAGGGCATGTCTATATGAAGCAGCAGCTCATCAATGTTTCCAACCGCCTGCCGGTTACGGTTGGCGACGAGATCAAGAAGTCCTCCGGCGGCCTCGTCGCCGCGCTCGAAGGTCTCTCTGAGAAAGACCTCTCCCTCAACTGGATCGGCTGGCCGGGCGCAGAAATCGAAGATCCTCAGCGACAGCAAGAAATAGAGCGGATCCTGGTTGAGCAGCATCAGTGCACACCGGTCTTCCTCTCCAAAGCCGAGGTCGAAGGTTTCTACGAAGGCTTCTCCAACTCCAGCCTCTGGCCGCTGCTTCACAACATGCCCAGCCGTTTCCGGTACGAGCCCGACTGGTGGAACGCCTACGTGGACGCCAACCGTAAATTCTGCAAGACCGTCATCAGCGCCGCCCGCGAAGGCGATCTCGTCTGGGTGCACGACTACCAGCTCATGCTCCTGCCCGCCATGCTGCGCGAAGCGATGCCGTCGCTGAAGATCGGCTTCTTCCTTCACACCCCCTTCCCGTCCTTCGAGCTCTTCCGATACCACCCCAAGCGCGAAGAGCTGCTCACCGGCCTGCTCGGCTCTGACCTCGTCGGCTTCCACACCTTCTCGTTCATGCGCAACTTCCGCAGCAGCGTGCTGCGCCAGCTCGGCCTGCAAAGCGAAGGCATGAACATCACCCAAGAAGATCGCTCCACCACGCTCGGCATCTTCCCCATCGGCATCAATGGACCCAAGTTTGAAAGGGAACTCAAGAGTCCCGAATTTCAGAGAGAGCTCGAGCAGTTCCGCCAGAGTCACGAAGGGATGCAGGTGGTCCTCTCCGTTGAGCGACTCGACTACACGAAGGGCCTGCTCCATCGCATCGACGCCATCGATCTGTTCCTCTCCCGCGCCGCCGACCGGGAGCACGTCAAGTTCATCATGATCTCCGTCCCCAGCCGCGAAAATGTTGGTGATTACAAGGAGCTTCGGGAAGAAGTCGAGTTCAAAGTCGGGCGACTCAACGGCAAATACGCTACCCTGCACAACTCCCCCATCCGCTTCATCCACGGCTCTGTCACCTTCCCGGAGCTGTGCGCCCTTTACGCCAACGCCGACATCGGGCTCGTCACGCCGCTGATCGACGGCATGAACCTCGTCGCCAAGGAATACATTGCCTGCCAGCAGGACGACGACCCGGGTGTGCTGATCCTCAGCGAGTTCGCCGGCGCAGCCGAAGAGCTGTTTAACGCTACCATCGTCAACCCCTACGACACCGAAGCGATGGCGCGCGCGATGGAAGAAGCGCTCGCGCGACCGGTTGAAGAACGCCGCAAGTCCATGCAGCCCATGCGCCAGCGCGTCCTCGAGTTCGACGCCCGCAACTGGGCCCGCAGCTTCATTCACGAGCTGGCCGAACGCAAGACGCCCCGCCGCACGGATGGACAGCCCATAGATACGGCGCGCGACCGTCTGCGAAACGCCATCCGCGCCAGCGACCGGGTCGCCCTCTTCCTCGACTACGACGGCACCCTGCGCGAAATCGAACTCGACCCCGACGCGGCAACACCCAACCAAGCCGTCCGGGAGACGCTCGACGCCCTGCTTCGCGTCCCCAACCTCCACACCTGGATCACCAGCGGCCGCAAACGCGACGACCTCGAGCACTTCCTCGGCGACCGCCCCCTGGGCCTCATCGCCGAGCACGGCGCAGCCCTCCGCTCCCCTGGCCAGACCGACTGGCAACCCGGCGACCGCAACGTCGACTATTCCTGGAAAGAGTCCCTGCTCAAGGTCCTCCAGCTCTACGAGCGCAACACGCCCGGCAGCTTCATCGAAATCAAGCACACAGGCCTCGTCTGGCACTACCGCCGCGCCAACGCCGCCCTCGGCGAATGGCGCGCCCAGCAACTGACCGAAGAGCTGTCGGTCATCACCTCGGACCTCCCCGTGCAGGTCCGCCACGGCCGAAAGATCGTCGAGATCGCCCCTCTGGCCATCAGCAAAGGCGCCGCCGTCCTGCGGGCCTTCGAGCACAACGACTACACCCTCGCCTTAGTCGCCGGCGACGACATCACCGACCGCAGCATGTACCAGCTCAACGATTCCCGCATCCTCTCCCTCAACGTAGGATCCGAACTGACCGGCGCGCAGTTCCGCCTCCCCTCCCCCGCACAATTCCGCGCCTTTCTCAACTCCATTGTGTCGTAACCAGACGAACCGAACCCTGGACACAGAGTCACAGAGAGAAAATGCTTTCCGAGAGAATTCTCTTCCTCCGGCTTCCTCTGTGTCTCTGCGCCTCTGTATTCCAATGTTTCTCTAAAGACGTCAGTTCTTTCCCGAAGCCTTATTCGTCGCCGTGCGCGAAGCCGTCGCCTTATACTCTGCAATAACCCGCTCCGATGCCCCCTCCAGCGCCGCCAGTTCCTGCCGCATTTCCCCCAGATGCCGGGTCAGCAGCCCCCGAACCTCCCCGTCCTGCTTCGGGATCACCTTCAGCGTGTTCTCGTACCGCTCGATATGCAGATTCTTCTCGTGCACCAGCTTGGGCAGCAAAAACTTCAGCGACAGGTACGCCAGGAACTGATCCTCCCGCCGGTTCGCCCCGCCCAGCGTGATCGCCCCGCCGAGGGACTCAATCGCCTCCGCCAACTCGTGCGCCCGGCGATGCTCCGCATAGACCATCTCCGCCAGCGGCCGCCGCACATCGGCATTGGCCTTCGACAGGTACGGCGACCCCTCTCCCATGAAGCGAAACACGCTTCCCTGCATTGCATCCAGCAGGCTGCTCAGGACATCCACCACCGCGATCGACGCCGTCATGGTCATCACTTTACCCGGGTCACGCACACTGCCTACCCACAAAGCTTGCCCTAGCGGGATTCCGCCATCGCCGTCGCGCCCGTCGCCGCACTCTGCGACGACAGGTACATTCGTCCGTAGTTCGTCGCCAGCCGGTTGAGCGGACCCCAGCCGATAAACAGGATCACCAGCATCAGCGCGCTCGCCATCGCCAGCCCAACCCCCAGCGGGTTCGCCGCCACGTCCTCGCGGTCGCTCTCGCTGAGATACATCACCTTCACCACGCGCAAGTAGTAATACAGGCTGAAGATCGTGTTGATCCCGATTACCACAACCAGCGCCCACCACCACCCGCCGTTGCGTGCCAGCACCACCATGAGGTTCAGCTTCGCCACGAATCCCGCCAGCGGTGGAAGTCCCACAAAGCTGAACATGAAGATTGCCATGCTCGCCGCCAGCAGCGGCGCGCGCCGTCCGAGCGCGGCATAATCATTGATGTCCTCGCTCCCGGTCACGCGCCAGATCAACCCCGCGACGGTGAACGCGCCCAGGTTCATGAACAGATAAACTGCCAGGTACAGCAAGATCGCCTGCGCGGATCCCACCAACTGCACCGGGCCGGAAGCCGTCGCAAGCTGGTTATTGTGCTGCACCAAAAGCGACAGCGCACACAGCATATAGCCAGCATGCGCAATCGAGCTGTAAGCCAGCAGCCGCTTGATGTTGGTCTGGACGAAGGCCGCCGTATTTCCAACGGTTGCCGTGATCGCCCCCAGCACGCCAATCGTGACGCACAGCGCCGTCAGCGAAACCCCCGGGACATTGCGGTACCCCAACCCGCTCGCGATCTCCATCAGCACCCGCAGCAGCAGCGCCAGCGCACCGCCTTTGCTCGCCACAGATAAAAACATCGCCACGTCCACCCCCGCCCCTTCGAACACATCCGGGCACCAGAAATGGAATGGCACCGCCGAGATCTTGAACCCAATGCCAATGATCAGCCCCAGCATCGCCACGATCAGCAGCACCGATCCGCCAGCGCCCGCGGCCTGCATCGCTTTGGCCACTTCCCCCGCGTGGAGCGTGCCGTAAAGACCGTACAGCATCGAGACGCCATAGATCATCATCGCGCTCGTCACCGCGCCGAACAGCACGTACTTCAGCGACGCCTCCGCCCCCACGCGATGGGTTTTGCGGAACCCCGCCAGCACATAGCTCGGCAGGGATGACATCTCCACCGCGATGACCAGCATCAGCAGGTTGCTCGTCGAAGCCATCAGGCTCATGCCCAGCGTTGCGCCGATCAGCAGCGTGAAAAACTCCGGCCCGTCCCCTTCATGCATGGTCGACATTGAGGTCGTGAACCACATGAAGATCACCCCCGCCACGAACACCAGCAGCATCACCTTCCAAAGCACCGCGAACTGATCCGCAACCAGTAGCCCGCGAAAGAACAATCCGGTTGATCCCCCGCCAAACACCAGCAGCGCCAGCAGCGAAATCCCCACCCCCACCAGCGCCACCACCGCACAAGCCACATTCGCCATGCGCGTAAAGAACGGCGTCAGCAGAATCGCCACGATCGTGCCAATCAAGCACAGGTCCGCGATGAACGGATGCAGCTGATCCCAGCCTGGAATGAATGGAAGACCAATCGCAAGTGTCGACATTCTTCTCTCGTAGCATGGGCGTCTCGCCCGTGCATCTTCTTAAAGCATGGGCGAGACGCCCATGCTACGAATCAAACATTTACACCCAAAATCCGAAACAGCGCACTCACCGTCTGCTGCGTGAACACAAAGAACATCAACCAGGGCAACACCCCGAGCGCGATCGCCATCACCGTCAGCGGCGTCAAAATCGCAACCTCCCTCTGATCCACTTCCGCAAAGCCCATGTACTCCGGTTTCTCCGGCCCGAAGAAGACGCGCTGAATCGTCCACAGCATGTACCCCGCCGTCAGGATCACGCCAAAGCACGAGATCACCGCCAGCGTGATGATCCACGGGTACGCCCCGCCCTGGCTCTGCTGCATCAGAATCGAATCCGGCCGCGCGGCCTGAAACGCCCCGATCAGAACCATTACTTCCCCAATAAAACCGCACAATCCCGGCAGGCCCAAATTCGCAAAGCACCCGACCGTCGAGAATCCTGTATACACCGGCATCGTCGTCGCCAATCCGCCAAAGCGCGACAGCTCGCGATGATGCGCCCGCTCGTAGATCACGCCAACGATGAAGAACATCATCGCGCTCGTGATCCCGTGCGCGATCATCATGAACAGCGCGCCGTTCACGGCCGCCGGCGTCATCATCGCCGCCCCCAGCGTCACGAATCCCATGTGCGACACAGAGCTGTAAGCCACCAGCTTCTTGAAGTCTGTCTGCGCCATCGCGCACAGCGCGCCATAGATAATGGAAACCACCCCGATGACCGCGAACACCAGCCACAGATGTTTTCCCGCCTCCGGGTACAGCGGATAAGCGATGCGGAAGATCCCATACCCGCCCATCTTCAGCAGGATCGCCGCCAGGATCATGCTGATCGGCGTCGGCGCCTCCACATGCGCATCTGGCAGCCAGGTATGCACCGGCACCGCGGGCACCTTGATCAAGAAACCGATCATCAGCAGCACGAAAAATGTCTTCGCCACCGCGCTGGCCAGCGCAATCTTCGTCCCCAGGTGCGCCTGGAATTGCGGGCTCGCCAGCGTCACCAGGTCAAATGTCCCGTTCGGATCACCGTTGAACCCCCTGCTGTAGAGGTACGTCCCGATCAGCACGATCAGCAGCCCGATCGATCCCACCAGCGTGTACAGGAAGAACTTGATCGCAGCGTATTCCTTCCTCGGTCCGCCCCAGATCCCGATCAGGAAGTACATCGGCAGCAGCGACACCTCGAAGAACACGTAGAACAGGAAAAAGTCCAGCGACAGGAACACCCCCAGGATCCCCGTCTCCAGGAACAGGAACAGCGCCATGTACCCCTTGGTCATCTTCTGGATGTTCCACGAGGCAATGCAGCTCAAAAAGCAGATGAACGTGCTGAGCATGACAAGCGGAAACGAGAGCCCGTCGATGCCCACCTTGTATTGAATGTTGAACGCGGGAATCCACGACGCCTGCTGCACCATCTGCACGACACCCGAGTTATGAATAGCATTGCCAGAAGCGTCATGCTGCACGTACGCGTAAGGCCCCTTCTGCCCCCAGTCGTACGTCGCGAAAAGCAGCAGCGACAGCAGGAACGTCGCCGCCGTCACCCCGACTGCCGTCCACCGCACCTGATCCCGCGTCCGCAGTCCCAGCAGCACCAACGCCCCCACCATCGGCAGAAAGATCAGGATCGTCAGCAGGTTGTGTCTTAAGAAATCCATGTCTCTTCTTCCGTAGCATGGGCGTCTCGCCCATGTCTCCTCATCAGGAAAGCGCAACGACAATCGCCGCCGCCAGTCCAACACTCACCACCGCCACGAGCACCATTACATAAACCCGAATGCGTCCTGTCTGCGGCGCACGCACTGCCGCGCCAAGATCCTGCGTCAGCGCTGCCGCCCCGTTCACCGCACCATCAACAACGTATTTGTCATTCAATCCCGCCAACTCCGCGGCCCCCCGCACCGACCACCCCGCCAGGTTCACGATCCCGTCCACCACGTACCGATCGACCCACGCGCTCAATCGCGACAGCGCCATCACCACCCCCACGAACACGGCGAAGTACAGTTCATCAAAATACATCCGCCGATACAACCAGATCCGAATCCAGTTCAGCGGCGCGATCTTCATCAGCGGCCCGGTGATCCAGTACCCCTGCGCATACACCAGGAACCCAAGCCCGATCCCCACCACAAACGCCCAGTACACATAGGTGTGAACCAGGTGCTCGCCATGCTGCATCGGATCGTGCCCATGCTCCGCCGCCTTCGCGATCATGGGCGCAGCGGATTCTTCTCCCGTCGTCGAACTCGTCGCCTCCGGCGGATGCGCCGGCCAGCTTGTGCCGAACGGCTGGAACTTCGTATCCCCCTTGATCCGCTGACACAGAATCGTCGCTTCCTGGCGCGAACCCTGAATCATCTCCTGCACGTTCAGCCATTTCCCCGCGATGACCGACAGCACCGCCAGCGCCACCAGCGGCCCGTACATCACCGGCCGCTCATGCGCATGATCATAAACGTGCATGTTCCGCGGCTTGCCCGCGAAGGTCAGCATCCAGCACCGCATCATGTAAAATGCGGTGACGTACGCGATGATCGTCGGGAAGAGCCAGAACACCCAGTACAGGTTTGAGCGATGGTTTGCCTCCGCCCACGCGCCAAAGGCGCCGGCGTGCATCAGGATCATGTCCTTGCTGTAGTAACCACTCAAGAACGGCGTCCCCGCAATCGCCAGCACCGCGATGAAGAACGTCGCCGCCGTGATCGGGATCTTCTTCCAAAGTCCCCCATACTGCGGCATCTCCTGTTCGTGATGGGCCGCATAAATCACGCTCCCCGACCCGAGGAACAGCAGAGCCTTGAAGAATGCATGCGTGATCAGGTGGAAGAGCCCCCCGATGTAGCTGCCGATCCCCAGCGCGAGGATCATGTATCCAAGCTGCGAGAGCGTCGAATATGCCAGCACCTTCTTGATGTCCGTCTGCGCCAGCGCAATCAGCGCCGCCATCGTCAGCGTCACGCAGCCGATGATCGCGATGAACAGCTTCGCGTCCGGCGTGAGGATCGGGAAGATCCGTCCCACCAGGTACACACCCGCCGCCACCATGGTCGCCGCGTGAATCAGCGCACTCACCGGCGTCGGCCCCTCCATCGCGTCCGGCAGCCAGACATGCAGCGGAAACTGCGCGCTCTTCCCCACCGCACCGAAGAACAAACCAACGCCCATGATCGTCAACAGCGTCGATGAAATATTCCCCACACCCGGCACCGCCAAGTATCCATGCGCCGCCCCATCCAGCGTCCCCGCCCCGCCCAGCAGCACCCAAAGGTTCGGCAGCGCCACGTTCCCCAGGTGATAAAACAGAATCCCCAATCCGATCAGAAACCCAAAGTCCCCCACCCGGTTCGTCACAAACGCCTTGATTGCCGCATTGCTTGCGCTCTTCTTTTCGTACCAGAATCCGATCAAAAGATAGGAGCACAGGCCGACGAGTTCCCAGAAGACGAACAGTTGCAGGATCGTCCCGCCGATCACGAGCCCGAGCATCGAGAAACAGAAAAGCGACAGGTACGTGAAGAACCGCGGGAACCGCTTGTCTTCATGCATGTAACCGATCGAGAAGATGTGGATGAGCGTCGCGATCAGCGTGATCATCGCGAACATGGCGACCGTCAGGCTGTCGACGTAAATTCCGACATCCAGGAACCCCGGGTGCGGCTGGCCCACCCCCTCGGGCCTGGTCGCCAGCCCTACTGGAATCCACTTGATGGGGATGTTGATTGGCCCCTGGTTGAGTCCCCACGGCACCTGCTTGTTCGTCACCGGCTCGACGTACGTCTGCCCGCTCTTCGGCAGCCAGAGGAACATCGTGGCCATCGCGCATGCGAACGATCCGAGGATCGCCGCCGTCGCCACCCATCCGGCAAGTGGGTTTCCCATCCGCTTGCCAAAAAACACCAACACCAAAAACGACGCCAGCGGCAGCAGCGTCGCGATCACCAGGAGTGTTGCCGGAAGAGGCATCAGCGTTGCCAGTTGTTAGTTGCCCGTTCCCAGCCATCAATCCACCGCTGCCTCACCGGCAACTGGCAACTGACCGCTGGCAACTCTTATCCACGCAAGTTCTTCGCCCGCTCAACATCGATCGTCGAGAAGTTGTTGTAAAAGTTCAAAAAGATCGCCAGCGCCACCGCGGCCTCCGCCGCCGCCAGCACGATCACAAAAATCGCGAACACCTGTCCATCGAGCCGAAGTCCGCCTGCTCCCGCGACCGCACCGTGCGAGAACCGGTTGAAGGCAACCAGGTTCACATTCGCCGCATTCAGGATGAGCTCTACCCCCATCAAGATCCCAATCGCATTGCGCTTCACCAGAATCGACATCAGCCCGCAAACAAACATGAACGCCGCCAGCACCAGGTAATGGTGCAGGCCCACATTCATCATGTCCGCGACGATGTTCATAATGCTCTCTGCGTGACACCGGCATCTTGCCCGTGCTCACATGCTCCAGCACGGGCAAGATGCCCGTGTCACAGCCGACTCAGCTCCACTCTCTCGCAGCTCGACTCAACTCCGGCTTCTCCGTCACTCGCTCTTCCCTCTTACGACCCTTCGCCAGGTAAGCGGCGCCGATCATCACGACCAGCAGCAGCACGCTGATCAGCTCAAACGGCACCAGGTAATCCCCCAGCAGCACCTGCCCCAGCCGCCCCACCGGATAATCTTCGATCCCCAGCGCATTGGCTGCAAACCGGGTTCGAAAAATTCCCAGCACCAGCGCAAACAGAAGCACCACGCCCACCGACAGCGCGACAATCACTTCCCCCAACCCGGGCTGAAACTTCGCAAACGGACTCTTACTCGTCAGCATCACGCCGAACACGATCAGAATCAGCGTTCCCCCCGCATAAACCACAAGCTGCACCGCTGCCAGAAACTCCGCGCTCAGCAAGAAGTACAGCCCCGCCACCCCCACCAGCGTAAACAGCAGCGCCACCGCCGTACGCACAATGTTCCGGGAAATCACCACCGCCAAAGCCGATCCACCCGTCAGCAGTGCGAAAATCCAAAACAGCACCGCCGACGCCACTTGAGCATCGACAACCCCCGCATCACCCTGTCCCAAAATTCCAGTCATCGTCTCCCGTAGCACGGGCATCGTGCCCGCGTTCTTTGGTTAAGCCTTCACCAGATTATCCGGCACCCGATCCAGCGGCGCCGGATCTGTCAACCGCTGCTTATGCCCGCGTCCCGTCACAGCCGAGTAAGCGATCCAACCGATCACAGCGCTGAACCCACTGATGCCAACCAGCGCGAGCACCACCTGCGTCACCGCCGTCGCGCCAAATCCCTCCCTGAACCACGCCACTAAATTCCAAGGCTGATAATCCACCCACGGAATGCCGGATCGCTCCGGAATCAACCACTGCCAAACCGCCGCTCCGAGCAGCAGGGCGCACGCCAGCGGCAGCAGCACCTTGATGCACGCATACAAAACCTGGTCGATCCGCGGCCGAGGCAGCGTCCACCGCAGCCACATCTGCACGAAAATAATCCCCAGCGCCTTGGCCACGAAAATCGAGCAGCCAATGACGTTGAGCAGCAGCAGCGCCCCGACATTCATCCCCGTCGGATCCGCATTAAAGTTCGCCAGCGCCTGCGGGTACCAATACCCCAGGAGCCCAAACGGATCATGCCACCCGCCGAGGAACAGCGCCGCCTGGATCCCCCCGACGATGAACATTGCCCCGTATTCAGCGAAGAAGAAGAACGACCACCGCAGCCCGGAATATTCTGTATGAAACCCCGCCACCAGTTCCGATTCGCTCTCCGGCAAATCGAAGGGCGCCCGCTTGTTCGAAGCCAGTGAAGCGATGAAGTAAACGAAGAACGCGATG
>DASVUC010000024.1:0-8806 GCA_036387255.1 Tepidisphaeraceae bacterium | reverse complement strand
GCGCGCGGGAGATGGGGCCGACGATCGACCGGCTGTTCAGGAAACATCACGAACTGGCGAAAGAGGAATTGGACCGCACGCTGAGCCGGCTGCCGAATCTGAGCGAGCAGGATCGCGCGCAGTTGGAAGAGCTGACTCGGCGGATCGTGAATAAGCTGCTGCACGATCCGATCAAAGCGCTGCGGGCGGGCAACTCACCGCATAGTCAAGGGACGCCTTATCTGCATGCGCTGGAGAAGTTGTTTTCCCTGGGGGAGGAAAGTGAACACAGGGGCACAGAGGGCACACGGGAAGAGGAGGGGGAAGATCCGACTGGAGAAGATCCAGGGTCCTGATGGGGTCGGGGCAGGGCTCGCCCCTCCAACCGAAGATCGGTGTGGTAAAGTGTGAGCAGGTGACGCTCCAGATCCGGTCCATTTTTCTCTCAATGTTCGCGCTGATTGTCGTCGGCATGGCGTGGATCTTTTACGTCGGCAAGAAGGCGAACGACGCGAAGGCGATGGAGACGCGGGAGACGGTGATCCTTCAGAAGCTGGAGCGGATCCTGCCGGCACTGCACGCGGCGACGTGGGAGCAGTTGGCGTACGTGGTGATGTGGAAGCCGGACTACCGGCCGGCGTATCGGACGGCGCTCAGGACGCTGTATCGAAACGTTGACTCGCTGAAGCCGGACCTGGAGGTTCACGCGTTCAACCACATGAAGGAGTTGGTTCACGAGCAGGTGCACAAGCTGGAAACGACGGTGGAGGTGAGGAAGACGGCGCCACTGAAGGTGACGGAAGTGATGATGCAGGAGTTCACGGCGATCCATGAAGGGCGCGACCCGAGACAGCCGCTCAAGGATGACCTGCAACGATTGAAGGAGAAGCACGAGGCGCTGCTTCACGATGCGAGGGCGCGGGTGGCACGTGCTTCGGCGACGCTGTCGCTTTCGTTCTTTGCGATCTCGGGTGTGTTCATCCTGTTCACCGGCTGGACGTACAGCAGAGTGGTGAAGGAGATGAACGAGCGGCAAAAGGCTTCGCAGGCGAAGGACCAGTTCATGGCGATGCTGTCGCACGAGCTGCGGACGCCTTTGACGCCGGTGCTTGCGACGCTCAGCAGTTGGGAAGATGACGAGCGGGTGCCGGAGGAGATGCGCGAGGACGTGCAGATCATGCGGCGGAACGTGGAGCTCGAGGCGCGGCTGATCGACGATCTGCTGGACGTGACGCGCATCGCGAAAGGGAAGCTCAGCATCAACCTTGAAGCAATTGACGTTCACCAGGTGCTCCCGGCGGTGGTTGAATTGTGCTGCGGCTTTGAGATCGAGGCAAAGCGCTTGAAGATCGAACTGAAGCTTGAGGCGCAGCGGCACGTGGTGCGCGCGGACCTTGCTCGCCTGCAACAGGTGTTCTGGAATATCGCGCGAAACGCCGCGAAATTCACGCCGGAACAGGGCCGGCTCACGATCCGTTCGCTCAACGAAGGGTCGCGCATGCGGATCGTGTTCACCGATACCGGGATCGGCATGACACGAGACGTTCTGGCGCGGGTGTTTGAGCCATTCGTGCAGGGTGAGAACGAGATCAGCAGAGAACATGGCTTGGGATTGGGGATGGCGATATCCAAGAATCTGATGAGGCTCATGGGTGGGGAGATCCGGGCGCACAGCGATGGGCCGGGGCGCGGTTCTACGTTCGAACTGGAGATGGAAACGGTGGATGCGGAGGCTGCGACCGCACCTGCTGGGCCTGACGAAGATGCCCCTGGGGCGGAACCGGTGTCGCGTGCGGAAGCCGCCATTCTCCTGGTAGAGGATCATGCGGATACGGCGAAGCTGATGGCGCGCCTGCTGAGGCGGATGGGGCACACGGTGCAGATCGCCGATTCGGTGGCGGCGGCCCGACGACTTAACGAGATGCAGAAGTTTGATCTGGTTCTGAGCGACATCGGGCTGCCGGACGGAACCGGAAGTGACTTGATTAAGAGCATCCGGCAGTCTCACAACGCCAGTGTGCCGGCGATTGCGATGACGGGATTCGGCATGGAGGAGGACATCAGCCGGTCGCTGGCTGCGGGCTTCAACCTTCATCTAACCAAGCCGGTAAACATCGCAAGGTTGGAGAAGGCGATCGGACAGATGCTGGCGGATTCCGCCAGCAGCGTTCAGCCTGTGCGTGGTGATTAGCCGTCGCGAAGAATAACGGCTGCGGTTTCTCCTTTTGTTGGGGAGCGATTAACGTCTCGGCGGTGAAGGTTTATCTGGCGGCAATTCTGTTGTTGCTCGCGTGCACGCTGGCGCTGGCGCAGGGGGCCTGGGGGGAGGTGCTTTATCGATTGATGACGGATGGGGTGCGTTGTCTTTTGTGGATCGGGAGCGGGTTTGGGTGGGGCGCTTGGCTGCGGCGTGGGTGGGCGGGGACGCGAGAGCAGATTGGGCTTCTGGATGTTGTAATCGCCACCGGACTGGGGCTGGGGATCCTATCGCTGCTGACGCTGACGGCGGGATCGCTGCGGCTGGCTTATCCCGTCGCGGGGTGGGCATTCATCCTTGCGGGCGTGGCGATAGGCGTGGCTTTCATCGTTCGGCATCGAGCGGCGCGATGTGCTGCTCGTCCAATGGTGCGTTCTCCGGCGCGGTATGCGGTGCTGGCGCTGATTCCGCTGGCCGGGATTGCGGTGGTTTCCAGTTTTGTGCCGCCGGGAATTCTTTGGGGGGATGAGCCCAATGGATATGACGTGCTGGAGTATCACCTGGAGTTGCCGCGGGAGTGGTATCAAACGCATTCGACCAGCCCGGTGACGAACAACGTGTTCTCGAATTTTCCGCTGTTGGCGGAGTCGCACTACTTGCTGGCGATGCAGTTGAAGGGCGGGCCATGGGCGGGGATGTATCTGGCGCAGCTCATGCACGCGGCCTTTTTCGTGCTGGCGGCGCTGTCGGTGTATGGCGCGGTCAGAGAAGAGAATGAGGCGGCGGCGATCCCTGCGACGGTTGCTTTTGCGTCAACGCCCTGGATTGCGCTGCTGGCGCCGGTTGCATATAACGAGGGGCCGCTGGTGTTGTTTTCGACGCTGGCCGTTGTGCTGGTGATGCGGGGGTTGCGGGAGGAAGGACCTCGATGGGTGTTTGTGCTGGCGGGGATGTTTGCGGGGTTTGCTTGCGGGACCAAGTTGACGGCGGTGCCGATGGTGGTGATGGCTCTGCCGGTGGTTCTGCTCGCGTCGAGGATAATCTCGAAAATCGAAGTTCGAAATCCAAGACGAGTCGGTTTGAAGAAGGACATTCGAGACGGCGAAGGCAGTGGATCAAATTTCAGATTTCAGATTTCAGATTTGGCAGGGTTTGTAGTTGGAGCGGCGATTACGTTCTCGCCGTGGCTGCTGCGGACTCATTTAGCTACGGGAAATCCGGTGTTTCCGGAGCTGACGAAACTTTTTGGGTCCGCGCATTTCACAATGGAGCAGATCACCCGCTGGCATGTGGCGAATCACTTGCCGGCGCAGGCGCTGCGATCGGTTGGGGGGCGGGTGTCAGAGTTGTTTGAGCAGATCATCCTCGACCCGCGGTACGGGTACACGCTGATTCCGCTGGCGATATTGTGCATCGTGCTGGCGCGCGCGTCGTCGCTTCATCGTTCAGCGGCTGTTTTGCTTCTGGCGATTCACCTTTTGCTGCTGACGATCTTCTGGCTGTTTTTCACGCACCTGCAATCGCGTTTTTACATTCTGGCGGTTCCGATTTCGGCGCTGCTCGTGGGGCAGCTTCGGTCGCGGCGGGCCATTCAGGTGGCGTCGGTGGTGGTGGCGGTTCAAGTAGTCATTTCGACCGTTTACCTGTTCCAGCGCTACGGCGATCGGGTCACGCGCGTGCTGCCGGCGGCGGGGGTAGAGGACCTGCAATTGTTTTTGCCGAAGGAGATCGCCGAGTCGATTGACGCGGCCCGGCCGCTGGCGCTGGTTGGAGATTCAAAGGCGTTTATGTACCAGCGCCCGATTCAGATGCTGCACTACCGCACCGTGTTTGACGTTCGGGTGAAAGCGGGGCAGGACATCATTAGCGGATGGTTAGAAGGCGCACCGGCGGATCCGACGGTTGTGGTGGACCCCGTTGAGCTTGATCGTTTTTCGCGGACGTATTTCGGAGTTGTGCCGATGGCTGCGGACCCGGCGCTGCCGCGGGATCGCATGTTCATCCTGCGGCGATAATCCGGCACGCCACGTGCACTGCGAATGTCATGACCGTAATCATTTATTTCGATTACGTGTGTCCCTTCTGTTATCTGGAAATTCCTGCCCTTGAGCGCCTGCACCGGGAGCATGGCGTTGTTCTGGACTATCGGGCGTTTGAGCTTCGACCCGACCCGGTGCCGACGCTGGATCCTGCGGGGGATTACCTGCGCACGACCTGGGAGCGATCGGTGTATCCGCTGGCTAATCGACTGGGGATGGAAATCCACCTGCCGCCCGTGCAGCCGAGGTCGCGGCTGGCGTTTGAAGGGGCGGAGCTGGCGCGGGATTACGACCAGCTCATGGCGTACACGCGCGCAGTGCACGAAGCGTTTTTCCTGCACGGGTTGGACATCGGCGACGTGGACGTTTTAGCGGAGGCTGCCGCGTCAGTGGGAATCGATCCTGTCGTGCTTCGTGAAGTGCTGCACGATCGGCGATACCTCTCACGGGTTCTTCAGCAGGAGCAAGAGGCTGCACAACTGGGCATTGCGTCGGTGCCGACGGTGATTCTGAACAATTACCTGGTGCCGGGGTGTGTGCCGTATGAGGCGCTGGTGAAGATCCTGAACATGAAGGCAGAGCGGACGACCAGCTCTTGAAGGTGTTGTTTCTCTCAGCTTCACCCGTTCGGGTTCATCCGCTACCATTTGCCCCCTTATGTTTTCCTCTGCGAAGTACCTTTCCATCGTACTGCTGATCCCCACGGCTCTGCTCGCCGCACCGGCTGCGACGACGCAGGAGGTGCAGGAGATTCTGCACCCAGCCGCAACGCAGCCGGCGTTTGAAGAGGCGACGCGCGCAATTGAACGTTATCCGGTGGCGACGGGGCTGAAGATGACGGTGTGGGCGGCGGAACCGCAGTTGTCGAACCCAGTCTGCTTCTACCCGGATGACAAGGGGCGGATTTGGGTATGCGAGACGTTTCGCTTTGACGGCGGCGGGCCGGGCGAGGGTGTTTATGACATTCGCCACATGATGGACAAGCTGGATGACGATCTGGCTTGCCGGACGGTGGAGGATCGCCTGGCGACGATCAAGAAGTGGGAGAACAACGATCTGACGAAGCTGACGACCTGGCCGGATCGGATTCGGCTGCTGGAGGACAAGAGCGGGGATGGGAAATGCGACAGCTCCAAGATCTTCGCCGACAGTGACAAGCAGCCGCTGGATGGATTGGCGTCCGGCATTCTGGTGCGCACGGGGGCGGGATCGCGCGGGGATGACATTTACTTTGCGAACATCCCGAACCTCTGGCTCCTGCGGGACAACGACAATGACGGTCATGTCGATTTCCGCCAGTCGCTGAGCTACGGGTATGGCGTGCGGTACAACCTGCTGGGACATGACCTTCATGGGCTGAAGTTTGGGCCGGACGGAAAGCTTTACTTCTCGATCGGGGATCGCGGCCTGCATGTGAAGACGAGGGAGGGGAAGATCATCGATAACCCAGACAGCGGTGCCGTGCTGCGCTGCGATCCGGACGGGAGCAATCTCGAGCTGTTTGCGACGGGGCTGCGGAATCCGCAGGAGCTGGCGTTCGATCAGTACGGCAACCTGTTCTCAGGCGATAACAACTGCGACTACGGCGATCCGGCGCGATGGGTGTATATCGTCGAAGGCGGCGACACGGGCTGGCGGGTTGGTTATCAGCATCAGCAGACACCGAAGCCGACAGGGCCCTGGCTGGCGGAGAATTTGCCGGGGCTGGAGAACGAAAAGACGCCGGGGTACATCATTCCGCCGATCGCGCACATTGCGTCCGGCCCTTCGGGTGTGGCGTACTATCCGGGGACGGGGTTCACACCGGAGTGGAACGGTCATTTTCTGGAATGTGATTGTCGCGCAGGGCCTTCCAGCGTGATTCATAGTTTTGCGATGAAGCCGAAGGGCGCGGGCTTTGAGCTGGTGGACAGCAAGCCTTTCGCGGACCACATTGTCGCAACGGACGTGGACTTCGGGCCGGATGGCGCGGCGTACATTTCAGACTGGAACTCGGGGTGGGTGAAGAACGCCAAGGGGCGGATCTACAAGGTTGTCTCCGAAGACGGGCAGAAAGATCCGATCGTCGCGGAGACGAAGAAGCTGCTGGCGGATGGTTTCGCGCAGCGCGACAGCGCAGCGCTCGAGAAGCTGATGGCGCATCGGGATATGCGCGTGCGGCAGAATGCGCAATTTGCGCTGGCGAGCCGGGGTGGGGCTTCGATTCCGAATCTGGCGAACGTGATCGGGAAAAACAACACGACGCTGCCGCGGATTCATGCCATCTGGGCGCTGGGCCAAATTGCGCGAAAGACGCCGCAGGCGATCAACCTCGTTACCCCCCTGCTCGCGGACAAGGACGAAGAGGTTCGCGCCCAGGCCGCCAAGATCGTGGGTGAAGCGAAGGATGGCGACTCGCTCCAGAAGATCATCAAGCTGCTTGCTGATCCGTCGCCGCGGGTGCGGTTCTTCGCGGCGATGGCGTGCGGGAAGATCGGGGATGAACAGGCGGTGCCGGGACTTTTGAAGCTGCTTGCGAATACCGCGGATAAAGATGCGTTTCTGCGTCATGCGGCTGTGATGGGTTTGGCGGGATGCACGGATGAGAACCGCAAGCCGCTGCTGGCGGCGGCGCGGGAGGAGAATCGGTCGGTCCGGATGGGGGCGATCCTGGCGCTGCGGCGACATCGTGATGCGGATGTCTCCGTGTTCTTAAACGACACGGATGCGGCGCTGGTGCTGGAAGCGGCGCGGCCCATCAATGACATGCCGATCGAGAAGGCGTTTGCGGATCTGGCGAGGCTGGCGAGCAATGCCAAACTTCAGGACCCTGCCCTGCTCCGGGCACTAAATGCCAATTTCCGGCTCGGCACATCGGAGAACGCGACGGCGGTGGCCAACATCGCGGCGAGCAAGGACGCTTCTGAGCTGATGCGCATTGAGGCGCTGGCGATGCTCGCGGACTGGACAAGCCCGCGGGGGACGGATCGGGTGCTGGGGATTTGGCGCCCGCTGCCGAAGCGCGACAGCGCTATCGCGATGACGGCGGCCAAACCGATTTTGTTTTCGATCCTCTCATCAGCGCCGGATGCGGTGCGGCTGGCGGCGATCGATCTGGTGAAAAAGATTGGCGTGCCCGAGGGGCAGGAGAACCTGCTGAGCAGCGTGGTTACGGCGAAGGACGTGAACCCAGATGTCGCCGCGAAGGCGCTGGAGACGATGGAGACGCTGAAGGACAAGAACCTGGACAGTGCCGTCGATGCGGCGCTGAAGAACGGGAAGGCGGCGCTGCGCCGGCAGGCGATCACGCTGCTGGCGCATCGTCCGGGTGGTGTGGATCGGCTGAAGAACTTCCTGGACACCGGCACACTTAACGATCAGCAGGCTGTGTTTGATGCGATGAGCGGGATCGATCCGGCACCGGAGATCGACAAGATCCTGGAGCCCTGGGTGGAGAAGCTCGCGGCTGAGCCCAAGCCCGCGTTGGCGCCGGAGCTGACGCTGGATCTGCTGGAAGCAGCGGGCCGGAGCAAGTCGGAATCGATTCAGAAGAAGCTCAAGGTCTTCGAGGGGCATCGGTCAAAAGAGGACCCGCTGGCGGCGTACACCGAATCACTCGTGGGCGGTGATGCGTCGGTCGGGCAGAAGATCTTCATGGAGAAAGCGGAGACGAGCTGCTTCCGGTGTCACAAGATCGAAGGAACGGGGGGAATCGCTGGACCCGACCTGTCGGCGGTGGGTGCGCGGCGGGATCGACGGTACATCCTCCAGAGCATTCTGAATCCGAATGCCGACATTGCTCCGGGATTTGAGAATGTCACGGTGTCGCTGAAGAGCGGGAAGAAGTACAGCGGAATGGTGACGGGTGAGAGCGACGACACGGTCGTCCTCGACGCGGGCGATGGCGCGAGCATTCATGTGCAGAAAAAGGAAATCAATAAGCGGACGAAGGGGCTGAGCCCGATGCCGCAGGACATCAGCAAGCCGCTCAACAAGCGCGACCTGCGGAACCTGGTGGAGTATCTGGCGAATCGAAAGACGCCGGCGACTCAGCCCACGCAGCCGACGGCCGCGACGCAGGCGGCGGCGCGGGAAGCGGTCGCAAAATGATCGGGCGGACCGCTTAATTATCGAGAACGACCCAGACCCGCCGCACAGCGGTCGATTTTTCGGTCTTGCATTTCCTGTTTTTCAATATTCCCGCTGTTGATCCAGGGATTGCCGTAGCCTGCTTTTCCCCCGAGCCTGTTCCCGGTTAAGCTTCCGCGACCGCCAAGCTTTGTGGAGGCCGATCTTGTCTACGGAAACGCAACCGACGCTTGAAGAAGGCACCAGCACAGCCACGTCGCCGCCGTGGCACCAGAGCTATCGCTGGATGATCTGCGCCCTCCTGTTCTTCGCCACGACAGTAAACTATGTAGACCGCGCAGTGTTCAGCGTTCTGGGCGACACGCTGAAGACGGAGTTTGGCTGGTCGGCAACGCGCTTCGGGGACATCAATGCCGCCTTCACTTTGGCTTATGCCATCGGATTTCTTTTTGTGGGATGGTTTATCGACAAAGTTGGCACGCGCTGGGGCTACGCGATCTGCCTGACGGTGTGGTCTCTGGCT
>DASVUC010000023.1:0-1657 GCA_036387255.1 Tepidisphaeraceae bacterium | reverse complement strand
AGACCGGGTGGGTGAAGAGCTGGTCGTGCGACTGCTCGCGGCGGAGGTATTCCTTGGAGAGGGGCGGGCGGTGGTAGGGGCGGTTGATCTCCTGGCCAATCATGAGCAGCTCGCCCTGCGGGTCACGGTCTCGGATCGCCTCTGCCGCGGAGATGCTCGCGAGGCCGCCGCCAATGAGAAGATATTTGACGTGGGGGTTGCTCATAGGGTGTTGCGCGTCTCTTAGTTATAGGTCGCCGAGCGGCGAATGTTCGGTTGTCGGCTAAGCCTTGGGTGCATGGGCGAGACGCCCATGCCCCGCGGGGATGTCGCTGGTGCGGGCCTATCGTGTACATCGACCGGCGGCGTTGTGTAGGTGAAGGAAGTGCAAGGGGGGGACCATGGCGAAAATCTTAGGGGAAGGCGGAGGGCAGACGGAATCAGGCAGAAGGCTGAGAGATGCACGTTGGTTGTCGTCTTTCCGGTTAAGGCTCCTGGAAGTTCAAATGCATCTAGATGAAGATCGTGGCGTCCCGGACATTGCCGGGTGATTGGTCTCATCATCCCCCTTTTGCGGAGGTGTCCCATGCGACACGAACACGAGCAGTACGCTGAACAGCCTTGCTTTCGAGCCGATGAGTAAGCGCCGGCGCGGGTTCCCATCGGAAACGCACGTAAAGCGCGGCGTGAGGGTTGTCCATGGGGATAAGGAGCTCATCGAGAAGCTTGGCCGCAACGATCCGTGCCCCTGTGGATCGAACAAATGCTTTTAAGAAGTGCTGCATGCGGTCCGGCCGGTTTTGACGGCGCTGGACGCAATCATTACAGCAGGTAAGTCGTGACCGCCGGCATGGAAACGTGCCGGCGGTCTTTTGCTTTGGCGCAATGGCCGGCGCACTTGCTTGTGGCAGAGGAAGATTGAACAATTCATCCGGATGTTGGGATGAATCGAGGCTCTTCTTCACCAGATCGGTTGCTTGCGCGGATGCAGTCGCTAGCGGATGAATCGCGGCTGCGGTTGCTGCATTTGCTGGATCGGCAGGAGCTGGGGGTGGCAGAGCTGTGCGAGATCGTGCAGTTGCCGCAGTCAACGGTGAGCCGGCATCTGAAGGTGCTGGCGGACGAGGGGTGGGTGCAGTCGCGGCGGCAGGGGACGGCGCATCTCTATCGGCTCATGGAAGCGGAGCTGGAGGCGGAGGCGCGAAAGCTCTGGTTGCTGGCGCGCGAACAGACGGAGAAGTGGTCCGCGGTGGCGCAGGATGAGCTGCGGCTGGATCGGGTGCTGCGCAACCGGCAGAGTGAAAGCGAAACCTTCTTCGCCGGGGCGGCAGCGGAGTGGGACCGATTGCGGGCTGAGATGTACGGCGGCACCTTCACGCGCTCCGCACTGGCAGCGCTGATCCCGCAAGAGTTCGTGGTGGCGGATCTCGGGTGCGGGACGGGGCAGATGACAGAGCAGCTTGCGCAGCACGTGAAGCGCGTAATCGCGGTGGATAATTCGGCGGCAATGCTGAAGGCGGCGCGGAAGCGGATTGGGGAGCGGGGGAATGTGGAACTGCACCGGGCGCAGCTCGAGTCGCTGCCGATGGAGACGGAGACTTGCGATGCGGCACTGCTCGTGCTGGTGCTGAGTTATGTGGAGGATGTGCAGGGGGTGCTGAAGGAGATCGCGCGCGTT
>DASVUC010000022.1:0-44797 GCA_036387255.1 Tepidisphaeraceae bacterium | reverse complement strand
AGAGCCCTCACCCTGCCCTCTCCCGGAGTACCGGGAGAGGGGAAGAGAGCGCCCCACACGCGGGGCGGCTAAACGAGTAGGTAGACCCTCACCCCTGCTCTCTCCCGGGTACGGGAGAGGGAGTAAGCGTTGTGGTGAAGTGGGATTTGTTGGTTGTTGAGGAAGAGCCCTCACCCTGCCCTCTCCCGGAGTACCGGGAGAGGGGAATGCGGCAGAGCAGCGTCCCGCACGCGGGGTGGCTAAACTGTGGCGAAGTGGAGTGTCAGTATGAAGGGAATTATTTTGGCGGGTGGGGCGGGGACTCGGCTTTATCCTTTGACCCGGTGCATCAGCAAGCAGTTGTTGCCGGTGTATGACAAGCCGACGATTTACTATCCGCTCTCGGTGCTGATGCTGGCGGGGATTCGGGAGATCCTGATCATCAGCACGCCTCGCGATTTGCCGATGATCGAAAACCTGCTGGGGGATGGGTCGCAGATTGGGATGAAGCTGAGCTACAAGGTTCAGCCGGAGCCGAAGGGGATTGCGCAGGCGTTTACGCTTGGTGCGGAGTTCGTCGGGAATGACCCGGTGTGTTTGATCCTGGGGGACAATGTTTTTTACGGACACGATCTGACGAACATGCTGGAGAAGTCCGCTTCGCTGACGAAGGGGGCGCGGGTGTTCGCTTATCAGGTGAAGGATCCGGAGCGGTATGGCGTGGTGGAGTTTGATGGCGACACGAAGGCGCTGAGCATTGAAGAGAAGCCGAAGCAGCCGAAGAGTAATTGGGCGGTGGTGGGGCTGTATTTTTATGACGCATCGGTGGTGCAGATTGCGCAGAACCTGAAGCCTTCGGCTCGCGGGGAGCTGGAAATTACGGATGTGAATCGGACGTATATGGCAAAGGGTGAGCTGACGGTTCAGCCGATGGGCCGCGGGATCGCGTGGCTGGATACGGGGACGTATGACTCGCTGCTGAGCAGCTCGCAGTTTGTGCAGACGCTGGAAGAGCGGCAGGGACTGAAGGTGGCGTGCATCGAAGAGATCGCGTTCTTCAAGGGGTTCATCGATAAGGCGCAGCTCAGTAAGCTGGCGGACCAGGCGGGGAAGTGCGAGTATGGCCAGTACCTTCAGCGGGTGCTGCGGGATGCGGAGGTTGAGCGACGGTGAGCGATCGAGGAATAGTGACCGGTTTGCACCATGCACAGATCACGGTGCCGAAAGGTGCCGAGGCGAAGGCGCGGGCCTTTTACTGTGAAGTGATGGGATTGCCGGAAGTGGAGAAGCCGGCGTCGCTGAAGGGTCGCGGTGGGTTGTGGGTGCAGGTGGGGGATCGACAGGTTCACATCGGGACGGAAGAGGGATTCAACCGGCTGACGACGAAGGCGCACCTGGCTTACGAGGTGACGAATCTTTCGTGGTGGCGCGAGCATTTGACGAACCACGGCGTGACGCCGCTGGATTCGGTGCCGGTTGAGGGGTTTGAGCGCTTCGAGGCGCGGGATCCGTTCGGAAACAGGATTGAGCTGATTGAAGTTGTGAAGTGAGGGTACTGCTTGATCGTTGGCGTGAACCATGCGCAGGTGAATGTGCCTCGGGCGTCGCTGGAGGAGGCGAGGGCGTTTTACATAGGGTTTCTGGGGCTGAGGGAAATTTCTCGGCCGGCGGTGTTTCGGAGCGAGGGGTTCTGGACGAACGCGGGGGCGTTTGAACTGCATATCGGGGTAGAGGAGGGGCATCACCGGCTAACAAGCCGCGCCCATCTGGCTTACGAGGTGACGGGAATTGGGGCTTGGAGGGAGAAGGTGGTGGGGGCGGGGCTGAAGATTGTGGAGCAGCCGAAGATTCCGGGGTATGAGCGGTTTCACTTTCGCGATCCGTTTGGGAACAACATCGAACTGATTGAGAAGGTGGGGGAGTAGGAGCAGTTGGGGTGGAACGGATGCAGGGGCTGCAAGCCCGTGTGACGATTTAATTGCGTTGCGGGGGTCGCGGGGGTTAAATCTTATGTCATTCTATAGTGTTGACGATCCCTCCTTTTGGTGAGCTATGTCGGCTGTCGCTTCTCCAGCAATCGGAGTTGCCCGCGGTTTGGGAATCAGTGCGCATGAGCGGTTCCTGAACAGCCGCTACTTTGGCGCGCTGGATGGGCTGCGGTGCATCAGCATCCTGGCGGTGATCTGGCATCACACGGGTCCGCACGCGTACCACATTACGACGCAGGGGCATCGCGGCGTCGACTTATTCTTTGCGATCAGCGGTTTCTTGATTACGACGCTGTTGCTGCGCGAGCGCGATCAGCACGGACGGATTTCGCTGGCGAACTTTTACGTGCGGCGGAGTTTGCGGATCTTCCCGCTGTACTACGTGGTGCTACTGGTGTACGTGGTGCTGGTGGGGAAGTTTGAGCACAACGCGGAGGACCGGGCGGAGTTCTTCAGACGGTTGCCTTGGTATGCGACGTACACGTCCAACTGGTTGATCGATGGGCTGTTCATCGGGAGGAAGATTTTCCATTTCGCCTGGTCGCTGGCGACGGAGGAGCAGTTTTATCTGGTGTGGCCCTGGGTGGTGGCGTTCTCGCGGAGTTGGAAAACTCCACTGGTGGTGATGAGCGCGGCGGTGGTGGTGGACCAGGTGATGGAGGGGATGATTTACGCGGGCGCGTTCCCGCCGCCTTATCCGATGTGGGTGCGGGTGGTGAGCGGGATCGCGACGCCGATTTGTTTGGGATGCATCCTGGCGATCCTGATCCACATTCGTCGGGGGTTTGATTGGTTGCATCCGATCCTGGGGAACGTTTGGTCGGTGGCGGGAATTGTCGTGCTGATGGTGGGGACGCTGTTTCTTCCGGAAACGTTGGTGCCGACGCTGTTGCTGCATGTGCTGATGGCGTGTCTGGTGGTGGCGGTTTGTCTGCCAGGGAAGAAGGTGCTCGGCAAGATGCTGTCGAACCGCGTGGTGCGGTACGTCGGGATGATCAGCTACGGGATGTATTTGTTGCACATGATCGGGATGCAGTTGGCACGAAGGGTGCCGGGGGTGAAGGATCATGGTAATGGCGCGGCCTTCGTGGCGGCGACCCTGATCACGCTGGTGCTGGCGACGGGGAGTTATTGGACGTTTGAGCGGTGGATTTTGAAGCTGAAAGATCGATTCAGGCCGGAGCCGGCGGGGGGTGCGGGGCGGGGGCAGCATCCGGTTTTGCCGGGGGATTCTGAAGGGGAGCAGGCGGTCAATACGGTATAGCGGTGGAGAGTTCCTGCCGATAACTAAATGACCCGGAGGGTTGATCGTCCCCATGAGCGACCTTCTGAGACTCATTCAGACGCTGGTGAGCTCGAGCGAGGTTCGGATTTCCGACCACGGCTACGATGAACTGGCCGCGGACGGGCTGCTTGTGGCAGAGGTGCTACGCGGTGTGAATGCGGCGACGATCGTGGAGGAGTATCCAGACTACTGGAAGGGTCCGTGCATTCTTCTGCTTCAGCGGGATGCGAAAGGCGAGGGTGTTCATGTACTATGGGGGGTTCCGAAAGGTGCGATGAATCCCGCGGTGTTGGTCACCGCATATCGGCCGGATCCTGGGAAGTGGGAGTCGGATTTGCTGCGGAGGAAGAAATGAACCAGAAGCAGCGGAAGCTTGTCCATGAAGGCGAATATCTTGCTGAAGTTGAAGTTGAGCTGATTGAGGCAAGGGACGCGTGGGCGCCTTATCTGTCGCTCGAAGACGCTCGGCGCTTAGATGAGGTGCGTGTTGCGCTGCGGCGCGGCGATCTGGGGACGGCCGGACGGTTGGCAAAGGTTTATCGGCTGACGCCGATCGAAGCAGCTTAAGAAGGTTGTGATTATGCGAAACATCTTGGTCACCGGCGCGGCCGGGTTTATTGGGGCTAATTTTGTGCGGATGCTCGCGGGGCGGGGCGAGAATGTTCGACTGATCGCGTTTGATAAGCTCACGTATGCGGGAAACCTGGCCAATGTGCAGGATGTGGTGGATGAGGAGCGGGTGCTGTTCGTGCGCGGCGACATCTGCGATCCGGATGTGGTGGCGGGAACGTTTCGGGATTATGACATTAACGAAGTGGTGAACTTCGCAGCGGAATCGCACGTGGACCGGAGCATCCTGGGGTCGGGGCCGTTCGTGCAGACGAACGTGGTGGGGACGCAGGTGCTGCTCGATATCGCCAAGGCGAACAACGTCAACAAGTTTCTCCAGGTGAGCACGGACGAGGTGTATGGGACGCTGCCGGAGGATAAGCCGGAGGTGAAATTCACGGAGGAGACGCCGCTGGCGCCGAACAGTCCGTACAGCGCGAGCAAGGCGGCGTCGGATTGCCTGGTGCGGTCGTACTTCCACACGTTCCACATGCCGGTGCTGACGACGCGGTGCAGCAACAACTATGGGCCTTACCAGTTTCCGGAGAAGGCGATTCCGCTGTTCGTCACGAACCTGATGGAAGGCAAGAAGATTCCGTTGTACGGCGACGGGATGAATGTGCGCGACTGGCTTTATGTGGAAGACCATTGCCAGGCGATCTGGACGGTGCTGAACAAGGGGACGTTTGGCGAGGTCTACAACATTGGGGGGAATAATGAGATGACGAATCGGAAGATCGTTGAGACTGTTCTTCATGAGATGGGCAAGAGCTGGGACGAGGGCGTGCAGTACGTAAAGGATCGGCCGGGGCATGATCGGCGTTATGCCATTGATGCGTCCAAGATTAAGAATGAGCTGGGATGGGAGCCGAAGTTCAGGTTTGAGAGCGCAATCAAGACGACGATCAACTGGTTCAGAGAGAATCAGCAGTGGTGGCGGGCGATCAAGAGCGGGGAATATCTGAAGTACTACGAAACCCAATACGCGGGACGGTAATTTCTTCCTCCTGTTTAGCGGCCCCGCTCGCGGGGCGCGAACCTCCGTCGACTTATGGCGATATACGACTCCATCCTCATTACCGGTGGCAAAGGAATGCTCGCACAGGCGCTGGATCGTTCGATCCAAGCGCGCGCAAAGAAGGCGACCCTTCTTGGGCGGCAGGAGCTGGACGTGAGCGATGAAGATTCGGTGGGCAGCGCGTTTGCTCAGTATCGGCCGACGCTCGTGCTGAACTGCGCCGCGTACACGAAGGTGGATAAGGCGGAAGAAGAGAAAGAGCGCGCGTACGAAGTGAACGGCGAGGCGGTGGGGATTCTTGCCGCCAAGTGCAAAGAGTACGGCGCGCGGCTGGTGCATTACAGCACGGATTTTGTGTTTGATGGGAGGAAGCGCGAGCCTTATGTGCCTGCGGATGTGACAAATCCGCAGTCGGTCTACGGTGCGTCAAAGCTCGAGGGTGAGCGGCAGGCGGGGGATGAGGCGCTGGTGATCCGAACGGCATGGCTGTATGGGCCGGGCGGCGCATGTTTTCCACAGACGATGGTCGGGGCGGCGAAACAGAAGAAGCCCTTGACGGTGGTGAACGACCAGGTTGGGTCGCCGACATTTACGCATGATCTCGCGGAGGCGACGCTTCGGCTGGTGGATGCGGAGGCGAAGGGGATTTTCCATGTGACCAACGCGGGGTCGGTGAGCTGGTTCGACTTTACCCGGGCAATCCTGGAAGAGTTTCATGAGAAGGCGGATTTGTCGCCGATCACGAGCGCGGCTTGGAAAGAGAAGCGGCCGAATTCAGCGACGCGACCGAGTTACAGCGTGCTGGATGTCTCGGAGTATGAGCGGGCGACGGGGCAGCGGATGAGGCCCTGGAGGCAGGCGCTGCGGGAGTATCGGTTGGAAGTGGCGCGGGCGGGGTTTTAAGTGCAATGGCGCATGGGCGGGACGCCCATGCTACGGGGGAGGGGGCACGGCTATGATTGGGGTGGATGCAGAGTGGTGCTGAGTGGGTGACGTGTGAGTTGTGTCGGCGGTTGGTGCCGCGGGGGTTGATCACGCTGCATCATTTGGTGCCGAGGGAGAAGGGTGGGAAGGCGGAGCATCGGACGCCGATGTGCAAGCCTTGCCATAAGCAGATTCACGCGACGTTTCATAACCGAGATCTGGCGAAGGATTATCTCACGGTGGAGAAGCTGCGGGAGGCGCCGGAGCTTCAGGCGTTCCTGAAGTGGATTGCGAAGCAGAAGCCGGACCGGAATTTCCGGACGATTACGAGTCATTCACATCCGGGGAAGAAGCGGCGACGGTAGGGTTTCCCACGATAGAGCGGTGGGCTTCCTCAAGGATCACGCCGTTTTTTGTTCTTCGATGACGGGGGAGGGTTCACCGTGTTTGGGGAGAGGGGTTTCGTAGCGCTGGGCGATGGGCATTCTTCTGCCGAAGCCGAAGGCGCGGCTGGTGACCTTGAGACCGGGAGGCGCCTGGCGGCGCTTGTACTCGGAGCGGTCGATCAGGCGGATGGCCTTTTGGACGATCTGCGGTTCGAAGCCCTTGTCGATGATCTCGGAGACGCCAAGTTCGTCTTCGATGTAGTGGTCCATGATGGCGTCGAGGATCTCGTATGGCGGGAGCGAGTCCTGGTCGGTCTGGTTGGGGCGAAGTTCGGCGCTTGGGACCTTGGTGATGCTGCTGGTGGGGATGATTTCCCGGCCGGCGTTTTGGTTGATCCAGCGGGAGAGTTCCCAGACGCGGGTTTTGGGGAGGTCGGAGATGAGGGCAAGGCCGCCGCACATGTCGCCGTAGAGGGTGCAGTACCCGACGGCGAGTTCGGACTTGTTGCCGGTGGTGAGGAGCAGGTGGTTGTAGCGATTGCTGAACGCCATCAGGAGCGCGCCGCGGACGCGGGCCTGGATGTTTTGTTCAGTGACGTCATCGCCGAGCGGGGACTCGGAATGGGGTGAGGCGAAGTTCGTTGCAAGCGTCTGCTCGTACGCGCGGTGAACGTCCTTGATGGGGACGACGTGGAACTCGATGCCCAGGTTTTGGGCGAGGGCGCGCGCGTCGTCGACGGAGTGCGTCGAGCTGTAGCGGCTGGGCATCGCGACGCCGACGACTTTGTCTTTACCGAGTGCGGCGACGGCGATGGCTGCGGTGAGGGCGGAATCAATGCCGCCGGAGAGACCGAGGACGACGGATTTGAAGCCGCACTTTCGGACGTAGTCCGACAACCCAAGGATGAGCGCCTTGTAGATTGACTCGATGCCTTGTGACCACTTGTGCACGGGTTGAAAACCCGTGCCACGGGGGGAAGCGCTGTCGAGCTCGAAGTGCACAAGGTCTTCTTCGAACTCTTTGGCGTGCGCGATGAGGTTTCCGGTGGCATCGAAGGCGCAGGAGTTTCCGTCGAAGATGAGTTCATCGTTTCCACCCACCTGATTGACGACGAGGATAGGGCGCTGGAAGTGCTTGGCCTGCGCGCTAAAGAGCTCGAGGCGGAATTTCTGTTTGTCCTCGACGAAGGGGGAGGCGCTGGAGTTGATGATGAGCTGCGCGCCGGCAAGCTGAAGGTCAGCGATGGGGTTCTGGTGATAGAGGCGGCGGGAGATGAGGCGCTCATCGTTCCAGAGGTCTTCGCAGATGGAAATGCCGGTCGCAAGATCCCCGATGCGGACGACGTGGGAAGCGCCTGTGGTCGGACCGGGCTCGAAATAGCGGGATTCGTCGAAGACGTCATACGTGGGCAGGAGCGTCTTGAGGTGGCGGGAGGCGATTTGGCCATCGCGGAGGACGGCGACGGCGTTGTAGAGCGGCCGGCCGACGGGATTGGGGTTCGGCTCAGCGTATCCGACGACGGCAGTGATGTCCTGCACGCGCGAGGCGATCATGTTCAAGGCGCGCAGGTTATCCTGGATGAACTGGGGCTTGAGGAGCAGGTCCTTGGGAGGGTAGCCGATGATCGAGAGCTCGGGGAAGACGATGAGCTGCGCGCCGGATTGTTTGGCACGATTGATGTTGTCAAGGATCTTGCGTGTGTTGCCGGCAAGGTCGCCGACGGTTGGATTGATCTGGGCGAGGGCGATACGCATTGCCCGATGGTACGGCGCAGCGGATCAAGGCTTCAACAGTTCGTCGATGTCGAAGTGATCGTCGGGCGGTTGGAGTGGTTGCACCGGACGCGCGGGATGACCGTGCCTGGGCTGCGGCGTTTGGTTGAGCATCCGCCGACGGCGCGCCTCGATCTGCGCCTGGGTTTCCTGTGGTGACCGATCTTCAATGGGAATGACGGGTTGGGCGGCGATTGGTTCAATCGCGACGGGCTTGGGCGTGCGCCCGCGCTTCTGAACTTCAAATCCGCGGCGCGGCGGCATGCTCGGGTCGCGCTCGTGGACCTGAAGCACCCAAGGGAACTCCGCGTGGTGGAAGCGGTATTGCAGGCCGAGATACCACATCAGCGCGTGCAGGAGGAACACGACGGTGATGAGGGCGGGGTAGGTGTAGATGCCGTTGAGGTACCAGTCGTAGGGGAACTGCTGGTCGCGATCGAAGAGGTGCAGGAAGCTCAAACCGGTCGCGAGAATTGTGATGAGGTAGGCCTTGGAGAGGATGAACCAGCCGATCATGATCACGACGTAGCTGAAGCCCATGGCCTTGATGACTCTAAGGACGCGATCCGGGCGGAGGTTGAGGATCGAGCCGCTGGTTGCGGTGGTGAGCAGGAGAGCGGGGAAGATCATGGCGCCGAAGATGTCGGTCGCCAGTGCGAAGTAGGGCTGCGCTTTCTCCGGCAGATAAAACGCGGTGAAGCCGATGCCGTAGGCAAGGAGCAGCGCCAGCATGAAGCGGCTGAAGGGGCCCCAGAGATCGTCGATCCACTCGAGGTTGCGCAGCGGGCGGGGGAGCTCGTCGGAACCGGACGGGCCGACCTCCTCCACGATGTTGGTGTAGTGAGAGACAAGGCCGAAGAGCAGCGCAATCAGGAAGGGAACGAGGATGAGGAACTTGAGCGTGATCGGAAAGAGCATGAGCTGAATGACGAAGTGGATCAGCAGCACGGCAAACATGACGGCAAGGTTGGGGAGGCGAAACAGCTCTGGAATGATCTGGCTCGCAGTGAAGGGGAGCTTCTCAAATCTTCCGTATTGGACCGGCGGGCCGACCCAAAGCCCTTTGCTGGTTTCGGTGCGGTCGTCCTTGATGTCGAGGGGGCGAATGAGCTCACCGGTGATGGGATCGTATTTCGGGGCGGCCGGCTTGACCTCATCTGCCAGCTCGAGCGGGATTTCGTCGGTGCCGGCGTCTTTCACTTCATCGAGGGTGGTGCGGAGATCGATCTCGCGTCCGAACTCGTCGATGCGATGGCGAGTGAAGACGCGCTTGAGCTGATTGACGCGATCGAGCTGCTCGTCGATGGGGCGATCTTCAGGCTCGACGTCAACCTTGTAGGTGCCATCGTCGGAGATGGCAGTGAGCTCGGAGAGTGTGGGGACTTCGACCAGCCGTCCGCAGGCGGGGCACTGGAAGCCGCTGCCGGCGCGATCGTCGGCGACCTCGAAAAGCTGCGAGCAAAGACAGCGGAAACGAATCATGCGGCCTCTGGGGCGGAATCCTCTGGAGGGATTATATGTCCGGTGAGGGGGCGGGTGGGACAGGGAAGGCGGACCCAGGGGTGAAGCCCCTGGGGTGAGACCTGGTTGAGACAGTGCTGACGTTCGGAAGACGTGCGCGAAAAAGAACCCCGCGAGATGGTCTCGCGGGGTTCTCGTTCAGGTCACTAATACCGAAGGAACAGTTGTTAGGCCCGGCGGCGACGACGGACGAGCATGCCCACGCCAGCGACGCCGAGGAGGCCGAGGGAGGTCGGCTCGGGGACAGCGGCGAGACCGTTGGCGGCCATCAGACCGGACGCCGAGAGCTGCGGGCCCTGGGTCTGGCCGTTACCGAGGTTGGCATCGACGGCGCCGTAGTCGTCGGGGGTGATGTCGCCGTCAAAGTTCCAGTCGCCGGCGAACCAGTTCATGCCGCCGGTTTGTTCGGCGGTGCCGACGTGCTGACCGAGGTTGGAGTCGATTGCCCCGTAGTCGTCCGGTGTTACCTGGCCGTTCAGGTCAGCGTCACCGATGTAGGTGAACTGGCCGACAACTGCGGTGTTGCCGATGGTTTCGCCGGAGCCGAAGGGCCAATCGCTAAACTGCGCGATCGAGTTATCGAAGACGGCGAGGATCGGAGCACCGGTGATCGTCTGCCCGGCGCTGGAGATGATGCCCGTGGCGGTGGAATCGGGGGCATCGCGGTAGCCTTCCCAGCGCTTGGCGATGATGTCGGCGAAGTTGCCGTTGTCGACAATGAGGTCGTTGTCGGTGAGGTCGAGCGCTGCGCCCGCCTGGATCGACAACGTCTTGACGCGGAAGGTCGAGTTGGCGTTGGGCATCTTCGCCGTGACCTTGCCGGCCGAGGGGTTGCTGTTCTTGACGACCAATCCGCCGAAGTTCTTGAAGTTACCTCCGTTGGCGTTGGGGAGAATGTTGTAGGTGAGGTTGCCGCTGGCCGGCGTGTTGTCGAGGGCAAGCTTGAGCGGGGTGGCGGTGGAGGGGCCATTGTCGATCGTGCCGGTGGCGCCGCCGGGCGTGTTGTCGGTTGCGGCGAGAGTGATCGTACCGCCCGTGCTGGCGGACAGCCCATTGAGCCGCTTGGCCGACATCACGCTGAAGGCGTTACCAAGCTTGCTGAAGTTCGTCGGGGCGGTACCGGTTTCCGATGTGCTGGTGGTATTGACACCAAACAAGCCGGTGGTGCCCTCGTGATGCGTCGGATCCACATCGGCGCTGCGGTCGGTGTAGGTGGCATTCATCGGGGCCTCGATACGAAGGCCGCGATCGCCGGCGCCGTTGACGACGAGCAGCGTGGTGGTGGGTCCGCCGTAGTCAGTGAAGTAGGTGTTGCTGCTGACCTTCAGGAGCGATTCACCGGTGGCGTTTCCGTTACCGATGATGATCTTTCCGTCGCTGCCCTGTCGACCGAAGCGGACCTGCCCGGGGCCGGTGGTCACGATGCTGGCATTGGGCTGGATCTGAATCGCATCAGCGACTGAATTGTAGTTTGCGTTGGGGACGCCACGGAAGACGATGACGTTGCTGTTGTCATAGCCGCCGGCGTTGGCGTTGGAGACCGTGAGGGTGGAGCCGCTGGTGACGTTCACCGGCATGGTGAGCGCCAGCGTGTTGCCGGCGGTTTGAGCAGCCGTGTCCTGAGACCGGATGGTGGAGTTCCCGGTGACGGTGAGCATCGAACCGTAGTTGAGGTTCGTGGTGACAGCGGACGAGGTGCTGGTGGTGCCGAGGGTCCAGGTGTTGTAGGTGGTGAAGACCGCATCGCCGCTGACGCCGGCGGGGCGGCTCATCGTGGCGTTGTTCAGGGTGAGGCTACCGCCGTAACGATCACCGACATAATTGGCAATGACCTCAGTGCCGCTGTTGGCGGTGATGTCGTACTGGCGGTGGGTGGCCTGCGGCTGGCTGCCCGCGCCGGTGGTGCCAGCGACATTGCCGGTGACATCCATTCGACCGCCGAAAGCGCCAGCGGCGTTGAGCTGGATGGCGCCCTGGTTGACAACGATCGAGGCCCCTTCATTGAAACCAGCGGGCACATTGCCGACCGCGCCGGCGATGATTTTCCCGGTACCGACCTTGGTGACGGTTCCGCTGCCGCGCCAGTAGGCGGTGGTGAGGTCTTGCTGGACTTCGAGGGTCATCGCGGCGTTGGGCCAGAAGGTGGCGTTACCGAGCGACTTGCTGTTGGTAGTGATGACGCGGGACGGATCATCCACGTAGAAGGCGCCACCCTGGTAGGTATTGGCGCCGCTGATGGTGAGGGTGCCGCCGCCTTTTTTATGGAGGTCACCGGAGCCGCTGATGATGCCGCTGAGGGTGAGGTTGTTGTCGCCCTGGTTGATGATGCTGCTGGTGCCGAGGGTGCCGGTGGCCGTGAGGCTCAAATTATTGACGAGGTTCATCGGGGCGTCGAGCACGAGGCCGCCGCCGTTGATGTTCACCGCTCCGGTCCCGAATGCAGCGGGGTTGCTGAACCTGACGTTGCTCTGGAACCCGTTGGAGGATCCGGTGAGGGTCCAGCTTGCGATGCTGTTGGCGGGGTTGGTGAGGATGAGAGTACCGCCGCCCTGCTTGGTGACGTTACCGGCGGCGGTGATGACGCCGCTCATGGTGGCGGTACCAGCATCGCCGGTGACGGTCAGGAGCCCACCGCCGGTGCCGACGTTGATGTTCCCGGGCACGACCTGGGCGACCATGGCACGAAGGGCCGCGCCGCCGTCAAGGGAGATTGCCGGGACGCTCGTCAGACCGTTCGCGTGCCAGCTTTCGACTGCGCCGCCGGAGACGACCATGGAGCCGAGGGTGACGGGCGCCTTGAAGACCAGCACGCCGGTTCCGGACTTGGTGAGGGTGGCGGTCTGCCCGGCTGCCTGGCTGAGCGCCTGGTTGACGGTTAGCGAAACGGAGGAGCCGAGGATGTTCCAGGTGGTGTTGTTACCCACGGTGACGGGGGCGTCGATGGTGGCGGGCGTGGCGGAGAAGACGCCGGTGTTCAGTGTGAGCGTGGGGCTGCCTGCGCCGGCGCCGATGGTGTAGGGCGCGCCGCTCTGGACGGGCGAGAAGCGTAACGTGCCGTTGACGTTGATGGCGCTGCCGAGGGTGACGATGCCGCCGCCCTGCTGATTGTCGCCGCCGAAGATCACGTCGCCGGTGTAGGTGGTGTTGTTCCAGTTGGCGGCGACGTTGCTGTTGCCGATATCGATGAAGTTACCGCCGCCGTCGCTCCAGGTTCCGGCGCCTTCGGTGGCGGGGCTGGTGCTTCCGACGGACCAGCGATAGGTGGAGCCGGTGGGGAGCACGTGGAGAACGAGGAAATTGTCGCCGAATTCAAGGCTGTAGTTAAAGTTTCCGCCGGGCGTGGTGCCGAGCGAGACACCGTTAATGCCGTCCCAGCTGCGGGAGACATATTGCGCCAGGGTGTAATCCCCGACCGCCATCGCGCCGCCGGTTGCGACCCCGACGTTGACGATGTGGCTTCCACCCGCTTCAAGATTGAAGGAGTTACCGATGAGGAGCTGGTCATTACGGTCTGGCTCCAGCGCCTTCACATCGAGGTTGAGCGCACCGCCATTGTTGAGGGTGAGGTCGAAGGGGATCGAGACGGTGGCGGTGTTGGTCAGAGCGGGGGACATGACGCCGCCGCTGTTGACGGTGACGGATGCGCCGAGGTTGAAGTTGGTGGCTTGTGAGCTACCGGTGGTGGCGAAGGTACCGCCGTTGTTGACAAAGACGTTTCCGGAGAAGGCGAGGGTGGAAGCGCCGGCACTGCTGCTGAAGCCGGTTTGAAGGATACCGCCGTTGATGATGGTATCGCCGGTGTAGAGCTGCTGTGCATTAAGCCGCAGGGTGCTGGCGCCGCCCTTGACGAGGGTGATATTGGAATTCCCGGTGATGGCGGTCGTCGCCTGCGACGACGGTGCGGCGGCGCCGATGGTCCCGCCGAAGGTGCTGCTCCTGGTGCCGCTGATGGTCAGCGTGGAGCTTCCGGTGGAGTTGAAAATTCCCTGGATGCGACCCGAGCCCTGGCTCTGGAGCGAGGCCCACTGCTGGTTGTACCCGCCGAGATCGACAGGGGCGACGTTGGTGTTCTGGGTGCCGCCGTTGCTCTGGCCACCGAAGTTCATGTTGGTGGTGACGGGCAGGGCGTTGTTGATGCCGAACTTGAGCAGGCCGTTCTGGTCGGTGAGGTTGACGAAGGTATCGCCCTGGTAGGTGCTCTGGTTGGTGAGAATGATGGCCGCGCGACCACCGGAGCCTTGGAGCGAGAAGTTCATGTGGCTCAACTGGCCTGCTCCGGTGGGGCTGGAGATCACGCCGGAGTAGGTGATGGTGCGGCCGTTGGCGCCGCCGAAGAAGGCGTGCGCGGTGGCGAGGTTATCGACGTTGAGCTGGATGTTGTTGGAGAGGACGTAACCGGCCGGCGTATTGACGCCGGTGACGGGATCGACCTGGACCGTGTTCGAGCCCAGTTCGGAGTTGTTCCGCATCCTGATGGTGGCGGTGCTGGGCAGGGCATAGCCGAGCTGCACGCGCGTGGTGAGGGCTGCGGTATTAGTGGAGGTGAAACCGATGCCGCTGCCGATTTCGAGGTTTCCCCCGAAATTCATCTGGGTGTCGAAGTTCAGGTTGAGATTGCCGGTGGAGGTGTTGTTGACGTAGACGGAACCGGCGCCGGTGATGGGGACGTTGATGGCGTGTTGCTTGCCGGCGATGGCGTTGGTGATGGTGAAGCTGCTGCCGGGCATTGCGAAGGAGCCGGCAAGCGCGGAGGAGGTGGAGAGCGTCCAGGTGCCGTCTTCAAGTTGGAGGCCGGCGACGGATTGCTGGCCGACGACGGTGACGAGGTTGTTACCGGTGGCGTTGGTACCGGAAGCGAAGACGGCGACGTTTCCAGGCTGCCAGGCGGAGATGGTGCCACCGGTACCGGCGGCTGCGGAGTTCCAGAACGTGTTGGTGCTGTTCCAGTTGTTGGAGACGGTAGTCCCGCTGTTGGCGGTGTTACCATTCAGATCCCAGTACAGGAGCGATTGTGCTCGAGCCAGGGTGCCGACCGAAGCGATAGCGCTGGCGGCGAGGACGGCGCTCTGGATCTGCCGTGAGCGACGGCTGCGACGGGATTCGACGCGTTGGTGAACTTGTTGCATGGAGGATCCACTCTCGCCGGCTGCAATGCGCGATGCCATATTCTCACTCCCGCTCCGCCCGCAGGCGGCTTGGTAACAGGACGTCAGGCGCCCTCTGGTGAAATGTTCTGATCGCAACGATGGGCTCGCTGCGCGCTCTCCGTTATGATGCGAGAAGGGCCAGCGGTGAAATCCGCGCTGGTCCTTCGGGTGAATACGATTAAACAACGTTGCAGGACGTACGTCAAGAAATTTCCGAAATCGGACTATGGGAGCAGGATGGGGGCCCGCAGAACGTTTTAATGTCGGAGGCGACGGAAACGGAATTTCCGATTTAAGAAATTTCTTGAACTTTCCGGCGCAAGTGCGTTACAGTATTTTCCCGTCGCAGCTCTGTGACCCATCATCCGTTGTGTTCGTTTCAATTGAGGAGCCCTCATGCGTCAGCGCAAGGCCTTCACGCTGGTTGAACTTCTGGTTGTTATCGGGATCATCGCGGTTCTTGTCGGTATCTTGCTTCCTGCGCTCATTGCGGCGCGCCGGCAGGCGGTGATGACGAAGTGCCTGTCGAATTTGCGGCAGCTGGGCGTCTGCTCGCGGATGTATGCGGAAGAATTCAAGGGTGCGGCAATTCCGGTTCGAGTTGGTGGGCAGGGCACCACGACTGCAAAGGGCGTGGAATACGATCTTTGGGGATTCAAGTATGGCGCCGGGGCAGGTAACAACAAGCCGGGCATTTGCACGGAAGACGCGGCATGGTGGATGAACTTCATGGCCCACTATGTCAGCAAGAATTACAAGGGTGGTTCGGCTGACCAAAGCACCGAAAGCGCCACCGACCAGAAGAACATGGTGTGGTGGTGCCCGGCTTGGACGGGATGGCTTGCGAACAAGCCCGCGTATCAGAAGGGTGACGTTGACCTTCAGGCGACCGGTTACGCCATCAACTTCATGCCGACGTTTACGAGGACCTTTCCACCGGTTGGCTCGTCGATCGTGCCGCCGGCGGGCCAGCGGCTGAACATCGAAATGAGCACCCCGGGCGTGATTTCGCTGGGGACGTGGTGGAAGCTGAACAAGTATGCCCCCACTGCTGAGCGCGCGCTGATCATGGACAGCTACCACTACTTTCTGGAAGCCCTTGTTCCGCCGCCTACCAACGGTGTTCTCACTGGTCAGCACGTCTTGGACGGACAGAGGTACAGCGCGACGCCGGGAAATCAAATGACGGGCGACGTGTACCGTCACGGGAAGACCCCGGGGATCAACGGGGATACCTACCGTACAACCGGCGGCAAGGTGTCTTTCAACATCCTCTATGCCGACGGTCACGTGGCGAATGTCACCGATCGTGCGGAGGCGTACCGGTCGATCCGCATGCGATTCCCGGGCTAAGGCTCCTCATGCACCACGAGAACCTGCCATTAGTCGAGACCCCGCAGGATCTGGTTGACCCGATAACGGTCGGCGTGGGTCTTTCTCCAGCCCTTGCTGTTGCGGCGTCAGGTTCTTTGCCTATCCTCAAGGAGGTGGGAACCAAGGCGCCGCGCAAGCCCCGCGGATCGAAGAGCGAGAACGACAAGCGCAACATTCTGATCCAGACCTTGCACCGCAAGGGGCGGGGCAGCCGGCTCCGGCTGGCGAGAGAGCTTCAGATCAGCAACTCGCGCGTGTGCGACCTTGTGGATGGAATGCTTCTGGAGGGTCTGCTGGTTGAACAGGAAGTGGGGGGCGATCGTCGCGGGCGGAGGGGCGTTTCGGTGGGGCTGAATCCGAACTACGGGCAGCTTGTGGGCTTTGATATGGAAGCCAAGCGACTGCGCCTGGTGGTGACGGATTTTGCCGGGCAGATTCTCTGGCAGGTGCGCAAGCCATTTACGCCCCCAAAGGATCGGCGGGCGGTTGTAGACGAGATTCTCCTGTTCATTGAGGACTCGATGCGGGAGGCGAACTGTTGTACGCACGCGCTCGCCATCGGCCTCGCCGCCAGTGGCATCAGCGACACCAGCCGCGGGTTGATCATTCATTACGATCCCATTCCCCAACTGGTTGATATTCCCCTGCGCGATCTGATTTCAGAGCGCGTCGGGCTGCCGTGCGTGATGGAGAACAACATCCGCGCGATGGCATTGGCGGAATGGACGGGCGGGGCGGCGCAGGGGCTGATGAACGTTGTCTGCATGGCGGTGCGCAGCGGGATTGGGGCGGGGATCATTTTGAACGGCCGGCTTCAGTCGGGAAGCCATGGGTTCTGCGGTGAACTGGGTTATATGGTTGTGCCGCGCGCGGGGTCGTCATCGCACTGGAAGAACATCCAGGAGACGGTATCGGAATCGGCACTGGGCATTGATGCCGAAAGCAGCGGCTTCACGATGCCGGAGCCAATTGCTCGGCGGGTGGGCGAGCTGGTGGGCGCCCAGCTTGCGTCGATCGCGGCGGTGCTGGATCCGGAAGCGTTCGTGCTGGCGGGGCCGATGCTGAACCCGGACGGGCCGGTGTGGCCGCACGTGCTGAGGAGCTATCGCGAGACTGCCTTGGCCGAAATTGCGCAGCGCGTGCAGATTCTTCCGGCGCGGCTGGGGCCATTCGCCGCCGCGCTGGGCGCGGCTCATCGCTGCCTCTACGAGTTGTTTCCGGTGGGGGCCGCGCAGGCATAACTCTCTCTTGCTCAGGAAACCACATGCCACTGATCGATGCAGGTACTCTTGTCCGCCATGCGCGCCGTGAAGGCTATGCGGTCGTTCAGGTGAACACCAACGGCGGGACGTACGACATTACCCGCGCCATCATCGAAGTCGCGGAAGAAGAAAATTCGCCGGTGATTCTCGGCGCCTACGAGGCCAATCTCTCGTATCGCGGCTATGAGTACGCGGCGATGCAGATGCGTTTCTTCGGCGAGCGCGCTAAGGTACCGGTGGCGGTACATCTCGATCATGGCTCATCGATTGACGCGTGCCGCAAGGCAATCGATGCGGGATTTACTTCCGTGATGATCGATGGGTCGCATCTTTCGATTGAGCAGAACATCGCGCAGACGAAGAAGGTCGTGGAAATTGCCAAGCCACGGAATGTCAGCGTGGAAGCGGAAGTCGGGGAGTTGCAGAAGCTGAACCCGGATGGCTCTGTTGCCGAAGTGAAAAACCTTTCGGAGCCGAGCGAAGTCATGTCGATCTCGCGTGAGACGGGGATCGACATGCTGGCGGTGGGGATCGGGAACGCGCACGGCTTTTACAAGGATGCCCCCAACATTCGCTTTGATCTTCTCGGTCGATTGGGTGAAGCGTCGGCGGTGCCGCTGGTGTTGCACGGGACGACTGGGTTGTCGGATGAAGTGATCAAGCGGTGCGTCTCGATGGGGATGGCCAAGGCGAATCTTGGCACGCTGATCCGCACGCGTTGGGTTGAGTATGCGGCCGCGGTAATCAAAGAAGGCGATCACAAAAACCATCCGTGGCGCGTCGGGCTTGCGGTGAAAGATCGGCTGAAGCCGGAGATCCGGCACATCCTCCAGGTTGCCGGCTCTTCTGGAAAGGCGTCTGGGGTGTCGATCTAAGTCGCTGGCGTCGCAACGATCTGACGATAAAGTCGTACCAATAGAGAGAAAGAAAATGAGTCAGACCATCGAATCCATGTCCGTTGAGCTCTCCTCTTCCGCCTCGACCCCGGTCGGCGTGCTGGTCATCGGCCGCAAGCGCCCCGGCTTTGATATGGAGTGGAACCAGATCATGCGCCGCAGCGCGCTTGAGGCGCTCAAAGAGGAAGGCTTCACCGCCATCGGCGCGGAGACGCCGGTGCTGGATGATCAAACGGTGCGCGATGCGATTGCGCGGATCCGCGAGGCAGGATGCGACACGCTGCTGGTGCTTCAGCCTTCGCTGGGGAACGGACAGGTGGCATTTGCGGTGATGCAGAATTGGGACGGGCCGGTCGTGCTCTGGGCGACGCCGGAGCGTCAGGAAGCGCCGAAGGTGAGTTCGTGCTCGCTGGTTGCGCAGCATCTGTGGGCGTCCATTTTTCGCCACTCGAGCCGGGCGTTTGAATTTGTGTATGGAGATCCATCGGACGAATTGGTTCAGCAGTCGCTTCGCAAGGCGCTGCTTGTCTCGGCGATTCCGAAACTGCTGAAGCGCACCAAGGCGGGGCTGGTCGGTTCGCACGCGCCGGGTTTCATTCCGATGCATGCAGATCCGTTTTCGCTTCAGACGAAGCTTGGCGTGCAGCTTCAGAGCCTGAGCCTTCCGCAGTTCATCGATCGGACGAAAACCGTCGATGAAGATCGTCTTGCGGAGGATGTGAACAAGGCTCGGGAGTGGAACTTTGCTAATGAAGATTTGAGCGACGCCGAGCTTCAGATGGACAGTCGGTACTACCTCGCGATGCGGGATTTGATTGAGGAAGAGCAGCTTGATGCGCTGGCGGTTCAGTGCTGGCCGGAGCTGAGCAGCAACCAATGGCCTTACCTGGCGATGACGCGGCTGACGAACGAGGGGCTGATCGTCTCGATGGAAGGCGACGTCGACGGCGCACTAACATGCCTGATCGGCAAGCAGATGGAAGCGGGCGTCGGTTTCATCACCGATTGGCTCGAACATGATGAGAAGACAATCACGTTCTGGCATCCCGGGGTCGCGCCGCTGTCACTGTGCTACCCGGCGGGCTCGAAGAAGGGGCCGTCGCTGGGTCGGCACTTCAACATCGCCAAGGCGGCGGTGGTGGACGGGCCGCTGAAGGCGGATCTGCCGGTGACGATCGCACGTTTGTGGCGGTGTGATGGCCATTATCACGTGACAGCGCTTGAGGGAAACACGATATCGCCGCGTCGCGAGCTGACGGGAAATGCCGGCTTGGTGAACGTGGACGGTGTGAACGTGAATGAGTGGTTTGAGGAAGCGCTGCACGCGGGGTTGCCGCACCATGTCATCGTGTTTGGCGGGCATCACGCGGACAGCTTCCGGCGGCTGGCGCGGATGATGAAGCTCAACTGGTTCAGCGTGAAGTAATTCCTCGGCTTCCACGAAAGGCTCAGGGGGCGGCGGCCGCGTCGCCCTTTCCTAATCTTCCAGCGCCTTCCCCCTCGTCTCCGGCAACATCATCGCCGCCACGACCCCGATTACGTACAGCCCCGCCAGGATCATCAAGGCTTTGGGCAAATCCAGCTTTCCCTTGATGAACGCGGAAAACGCAAGCCCGGATGCCGCCAGGATTCTTCCTCCGTTAAAGCAGATCCCCGCCCCGGTCGCGCGCAGCCGGGTCGGGAACAACTCGGGGAACCAAACCGCATACCCCGCGTGCATCCCGTTCACGAAGAACCCCATCACCATCAGCCCCACGATCAGCATGCCATACGTCGTCGGCACAAGACACAGCAGCACCGTCGCGGCGATCGCTCCCATCTGCATCAGCACGAATGCGCCGCGGCGACCGAGGTACGAGCACAAGGGCCCCATGGCAAACATCCCGACGGCGCCGCCGGCGAGCTGCCACCCGCCATACGCCTTCTTTGCCGACGCCCCCGCGTCCGCAGCCGAATATCCGCGCGCCATCAGGAAGTCGCGCGCGAGGTCCTGCCCCGCGCCATAGATTGCCCAGTATGCGATCAACCCCACGCCCGCCAGCACGAGCCCCAGCAGCGCCCGCACGCGATACAGACGATTGCTCCAGAACTCGGAAAACCCTCGCCGCGGCTCGGGTTGCGGCTGCGCGGGCGCCGTCTCCACCTGCCCCGCGCCTTCCTCCGCCTCGGCGTCCGCTGGCTTGGTCTCGCGGATCGTGTAGCGAACCACGAACACCAGCAGCGCCGGGAGCAACCCGACCAGAAACGCCAGCCGCCAATTCGTCCCGGTCACCAAACTCACCGCACCGGCCGACAACCCGCCCAATACGCTGGATGCATGAAAGATCGCCGACGCATGCGCCCTGGCGCGCTTGGGGAATACCTCCGAAACCAGCGCGGCGGCCACCGCCCACTCGCCGCCGGTCCCCGTCGCCACCAGGAACCGCAGCACCGCCACCTGCCAAACCGATGTGGCAAACGCCGTCAGCGAAGAAAAGCCTGCGTAAACCAGGATCGACAGCACCATCGCGCGCGACCGCCCGAACCGATCAGCGATCATTCCGAATCCGACGCCTCCGATCGCGCCTCCGACGAGGAATAAGCTATTGATGCTTTCGCCGGCCGCTTTTACTTCCGGCGAATTGGGCGCCTTCCGCAGCAGCTGCCCCAGCATGTCGCCGCGCACAAACATGAAGATCTGGTTCTCGTAGATGTCGAAAATCCAGCCGGCGCAGGCGACGATCAGCACGATCCACTGGTATGTGGTGATTTCGCGGAACCAGGGTTTTTCGGGCTCCAGCGGCAACTGCTCATTCTGCGGCATCTTCACTTGAGTCACAGCGCCACCTCCACCTTGCGATCAACCGATTCCTGTGCTTTCAGACACATGGCCACCGACCATTTCCCATCGCGGCCGGTGGTGAGCAGCGGCTCGCCGTCGGCGACGGCGCGGATGACATGATCGACCTGGTCATTCAGCTCATACACTTCACCCGTGATCTTGGTGATTGGGATTTCGGCGAGGTGTTCACCTTGCTGAAGCTTGAGGGAAAAGGTGGGGTGGAAGGTGCGATCGAGGGCGCCGCTCCACGAGGCCCAGATGGCGCCGTCGCGCCCGGTGACCTTCACCACCTGGTGGTGTTCCCACGCTGAGAGGGTTTGTGAGATGACGGCGTACGCGCCGCCGGGGAAGCGGAGCATGGCGCTGAAGTTGTCCTGGAGCTCCGGACGATCGGGGCGCTTGGCGCTGGCCTGGGCGAAGACGGAGATGGGGTCGCCGTGCTTCTGGAAGTACCAGCGGGCGAGATCGAAGAAGTGGATGGGCTCTTCGAGGATCCAGTTGCCGACGCGGTTGATGTCGTAGCGCCAGCCGTCGGCGCCCAAGCGATAAGGGCGTCGCCACAGCTCGATCAGCGCGTAGAGCGGGTCGCCGATGGCGCCTTGATCGATGAGCTCTTTGACCTTGCCCCAGAGGGATGAGAGACGGAACTCGTGTCCGATGGCGAGATGCTTCTTCTTGTCAGCGGCGAGTTGATTGAGCTTGTCGCAGTCCTGGATTGTCAGCGCCATGGGTTTTTCCAGGAGCAAGTGACGGCCAGCGTTCAACACGGCAGCGCCGACCTCGTAATGGAGGTGCGTTGGAAGCACGACGGCGACGACGTCGACATCTTCGCGCTCGAGGAGCTGGCGGTAGTCGCCGTAGATTCGCGCGGCCGGGCGTTCCTCTTTCGCTTTGGCCTGCGTGGCTTCCGACCGAGCCGCTACGGCGCAGAGCTGCGCCCGCGGATGCTCGGAAATGGCCCGCGCATGATGACTTCCCCACGCGCCGTAACCAATCAATCCGAATCGAACGGGCTGCACTACGCTCTCCAATCGTTTCAAAGGGATGATTGACAGCAGAATATTCGATTTCGTAAATTACTCCAACTTCTTCCCCGGCGTGTGCCTTTGCAATCCAAGTTAAAATTGAAGTCGTTGAAGTTCATTTCAGATCGAGTGCGTTCGCTGGCAACGGTTGGCGTGCTCGTGGCGTTGCTCGGGGCGGGACCGATCGCGGTGAAGGACAGTCCGCCGGACGCGCCGTCGAATTGGCCGCCGCCGGTTCAGGCACCGATGCTATCCGCCGAAGAGGCGATCAAGACGATGAAGCTCGCGCCGGGCTTCAGGATAGAGGTCGTTGCGACGGAGCCGCTCGTTGAGCATCCGGTGGCGATGAGCTTTGATCCGCAGGGGCGGGCTTGGGTGGCGGAGATGCGGTCGTACATGCCCAACGTCGAGGGGACGGGGGAGACCGCGCCGACGGGGCGGATCTCAGTGCTCGAAGACACCGATGGCGATGGGCGGATGGATCGGTCGACGATCTTCATGGACAACCTCGTGTTGCCGCGGGCGATCGCCTGCGTGCGTGGCGGCGCGCTGGTTGCGGTGCCGCCGAAGCTGCTGTTTTGTCGAGACACGAACGGTGACGGCAGGTCGGATGAGCAGACGGTGGTGGCGACGGATTACGGCATCACGGGCAATCCGGAGCATCAACCCAATGGCTTGATGACCGGGATCGACAACTGGATCTACTCGGCGAACTATGACAAGCGCATTCGCTTCGTGAAGAACAACTTCATCAGCGAGCAGGTTCGGGAGTTCGGGCAGTGGGGGGTGTCGCAGGATGATTGGGGGCGGCTGTTCCACAACAACAACACGGACCAGCTTCGCGGGAGCATTGTACCGCCGCATTATGTGGAGCGCAATCCGCATTACCGCGCGGATGGATCGAATGAGCAGATCGCGAAAGATCAGACGGTTTGGCCGCTGCATCCGACGGCGGTCGATCGGGGCTATCTCGAGAACATCATGAGGCCCGACGGGACGCTGCGCAATTTCACGGCGGCGTGTGCGCCGGTGATCTACCGCGGCGGATTGTTCCCGGCAGAGTTTTCGGGCAATGCTTTTGTCTGCGAACCCGCGGCGAACCTGATCAAGCGAGACATTATCAGTGATCTCCCGGACGGAACGCTGTCGGCGAAGCAGGCGTATGCGAAGAGCGAGTTCCTGGCGTCGACGTATGAGCGCTTTCGGCCGGTGAATCTGAATGTTGGGCCGGATGGCGCGCTGTACGTGCTCGACATGCACCACGGGCTGCTCCAGCACAAGACCTACCTCACGACCTATTGCAAGGATCAATACCTGGCGCGCAATCTGGACAAGCATTTGATGACGGGGCGGATTTACCGGATCGTGCCAACGAACAGCAAGCCGACGACGCGGCCGAACCTTGCCAAGGCAACGAGCGCGGAGCTGGTGGCGGCGCTGTCGAATCCCAACGGCTGGTGGCGTGATATGGCGCAGCAGCTTTTGGTGGAGCGGCAGGATTTCAAGACGCTGCCGGCGCTGCGCAGGGCGGCGGTGGACACCAACCCGATTGCTCGGCTGCACGCACTGTGGACGCTGGAAGGGATGGGGGTGACGGATCCGAAGATGCTGAAGGTGGCGCTGGCGGATTCTGAGCCGAAGATTCGGGCGGCGGCGCTGCGGCTCTGTGAGGCGAAGCTTTACTCGGCGAATCGAGAGCTGGTGCTGCCGATCGTGCTGGGGATGAAGGATGACCCGCATCCGGTTGTGCGGCTTCAGTTCGCGTTGACGGTAAGCCCACTAGGGTTGCCGGAGACGGATGCGGCGCTGACGCGCCTTCTTGGGACTGCATCCGATCAGCCTTACTTGCGGGATGCGATCATCAGCGGGATCGGCGGGCGCGAGCTGCCGTTCCTTGAGAACCTGCTGGGATCCGTAGAGTTCTCATCGGCGACGCCCGCGCGTGCCGCGACGTTGACTGCTCTGACGCATTCGCTGTTTACAGAGGCGTCGCCGAAGCGCATCGGGCCGCTGCTCGAGCTGGTCGCGCGACAAACGGGTCCGCTTGCATGGCGACAAGCCGCGCTGCTGGACGGGCTCCAGCCATTCGATCCGGCGCGTCATCGATCGATCATGCTTGAGACGGAGCCGGTCGCTTTCGTGGCCCTGGTCTCTTCCGCAACGGAACAAGCGATCAAAGCAAAAGCAGCCAATCTGCTGAAGGTGGTTCACTGGCCCGGCCAGCCGGGCTTTGTTCCACCGCCGCCGCCGGTCCCACTGACGCCGGTGGAGCAGGCGCGCTTTGAGAAGGGGAAGCAGGTTTATGCGGGGACGTGTGCGGCTTGTCACAAGCCAGCGGGGCTCGGTCAGGAGGGTCTTGCGCCGCCGCTGGTGGATTCGGAGTGGGTGCTTGGCCCCAAGGGCCGGCTCATGCGAATTGTGCTTGGCGGGCTTCAGGGGCCGGTGACGGTAGGTTCGCGGACGTACAGTCTTGAGATGCCCACTCTGGCGAAATTGACCGACGATGAGATCGCGTCGGTGCTGACGTATGTTCGGCGCGAGTGGGGGCATAGCGCGTCGGCGGTTTTGCCCGAGGAGGTTGCGGCGGTACGGGCCCAGATTCGGCCGGTTCCGTGGACGGAACGCGAGCTCTTGCAGATCACGGACGATGTCGGGAAAAAGTCTCGGCCGAAGAAGAACAACAGAAACAAGGGAGCAGGAAACCGTGCAAAAGCAGCTCAATCGCCGTGAGATTCTGAAGGCCTCCGGGCTCGCCGCCGCCGGATTTGCGCTGTCGCCGCTGCTGAATCTGCGCGCGGTTGCGCAGGACGCTGCCGCGCCGCGGAAGAAGGTGCTGTTCTTCACCAAGTCGCAGACGTTCCAGCACAGTGTCATCGCGCGACCGCAGGATAAACCGTCGGAACTTGCCTATGCGGAGAAGATCCTGAAGGACCTAGGCGCCAAGCACGGCTTCGACGTCACCTGCTCAAAGGACGGCAGTGTCTTTGCGCCGGAGAAGATGAACGCGTTCGATGTCTTCGCGTTTATGACGACAGGCGATCTGACCCAGGATTCCGACAAGTACTTCATGAAGAAGGGGCCGGACGGGAAGCCGGCGCCGGATCCGGAGAAGTTGCTTCACAAAGAGCCGGGGATGCCGGCGGGGGGGAAGGAAGCATTCCTCGAAGCCATCAAGAACGGCAAAGGGTTTATCGGGTTTCACTGCGCCAGCGACACGTTTCATTCCGGTGCTCACGTGCGCGGGAAAGTCGATCTCCTTCGGGACGTTAACGAGCAGGGGCAGGATGAGTTCGACCCATACATCCAGATGCTCGGAGGGGAGTTCATCGTCCACGGCGCGCAGCAGGAGGCGACGCTGCTGGCAACGGATCCGAAGTTCCCGGGCGCGTCGGCGTTCGACAAATCGCGCATCAAGGAAGAGTGGTACTCGCTGAAGAACTTTGCTCCGGATCTTCATGTGATCCTGGCGCAGGATTGTTCCGGCATGCGCGGGCCGATGTATCAGCGTCAGCCGTTCCCTCAGACCTGGGCGCGCATGCACGGGAAGGGCCGGGTGTTCTACACTTCGCTGGGGCACCGGGAAGACGTTTGGCAGCGCAGCGAGTTTCTGAACCTGATCGTGTCGGCGCTGAAGTGGACGACGGGACAGGTGGATGCGGATCTGACGCCGAACCTCAAGCGGGCGACGCCGAATGCGGAAGTGAAGAGGGGTTAAGCCGGCGTGCACCGCGGAGCGAGGCGGCGTCAGTGGTTCACCAAGAGCCCTCACCCTATCCTCTCCCGGAGTGGCGGGAGAGGGGAAAGAGAGAGGGGAAGAGGCTCGTGAAGAAAATGGACGTGGGCGCGGCCAATCTTGCTGGGGAAGATGCTGTAAGGCAGTCTTCAGGAGATCGTCATGGTGATCGTCGCGTGCGCGAAGTGTGGCGCAAAGAATCGGGTGGATGAAGCGGTGGCGCAAACGAAGACACCGGTGTGCGGGAAGTGCGGGGCGACGTTGAATTTGGGTGGGATAGCTTCGGAGCCGGTGGAGGTTTCGGATGCGACGATTGGGGAGGTTTTGCGGAATGCGGGGGATCGGCCGGTGCTGGTGGATTGCTGGGCGGCGTGGTGCGGGCCTTGCCGGATGATCGCGCCGACCATTGATGCCATCGCCCGAGACTCTGCGGGGCGCTGGGTGGTGGCGAAGCTGGATGTGGATGCGAATCCGTCGACGGCGTCGCAGTTTCAGATCTCATCTATCCCGGCGCTGCTGGTGTTTAAACACGGTAGGCTCGTGGACAAGATGGTGGGGTTGCAGCCGCGGGAGGCGATTGAGGGGCGATTGGCTTCAGTTTAAGGATTCGGCGACAGAATTTCGTTGCGCATCACGCACGCGCAGGCTCTCGTTCATATCAGAGCGCGCAGACCGCGGCGGTGTAACAGTGGGCGGGGTGTGTCGTCTTTTCTTAAGCTGCCGTTGGGCGTAGGGGGGGTAGCGTCTGTATGGCCAGCCATTGGGTGAATTCCGCATCTGCTTGCATCTGCTGCGTTTGAAATGACCCTTTTGCGCTAGCAGAATGAGGGATTATCGGACGGTGAACCTGGGGGCAATGTTTAGAGGACGGATTATGTTGAGCAGCCGGCGCAGAGCGTCCATGAAGAAGTTGTCGAATCGTCAGGCGCGTCACCTCATGGAGGGGTTGGAACGCCGGCAGATGCTGACGGTGTTGACGTTTGACGTGGCGAGCGCGGTGGCGGGGACGGCGCTGTCGCAGTCATACGGCGATCGCGTGATGGGCGCGACGCAGGGGAGCTTCAAGTATTCAACCGCGAGCGGCGCGACGCCCAACGTGACGGCGACATATGGCCCCAACGCTACGGACGTGCGGCAGTGGGACTCTGCCTACGGCGATCTGCTCAACACGATCTTTGCCGGGAAAACCGCGAGCGGCTTGCTGGACATCAAGCTGACGGCAGACCTGGATTTCAAGGCGCAGCTCAACGCGATCGACCTGGCCGGCAAGAACGGGCGCGATTTCACGATCAAGAGCGTGCAGGTGTTCGACGGCGCAGATCACGTGCTGTTCACGCAGAACAATGTCGTGGTGAAAGGGACGGGGCACACGCACCTGACGTTCCCCGGCGTGTCGTCACGCGTGGTGCGGCTGCGCATCGACACCTCGAACCTTGGCACCGACATGGACATGGTGGGCGTGGACAATGTCGACTTCTCTCAGGTAGCGGGAGCTTCAGCGGATGGAGACGGGTTTGCGGACGTGGTGCTCGCGTTCAAGAACGGGGCAAAGGAGCCTTACGGTGGAGAACACTCGGACGTTTCGGCCAAGGCGGTAAGCCTGGGTGTGGCGCTGGGTGATGATCCCAGCACGGACGTGAATTACCTGTCGCTGCCGGCGAATGCGTTCGTGACCCTGGGCTTCGCGGATGAGACCATTGTGGATGGGCCGGGGGATGATTTTGTGGTTCGTGAACACGTCGACAATTTTGAGAAGGCGAGCGTGTACGTCTCGAGCGATGGGGTGAATTTCACGATGATCGGGCAAGCGCTGGGCGGGAAGACGAGCAAGTTTGACCTGGCCAAGATCGGGTTCAAGGGCGTGGTACGCGCGGTGAAGGTGGTGGGGCTGGACAACGGCGGGCAGTCGCCGGGGTTCGACCTGGTGAACGTGCAGGCGATGACGGGCAGCATGAAGCCGGCGGACAGTGTGAGCAAGAGCTTTGTCCTCGCTCATGTGGAGGCGAACGGCGCGCTCACGATCAACGGCACGAGCAAGGCAGACACGATCACGCTGCGCAGCGTGATCGGCATGATCGATGTCACGCTCAACGGCAAGACGATGTCGTTCGATATGGGAGCGACGAGGTCTATCGCAATTCAATCGGGATCTGGCAACGATAAGGTGACAATCGGGTCGAAGATCATGGGATGCTATGTCTCGGCGGGAGCGGGCGATGACGTGGTCTCGGGCGGCGACGGCAATGACATCATCACCGGCGGAGCGGGTAAAAATAAGTTGTACGGCAACGGCGGGAAGGATCGGCTCAACGGGTCCGGCTCACGCGATGTGATCGACGGCGGCGCGGGCGACGATCGAATTTACGGATTGGGCGGAAATGACATGCTCTCTGGCGGCGCGGGTGTCGATCGCATCTTCGGCGGAGACGGCAACGATGAGCTCTTCGGCGGTTCCAGCAACGACAAGTTGTATGGCGAAGTCGGCGATGACGTACTGATGGGGCAGGGGCAGAAGGATTTCTTTGACGGCGGCGCTGGCGTCGATACCTGCTACGTCGACAAGCTCGATTCGCAGCCGGTGAATATGGAGAAGGTGCTCAAGTAACGATAGGGCTTTGGCTGTTTCTCTTGAGAGGGCGACGGTCGTCGCCCTCTTTTTTTGTGGCAGCGCAGCGTTACTCTCTGGCGATGTTGTTGACCGGTCGGAACCTGGCAAAGTCTTACGGGCCTCGGCTTTTGTTCTCGCACATCACTCTCGGACTGGTGGAGGGGGAGCGGGTGGGACTCATCGGGGCTAATGGGTCGGGGAAGAGCACGTTGCTGCGGATTTTTGCGCAGCTGGAGAAGCCGGATGAGGGGGAGATTATCACGCGGCGGCAGTTGCGGGTCGGTTATGTGCCTCAGATGGATTCGTTTGCGGAAGGGGGAACGGCGCTGTCGATCGTGGCGGATGCGATCGATCATCATGTGGATGAGCATGAGCGGGAGTTGCAGGCAATGATCTTGCTCGATCGCGCGGGTTTCAAGAACGTGCATGCGGAGGCGGAGAAGTTGTCGGGCGGTTGGAAGAAGCGGCTGGCGATTGTGCGGGCGCTGGCGCGGGAGCCTGATCTGCTCTTGATGGATGAGCCGACGAATCATCTGGATATCGAGGGAATCGTCTGGCTGGAGGATCTGATCGAGGGCGGGGCGTTTGCAACGTTAACGGTGAGCCACGATCGCCGATTTTTGGAGGAGATCGCGAATCGGATCATCGAGCTGGGGCGGGCGTATCCGGAGGGGTACCTGAGCCACAATGGGACGTACAGCGAATTCCTGGAAAAACGGGAGGAGTTTTTGGCGGCGCAGCAGGGGCGGGCGCAGGCGCTGGCGAGCGGTGTGCGCAGAGAAATCGCATGGCTCCGGCGCGGCGCCAAGGCGCGGACGACCAAGGCGAAAGGGCGCATCGAGCGCGCGGGGGAGATGATGTCGGAGCTCGCGGATCTTCGGCAGCGCAACACGCAGCAGGGGAGCGCTAAGATTGACTTCGCGGCTTCGGAGCGGAAGACGAAGAAGCTCGTGGACTTAAAGAACGTGAGCAAGGCCCTCGGGGAGCGGAAGCTGTTTGAGAACTTGTCGGTGACGCTGTCGCCGGGGACGAAGCTGGGGCTTGTGGGGCCGAACGGGAGCGGGAAGTCGACGCTCATCAAGGTGCTGACGGGGATGATCGAGGCCGACGCAGGGGGCGTGGTGCGCGCGGAGAACTTGCAGGTGGTGCTGTTTGATCAGCATCGGGAGCAACTGGACCCGGGGCAGGCGCTTCGGCGGGCGCTGTCGCCGATGGGGGATACATTGATCGTGGGTGGTTCGCCGATGCACGTGACGGGGTGGGCGAGGCGGTTTTTGTTCCGGCCGGACCAGCTGGATCTGCCTGTGGGGGAGTTGTCGGGCGGCGAGCAGGCGCGGGTGCTGATCGCGCGGCTGATGCTGCGGCAGGCGGACGTGCTGATCCTGGATGAGCCGACGAATGATCTGGATATCCCGACGCTGGATGTGCTGGAGGAGAGCCTGGAGGACTTTCCGGGGGCGGTGGTGCTGGTGACGCATGATCGGTATCTGATTGATCGCGTTGCGACGGAGGTGCTGGCGCTGGATGGGGAGGGGCATGCGGAAATCTACGCGGAACTGGCGCAGTGGGAGCGTGCGCAGGAAGCGCGGGCGGCGGCTCAGGTGACGCCGAAGAGGGTTCCGGCGACCACGGCTGCGCCTGCGCCAGCGGCGAAGAAGCGGCTGAGCTGGAAAGAGCAGAAAGAGCTGGAGCAGATGGAGCAGAGCATCCTCGCGGCGGAGACGAAGGTGCAGGAACTGGAGACGCGGGTGAACGAGCCAGCGGTCGCGGCGGATCATGTGAAAGCTCGGGAGGCGTATCAGGCGCTGAGCGATGCGCAGGCGGAGGTGGAGCGGCTCTACGCAAGGTGGTCGGAGCTGGAGGCGAAGCAAGGATAAACGCGTTCTGGTACCATAGACGGTGGAGACGATGAGATCCCGGATGACGAAAACCTGTTCCGTTTGTCATGAGGAGATGCCGAAGCAGGCGGCGTTCTGTCCGCGATGCGGCACGCGGTACGCGTTAGTGGCAGGTCGCACGTCGACCATCGTGATCGCGCTGGTGCTGGCTGTGTTGCTGCTGGTGGCGCTGAACTTCGTGGCGCTGACGCCGCATCGTGCTGAGATTTACCAAGCTACGCCCACCAGTCCTGACGGGGGGCACGTCCACGAGGCGGGGGCGGGGCACGGGCGCTGAGGCGTTGGCTTGATCCTTCTTACCTGCACCGCTACGCTTGCACGTCGTTGGCCGAGTACCCAAGTGGGGTACATGATGCGCACTTATTTCCCCACAAAATGAAGAAGTTGTACGTGTGCAGTACACCCGCAGTACACGACCGGGTGTACAAGAGTCGATGAATTTTTCGTTCGCTATCAGGAGAAGCATCAGCATCAACCTCCCGCGGTGCTGTGCGGAAGCGGTCGGTCCACAGATTGTCACGTCAACCTCGCTTCAGTCAGCTGCCGTAAACCTCTATTTCCCAAAGCGAATATCCCCACTGTGTCCCGCGCTGTGTACCGAACATCCGAACATACCGACCACTGCCACTGAGCCCCGTCAGATCTTCAACGCCCCCGGTGCCGCTCGAGGTGGTGTAAATGGGCGTCCAGTTCAGGGCATCCTCTGAGACCTGTACCTGGAATGATTTTGAAAAGGCCGTCTCCCAGTTCATGACCACGTGGTTAATCTGATGGGACTGACCCAGATCCACGTACACCCATTGAGGATCAGAAAATGCACTCGACCAGCGTGTGGATGTAGAGCCGTCGGTCAAGTTGGAAGGCGCTAGTCCGGACGTCTCATTGGATGAGGAGACCGCCGGTTTACCGAACGCCAGATTTGACGTGCTGATGCCCAATGGAGTGAAACGAATCCAATTAAGATTCCCGGCCCAGCCATTTGACGAGTTGGTGCCGAATACGATTCGTATGACCTGTAGTCCGGCAGGCAGATCAATAGTTCGTGCGGGAGTTGTAACCCAATGCTGCCAATTGCCCGTGGAAGGGATCGCAAAGGACGCAACATTTACTCCTCCGACACTAACGTGGAAAGACCCACCGCCTGCGAGTGACGCAACGCGAGCATCCAAATTGTACTTCCCACCGCCCGCAGGTACGTTCACTGAGTATTCCAGCCATTCTCCAGCTTTAGTCCATCCCACATTGAAGGAGCCGGTGTCGTTGCTGACCTTTTGCAGGTCAACGCCTTCCTTTGGACGATACTCTCCGCCCAAGTTGATCACATCCTCATCGTGATACCCAGTCCCTTCACCACCCGTAATGAAATCCTCGGCCTGTATAATCGTGGCGCCGCTCGTGCTCAGCTGCGTCGTTGAACCATTGGCCGAAGATGAATACAAACGGGCGGTGGGAATAACCTCGAAGACACTTTGCTGCGGCCGCTGCCACGAGAGTTTCACAACCCCGTGCTTAGAATTGTTGTAGTACTCCACCTTGATCAACATCTTCTGTCCAGCCGCAAATGTTATAGGCATGCTGGTGTCGATCGTGGCCCAATGGTCGCTCCAATTATTGATCACCAGGCTACCGCTAAGCCAGACGCGAACCCCGTCATCAGCGTAGGTTTGGAGGAGATACTGCCCCGCCTCCGCCGCCTGAATCTCGCCCTCCCATCGGACGCTATAAGTCTCCGGCGCGATAACACCGGGTACGGGTGCATTCACGTTCCAGTCAAAGCCAATCGTCGGATCAGCGCGTGTTAGAGTCTTTCCGCTGAAGTCTCTGTTGTCGAAGTAAGTAGCAAGCAGGCCGGTTCCTGTGCCGGGAGGCACTACTTCTGTGGTCTGATATGAGATCGCGTAGTCCGTGCTGGACGAAGCGAGGTTGCCGTTGAGAGCCACGTCTGTTGCCACGCCAGCAGGAATCGAGGCAACGACAGTTCCATTACCCGTCATGCCACTGACGGAGACGTCATAGGTGGTTCCACTGCCCGTCAGCGTCGCAACCAGCGTTCCGGGAGCGGTTCCGGCGAGCAGTACATCACCTCCGGTAAAGCCGAAAACGGGCTCGCTGAAGATCACCGTAAAATGGATTGGAGAACTGCTGGTCGGATCGCTCTGGCTGTTCGCCTGGTTGAGCGTTACCGTCGGCGGTGTCGTGTCTGGTAACACCAGTTGATACGTGACATTGGCACCGCTCAGCGCTGCATCATTGAAATTGCCAGCCGCATCCGTGCACTGGCCGGCGACAACCATCGCCGCCACCGTTCCGCTGCCGGTCATGCCGGTGACGGCGACGTTATAGGTCGTACCACTGCCGGTGACTGCGCCCACGAGGGTACCGGGCGCTGTGCCCGCGAGCGTCACCTTACCGGTGGTAAATCCAGTTACCGGTTCACTGAAGATAACCGTAAAGTTGATAGTGGTACCGCTGGTCGGATCACTCTGACCACTGGCCTTGGTAATTGTCACCGTCGGATGCGTCGTGTCCACGGTTTGGTAGGTCACCGTTGCAGCACTAGGCGCAGCATTATTCGGATTACCGGCAGCGTCAGTGCATTTACCGGCACCGATGGTGACGATCACTGTCCCGTCACTGCTCATGCCGGTGACGGCAACATTGTAGGTCCGCCCACCGTCGGAGCTCGTGCCGACAGTTGCTGTCGTCGCCCCTGCGGTGCCAGAGAGCGTGACATCCCCGGTGGTGAAGCCGGTCACCGGCTCACTGAATACCACTGTGAAGTGGATTGTTGTATCGCTCGTGGGACTACCCTGACCCGCTGACTTCGTGATCATCACCGTGGGATGATTGGAATTGACAGCTTGGTATGTGACCGAGTTGTCGGTGCTGGTCGAGGTGAGACTGTCATTGCCCGCAGCGTCCTTAGCCGCCCCAGCCGGGATTGATGCGATGACGGTACCGTCGCCGCTCATACCAGTAATGGCAATATCATAGCTGGTCCCGCTTCCAGTGACGGTTGCGAGGAGCGTTCCGGGAGCAGTGCCGGAAAGAACGACATCGCTGCCGGTGAACCCCGTCACTGCTTCACTAAACGTAACGCTGAAGCGAATCGATGAATTGCTCGTTGGATTGCCTTGGCTGGACAACTGGTTAATTGTCACCGTCGGCGGGATAGTGTCCGATACCACTTGCTGGTACGTAACCGTGGCCGCGTTCGTCGCCGCCTCGTTTGGGTTACCCGCGGCATCTATGCACTTGCCTGCGTCGATTGTTGCTATGACCGTGCCATCGCCGCTCATGCCGGTAACCGCGACGGTGTAGGTCGTACCGCTACCGCTAACGGTGCCTACGAGAATACCGGGAGCTGTCCCAGTAAGTGTTACATCCCCCGTGTTGAATCCAGTTACTGGTTCACTGAACACGACGGTGAAGTTGATTGTTGAACTGCTGGCCGGATCACCCTGCCCAGCGGCTTTAGTTATCGTCACCGTTGGATGCATCACGTCCACCAGCTGATACGTGACCGAGTTGTCGGTGCTGGTGGAGGCAAGATTACCGTTGAGGGCCGAATCGCTGGCCACTCTGGCTGGTATGGACGCAATGACGCTCCCGCTGCCGCTCATGCCTGCAACGGCCACATCATATGTAGTCCCACCGCCGGTGACAGTAGCCGCAAGCATGCCGGGGGCGGTGCCCGATAGCACAACGTCACTCCCGGTGAAGCCAGTAACGGCCTCGCTGAAGACTACCGTAAAATGAATGGGTGAGACGCTCGTGGGATCGCTCTGCGCCGCAACTTGGTTGATCGTCACAGAAGGCGCCACCACGTCGACAGCCAGGGCTTCGAAGTTTACGACTGCATCGACCTTACCGGCGGAGTTGACATTAGCGGCGGCGTCTTTAGCCACCCCGGCCGGAATCGAGGCGATCACGGTGCCACTGCCCGACATCCCGCTGACGGCGACGTTATATGTTGTCTCGCTGCCGGTCACGGTGCCGACGAGGACGCCAGGGGCGGTGCCCGAGAGGATCACATCGCCGGTAGCAAAACCTGTCACAGGCTCGCTAAAAACCACCCTGAAATTGATAGTAGAACTGTTGGTCGGATCACCCTGTCCTACCGCTCTGGTGATCGTCACTGTGGGTTGCGTAACGTCCACAATTTGGTACGTGACGCTGTGGTCGCTACTGGTTGAGGCAAGGTTGCCATTATTGGAAGCGTCCTTGGCTACCCCAGCCGGAATTGACGCGATAACGGTCCCATCGCCAGTCATACCGCTAACAGCCACATCGTAGGTTGTCCCGCTGCCCGTAACGCGGGCGACGAGTGAACCGAGCGCAGTGCCGGATAGCACAACGTCGCCGCCAGTGAAGCCAATAACAGCTTCACTAAATTCCACGGTGAAATGAATCAATGAATCGCTGGTCGGGTCGCTTTGGCTGGCTGCTCGGTTGATCGTCACCAACGGCGGAGTAATGTCAACACTCACCGTCGAAAGGTGCTGTGAAAGTTCGCCCAGCTGAAGCGGATTTCCATCACCAAGGTCATCTCGAAGAAGCGTCCAGACGATGTCGCCTGTAGATGTTCCCACGCTCGCGGTTACGGCAAACAGCGCATCATATGTGGCGCCGGCCACTATGGTCGGATTACAATCGCCGAGGAGATTCCTATCCTTCAGTGCTTTAACCGTCCAACCTACTGGAACGGTCGTCGGCAGGATCAAGAAATCCTGCGTCTTTCCGGTGTCGTTTCGTACTCGCACAGTAACCGTGGTGGTTCCATCTAACAGTGATGGGGCCACTGAGCGGACGCTTTGCCTCTCAAAGATAAAGTGAAAGAGTCCATCATCTTTACGGTTGTAGCGAAGCGCCAATGGCGTAAGCACACCTCCGCTTTCAGTAGCGTAGAGGATTCCCTCAAACTTCCCGACGCCTTCAGCCACCTCCCCCGTCAGACCATTTAACGCAAACTTGCTGTCTGCCCATATTGCTCCGCTATCGTTAACGTTTGTCAAAGAGAACATTGCACTTACGCCCCCCGCTGCGGGACCTTGACTGGCGGACAACATCGCCGTGAAAAGATTCCGCGCATCGGTATGAGCGGGGATGAGTGCCCAAGCGTTGCCATCTACATCCATCTTGAAGGAGGCGTCAGCTGTTGCCGCGCTCTTGGCCGAACCCCATTCGCTACTTAGGAAGGCCCAAGAGTACTTAGAGTTGCTGCTGAAGTTAACATTGCTTGTGTCGTAACGTGCTAGCGTTGGAGCATCTTCTGCTGGATCAAGTGCAACAATTCGGTTCACGCCTTTTAGGTAATCGGAAACTTCCGCACTCATGACCCCGCCCCAGCTATGCCCAACAATGTTGAAGTCTGTGAGATCAAAGCCGGATGCGGTTAAGAGTTGTGCCGCCCAATTCGCAACGGGCTTTATCCATTGTTCGCCGCTGTAGTCGAACCAGTCAGAGAAGGCTCCCGCGCCCTCGGCCCAGTCGAGAGTGAGCACTTGATAGGATCCGGTGCTTGCATCAACAGCTTTTGCCAGGTCCAGCATGTATCCTGGCTCAAACGAATCGGTGCGACCGTGGATTACCATCCAAGTCGGGAGGTGCGGATCGATGGATGCACCATCAGGATCCAGACGTGTCAGCGTTACGCTGATATCCTTCTCAATCGGTCTAACATGGTCCCAGTCAAAGGTCACAGGGTTGTCAAAGGACCTTCCTGACGCAACGCCTACTGAAACGTGAATGTTGCCTTCTGAATACAGGTTGTGCAGAAGTGCGCCATTAAAGAATGCGTAATACTCGTTGTTCGGGTCCGAGCCGTCGTCGCCTTGCCAACTCGCCTCCCATTCCCCGAAGCCTACCCCGTTGGAAATTTGAACGGGCACCGTGGTGATATAATCATCACTGATGCTGTCCTTCTCCCAAACTTCCACATCCACAATTTGGTCCGACCACCCCGGCGCGTCGAAGCGCAGATACGCAATCTGACCTGCCTTGATCTCAGTGCTCAGAGACGCGGAAGGTTGCTTCCCATTTCGAAACGTAATGGTGCCCTCAAGCGTCTTAAAGGCCGCTGTACTGGCATTGCTGCTCTCTCCGCCCATGCCATCTCGCGCTACTACCCGTACACTATAAAGTTGGTCCGAAAGCAGGCCGGAAATCGTCTTAGAAGTACTCGTGGTTGCACCAGGTACTAACGTCCAGTTGTCTAGTGTAAAAGCACGCGCATAATAAAGATCGTAGCTTATAAGATCCCCATCGGCGTCGGTCGACGCATCCCAACTAATCACTGCGCTACTAGTAGTGATCTTATCTGCCTTCGGTTGACCGGGGGAGCTTGGCGGGCGGTTATTCGGCAGCGTGGTGAACGCCGGGTCCAACTCGTTCCAGTTGCTGATACCGCCCTTGCCATCCGTCGCCCGCACCCGGACCACGTAGGTGGTGTTGGGAGTCAGGCCGGTGATAGTTGACGAGCGGCTGGTCGTCGAGGGCAGTGAGTTCCAGCCCAGGGTGTTGTTGATGCCGTACTGGACTTCGTAGGTGATCGTGTCGCCATCGGCGTCGCTGGACGCACCCCAGCTCATCGTCGCGCTGGTCTTGCTAATATTGGAGATCGAGACAGAGCCAGGCGTCGTGGGTACACGATTTGACCGACGAGCCACGGTTATTTCTGGGTCTGATGATCGCTTACCAAGGCCATTGGGGACGGAAACGTCGGTGACGTCAAAGTGAAATTCGGGATCACCAATTCCGTCTGCCTGCCATACAGTCGTCCAGTCAGCCGCCACAAAATATCCGTTGCTGGAGGCGCTATAGAAGACGTTCCCAAATTTGGTATCAACGTAAGTTCGGCCAAAAGGGGCGTCATCTTCATAAATGTCAAACTCGAAGCGCGTGCCGACCGCATACCCCGAAACTTGCGCGGACATCGTGGCGACATCGCCCTCTGTTTTGTTGACAGGAGCCCACCAATACGCGGATGTGATTGACGCCAATAGCCGTCTCTCTTCGAGTTGCTCGATCTGATAGCGGCTGATGATCTGCGCAATAGCGGAATCCCCTCGCCTCCGGCGGGCTCTGCGAGGACAATCGTTCAAAGCCTCAAACCTCTTCCGATCAAAAGTCGACATGGCCGAGCCTTCCCCTTGCAGGTGGTCCGCTTGTAATGGGCTGACATGAAACCTTGAATGCCCGCTTCGGCCCCGGCAAGAACGAGACAACGGTAGCTGTTTTTAAAAAACTTGCAACAACGAAAATAAGGTCGCTCGTATATTGTGGCCCGGCACTGGGAGTGTGTCCCCAAAACGCAAAAAGTGAGTCCGCGAACGGCTTTCCTACAGGGACAGTCAATGCCCAGCACTGTCACCCGGGTACATGTTCCGCGCCGGTCGCCCTCAACACGCGCAACATGGGGCGCGCCCGGCAACGTCAGATTGAAAGTCGGCTTGCGCAGCTCAGAGGACGCCCGCTGGAAATAAACCAAGGCTTAGCCATGGGCGCAGGCAGTCTAAGACTAGTCTTCTTTCTGTGGGTACGCGCGGCGTGCCCCTTACGGGCGGGAGTGAGTTGGACCGCCCAGTACGGTTTAGTGAGCACACTCGCTCTTGAGCGTCCAGTCGCAAAGGCGGTCGGCGAACGTTGCCACGTCATCCGCCGATAATGGCTCTGGCTCAGGATCGAAAACCCCGGGCACCTTCTTGGGGTTAATGACCCACACCTTCAAACCTCGCTGAGCTAGACGTCAAGCGCAGCGATCGCTGCGCGCAAAGTGCACGCTAACCAAGGGCTCGCCTGCACTTGGAGATTCTGCAGGTGTTCGCGCCAATCCAAAGTTAGCTGTCGAAAGCGGTCCCGGAACCCTGTCGCCATTAGCCGCTTCACGGCCGCCGTTCCTTGGGTCGCAATGGATGCGGCCAGGGTAAACACGAAGAATATCTCCCGGCGCTCGTCACTTTCAGCTTCTGCGGCAGCTGTGGCATAGTAGTGAGGCAGGGCGTCAATCCATTTTTGATCACCGCGCACAATTGTTTCCGCAAGGGCCTCATGGAAAGCTTGAAGGCAGGGCATTGCCAACTTCCCCAGTACTCCGCTTCGCCACTGCTCGTCCTGTAATTGTGTCCACAGATCCGGCAACGAAACGCAACCCGCAAACGCGGCTGCGCGGAAGGCGAGAGAGGTCACGGTGGCAGATGCGGCTTCTTGTTCAACTATCTTCCTTAGCGCCACCATCAACTCGTCCGGTTGCTGCAGTCGCTCCATATGTGCCAATACATCTCCCAGACCTTCTGCTTTGAGCGCAGGCGCTCCGGATGCTACCCACGCGTCGTATGTCGCGCGGAGCGACCCCTCAAATGCGTATAGCACCGATTGATCGCTCTGGTTGCTCCAGATTGGAGCTAATACATGCGCAAGCATGACTTCCCCCAGTCGTTCTAAAGACTCCGGGTCCGGCACAAGAGCAGTTGAGCGCAAGAGCGGCGAGAGTTGCTTTAGTATAGATACTGACCAGATGGAACGCGTAAACAGCGTACCGTAGCGAAGACTGCTGGGTTCTATTGCCGGGTGCGCGAGTTCCCACATTTGACCGGCCACACCGTCGGCAACGCCTTTCTCTGTGAGTAGCTTCTCCAGTAGCGCCGGATTCCCCTCCAAGGCAGCAGCTAAGCGCTCTCCCAACCACCACGCCACCGAGGCCAGACGCTCCCCCTTGTGACCCGGCAGTTGAAGCTCAATCCACTGGCAAAAGTGCCTACCGAGTTCGCATCTCAAGCGCCAGCTCGTTAGCTGCTTCTGCGGATCAATCAAACCACCGTCAATCACCGAGAAAATATGCTGCCAATACGATGCACCAGACTCTGCCGGTATGTGATCTTCAAGCAGCGTAAAAACCTGGCACGCGTGATATTCTGCTAAAGGGCTCTTCACGTCCTTTTGCCACTGCCAAACGACCTGCCAAACATCGCCCCACTTACGCTGCTCTATACCCTCTCGCACAGCGTCGCCCAAGGAATATGGCGATGCCAAAGGAACGGTGCCAAAACAATCAAAGTACTTTTCAATCAGATCTCGAAGAGATTCAGCCTCCTCAACCATGCGATCAATCGCCTTGCTCAACTCCTCTCGCGATTGATTCGGCGCGGCACACTTAAGTTCTATAGAGTTGAAAGTTTCTGTTCCCGGCCACAGTGCCTCTGATAGAAACTCTCGCAAGTGCGATTCTTCACAATGTACAGCCGCGCATTGCTGCACTGCATCAGTGGTAAAAAGCCAGTCTCGTTGCATCGCGTCTAGCAGTTGCAGTGCCGCTGGCCGCCATCTCGCCTCCTCTTCCGAGAGGATGGCATCCATGTTTTTCCGGTAGATCTGTTGCGTCCGCGGTGTAGCATGCCGATTCTTTTGCTCCGCGAGTTCTCCCAAATATGTCAAGGCGGCCGCTCGAACCGCTTGCTGTGGATAAACGAGCAGGTCCCTCACATCGAGAATCGTTCGCGAGGAAGCGTCCTCTCGTAGAAATACAAGTGGCCCGGTAGCGACATTCTCTCTCATTGGATGACTAGCGTCCATCAACGCAGCTAACACAGCTTGCTTCATCGGCGTTGGGTTAGATTTACGGAGCAGCCCGTGGACCTGAAGAGCGGCGGCAGTTCGTGGGTCAACGGCCGAACTTTTGAAGAGAAGATTGCGCATCATCAACTTCCGAAACGCGGGCCTCGCCTCTTCAAGTACCTTTTCAGTTTCTTCAGACTGCATCGATTACCTCTGTGGAAATCCTCAAGTACTCTCGCTCTGTCAGTCCGAGCCCCGCTGCTAGCATTCGGAGACCCTCACTGGCTCGTTCAGAGTTCTCTATGCTGCAAGCCGCGATCATTGCACGCGCGATAACGGCCCGCCTGCTCACCATAGCGGCAGCGACGGAGTTGAGCCCCATCACTTTAGGAGGAGACGGTAGGAGCTCCCGCGCCGCCCAAAGGGTGAGCGCAGTCGCTTCTTCTTTCTCGTAGCCCATGTCGGCCCATAATGTCATCACGAACTCGGCGATGCTGCTCGACCAACTCTGAAACAGCCGAATAGCCATGCTCACCGGCGGCTCAGTCGGCTCAAGTCCTCCAAACAAACCAGGGTCGCTCATGCAATCATGCACGTAATTGGCAACGGCCACGAGGTCAGCCCCGGGCAGTGTCGAATGATGTCGATCAGCGAGCCTCTTCAGGTGTTCCCCAGAGAGCACGATGAAGCGAAAACGCCAATGAATCATTCTAAGTAGAGCGGCGACTGCATCATCCTTTGGTATCTTTCCTTTCGCAGCCAGCCATTCGACAAACTGGGCGGTCCCAAATGCGCTGGGGAAATCGGGTCGCTTCGTAAGGTAATGGTTTTGAAGAACCCGGTCGTCCACCAGAAGTGGCAACCGCTCCTGGGATGCCAGAAGCACTGCACTTAGCGTTCCCTTATCGCGATCCTCTAGCTCCTGCCAATCAATTGGTAGCTCCACGACGAGAGGCTCTATAGCAGAATGGTTCCGAACGGCCTCCCAAAGCTCCTTGTGCCCTTTCTCGATTTTGTCGGCCTCATCATAGGAGCGAAGCTCCCGCCTGAGTTCATCTGCATCTGTTTGGGAAATGGATACGCGTACCACCGACAATGTCGGGCTTAGCGCCTGAAAGTGTGCTAGGGTTCGCAGCGTTGATGCCTCGATAAGCACTTTCTCACCAAGCTGGATCTTCCGGGCACCTGTGTCTGTTGCCGCTGATTTCTGAGAAACGTCTCGTAGCTTCTGTAGATGGTGGTCATCGAGCTGGCCGGACTCCGCTAAGACAGTAACGAGATCCGCCAGCCGGTAGGGGCCCGAACTTGGATTGTCTTCCATCGTATGTTCGTGGACGTACGGGATGCCGCGTTGGCGCATTTCAGATTCGTCGCCTACTGTCAAGATTCCGCCATCGATCGCCATCACAATGTTTTGCGCTTCGTCTCGCCGGGAGGGCTGATGGTTTCGCAGCTTATCTCTTTCCTCAAGCTCTTCGACGAAGTACTGGTTTGGAATCACTATCCGCCTGACCGATTGCAGTGCGACATCAAGAAGATTCAGGCGGTGCAGCGAGATCAGCGAAGTCAGGTCGATGACCAGTCGATCAAGATCGTGGGGACACTCCACTGACGTCAGCGTGGCAGATTCTTCCCCTCGCTTGATGCAATAGAAACCGTTGGAGGCGTAGATGGCGAATTGCGCTCGACTGTCGGTGTCATCCCCAAGCCATCGAAGTTGTTGCGTCCTCCAACACCAAGCCGCGTACGCTGGCACCCGAAGCAGACGATCCACGAACAACCACGGCGCTTTCCCAACGAGGATTTGCTGTCGCAAATCTTTCTCAACGCTGCGCCACTGAACCATCTGTTCTTTAAGTTCATCTAGAGAAAACGGACGTACAATATCGGACGGCGCCTCTCCCTTCCCTTTTAGGAGGTTAAGTTGCACGAGTGCTTCATGTGCGAGGTCTTCCCGCTTGCCAGCGTATCCAAGGTCGAGCATAGCAGCGACGAAGTGCCAATCGTCCCAAAACTGAGACTGAAAGTGCTGAAGAGACGCGACAGCTTTTTCAGCTCTGCCCATCAATCGCAGCAAATGCGCTCGTCCAAGAACAGCCGCCAAAGGTGGGGGCGCGACTTCACAGAGATTGTCGTACTTCTGCAAGGCCTCGTTCAATAAGCCAGCCTGCATGAGAGAAGCAGCATAGTTAAGGCTGTGGGCGAGCTTGTCCGGCTCGAGTCGTTCTAATTGCTGAAACTCCTGCGCGGCCAGTTCAAACTCGCTTGCCTTCACCAGCAACTGCGCGAGGAGAAGGTGTGCGTCGATAGATTGCGGTTGCTGCGCGACGATTCGGCGCGCAGCTCCAATTGCCGTCCGGACCCGCCCTACCGAGGCGGAGACGGTGGCAGAACGCCTGAGAAGATCTGGATGTGGAATAATAGCCGCAACGCGCTCTAATCGCTCAGCCGCCTCCTGCTTTTGTCCCGAGGCCATCAAGAAAGACGCGTGCAACTGCAACCAGACTGGATCGCTCTCATCTATGAGGTCGCCTATCAAGTCTTTCACTTGCTGAAGTTTCCCTTCTTCGAGCAGGATCCGTACGTCTAGAAGCCGCCGCAAGCGATGAGATGACGAAAGAAAGGTAGAGATGATTATTGCTACTTCTTTCAGCGCGCAGATACCAACTTCCTGTGCTACGTCAGTCAGGGCCTCTGCAATATCCTCGCCCCGCTGACGCAAGAGCGCCATCGGCACGAGGGTCTTGCAAGCCTGAAACGCGTCCGCTGCCTTACCGTCGACGTCAGCTTCCAGCAAAACGGCCAGAAGCTGCGCTTCGAACGAATCCGGGTGCGCTTCCCTAAGCCGTTGCGCGACCCCTCGCGAATCGCCACCGGGGGACTGCAGATGAATTCGGGCCACTGCCAGTGGCAGTGGTTCATAGGTCTCTAGGAATTTGCCATACTCTTTCGCATCCTCGTATTCCTGCAAGAGCCAGTGCATGTGATGCCCGAGTTGCACCGCGTTCGCCTGCAGTGCGCTATCGATTCGCCCGCGCCCTTTCACCAAGAACAGTATCGGTTTGAGCAGTTCCAAAATCCGAAGGGCTGCGATGCGCTGATCTTCTGTCAGCTCTCCCGGGATTCTGACCTTTCGGTTCCCGGAGAAGGTCCTCCAATCGAGAGCTTGTGCATAAGCCACCCTTGCCCGCGTTTCCACCAATTGATCGAGGCGCTCGTCACACCACTTAAGCAATCGGTCCGCTTGATCGGTTTCGTTGTTCAACACGAACGCAACGATGGCGCGGTCAACCCATGCATCATCCGGTGCCAAGTCCCTCACCCAGTCCGCAGCTTCTTGCGCTTTTTGCTGCTCCAGCAGGATGTCTATGGCGCGGTGTACAGACTCAGCATCTGACTTACCCGTCAACAGCTTTAGCGCCTCGTCGGCACCACCAGTAGCGTGCTTTAGGTACGCGTCTTGTGCATCGAGGCGGGATCGAAGATCATTGTCCGGCAACATTCCGCGCCCTTTCGATTAACACTCGCGCCTCGGTTCGCCGAAGTTCTTTCATGCTTGTCACCTCTTCCCGCTTTGACTGTTCAATCCGTACATCCGCCAACAAACTGAGCAGGCGGCCGTGGATGTCCGGTGGTAGGGCAGTTCCATTCGCTTCCAACCATGGCAATACTACGCTATCTGCTAGGCAGACTGCTTTGTATAGATCCGATTTAAGATGCTGTTCCAACTCCTGCTGATGGACCCATGCGTCCCGCACGTTCGGCGAAAGGTGTGGCTGCTCGAATGGTGGAAGAGGGACGCCACCGCGAGTGGCAGGGGGTGACGCCGAGACCAAGCTTCTGGCAAAGCGACTCTCGTTCGATGGTGACTCAGTGGAAAGCCCCATCCGACCCGCCATCCTTCGAGCTATTGATAAGATGTCGTGGGTGTTCTGCTCAATGCGATCCAACTGATGCCGGGTCTCGACGATAAAACGATGGACTTCTTCCCCGAGTGCCTCAACTCGAAAAAACAACCCCTGTAATTGTTCCCGCTCTGTGTCCGAAAGTATTGCGGTCAGCTTCTCCTTCTGAATCGTGACAGCTTCCCGAATCTCATCCAGTTTGCTCAGCGCGCTTTTTGCGAGCGTCTGCTGTTCACCGAGTCGTTGGCAAACCTCGCGCTGGGCAGCCATAGTGATTTGCATGAAATCCAATTGCAGCGCCGCGAATGGACGGTTTGAACCGGCTTGGGTCGGATCCCCTTTAACGATATTTCGCACAAGTACAGGAAACTGCTCATGTAGGTATCGAGCGACCTCATGCTGTTTGCTTTGGGATGGCAATTTAGGGCCCTTTGCCAGTCGCCCCAACTCGCCGATCACTTGCAGCCACTCTTCCGGCCGCTCAAAAATATGCGGAGAACTGGACCTACTCGACACTCCACAAAGTAGCCACTCAATAGCGCGCTCACTGTTAATTTGCTTAAACGCGCCAGAAAGGTTGGGCGAGGTGAGCCAAGACGTTCGCGCGACTTTCGCGAGCTTCCGCAGCCGGCGCCGATCACTGCAAAGCCAGCAAAGATCGGCAGCAGCGTGCTCAAGTGCCGCACCAATCGCCTCCCCCACGACTCTGCCAACATCATCGGCAGTATGAGGATCGAAGGCACGCGATTGCAGCGTGGCAAAAATATCCGAGGCAAATATATTACTTGCCAATGATGCGGTTGCGCCCGCAGACGCCAGCGTCCACACTGCAGCGGGCGGGAACGTCGCAGTGACGACCACGCCGCCCGCGACGAGGGTACCGCAAATAAGTATGCGTGCAGTGGTCGATGCGGACATTCCCTTGATGATACTTAAGCGAAATAAACGTTCTAGATCTGTAGGAGGACTGCGTGCTCCTTGGGTCAGCCCATTTCGCAAATCCGCCGCGGACGCGCAACGGACCGCAGCTTCGGGGCGGTGGCAGCTGCTTCTCGAACTGGTGGGTGATCCCTTTCAATGGGCCGCTGGGAGG
>DASVUC010000021.1:0-14556 GCA_036387255.1 Tepidisphaeraceae bacterium | reverse complement strand
GGGGGCGGATGAAAAGTTGGCGAAGGCGATGTTTGGGGACAAGCGGGTCATCACGGTCACGATGCCGGGGCTTAAGGAGTGGAATGATTCGCTTGCCTGGGAGGTCCTGGATGGGCTGGTGGTTTCGGACCGCTCGATGTTCAACTCGTTGAGGAATTTCCAGTGGCAGCGTAGCGGGGATTGCTGGGGGGGGTGGCGGGATGTGCATGGGCCGACATCGAGCATTTGTCCTGAGGTGGCGAAGTTCAGGAGTGTGTGGCCGGTGGGGACGCCGGCGCCGGTGCGCGCGAAGCTGATGATTGGGGCGGTTCTGGCGGCGATTGTGTTGCTCGCGGCAGCGCTGTTGCCGCGGCGGTTTGCGATGATCGCGGTGATCATCGCCAGCGTTTTAACCGGGGGCGGGATGGTGCTGTTCATTCGGTCGCTGCCGGCGCTTCAGCAGAATGTTGGGGAAGTGCAGGTGGTTGGGAACGGGCAGGTGCAGGTGGATCGGTGGAATTTTGTGTGGGCGAGGGAGGCAAAAACGATTCGGTTTTCGCCGGTGTGGATGCCGATGCTGGCGGGCGAAGGCGGGAATGAGGGCGTGGGGCTGGAACTGGTTGTGGATGAGCGCGGGACGACGTGGGAGGCGCGGTTTGAGAAAGGGGCGCGGCTGGCGACGCTGTCGCGTTCTTTCGTTGCGAGCGCTTCGGCGCCGTTGCGGGAGGTTTCGATGACGCCGATCGTTCGGGCGCTTTATTTGAAGCCTGGGTTGAGGGAGGATCCGGCGAGGGCTGGTGTGGTGATCAAGGAGAATCCATGAAGACGTGGATGATCGGGATGGTGGTCGTGATCGCGCAGGTTGTGTCGGCAGCAGCGCGGGCGCCGAACATTGTGCTGATCGTCAGCGATGACCAGGGGTATGGAGATTGCAGCGCGTATCCGGGGCATGCGCCGGATATTCAGACGGCGAACCTTGATCGTATCGCGCGGGGCGGCGTTCGGTTTTCTTCGGGCTACGTGAGCGCGCCGGTGTGCAGTCCTTCGCGCACAGGCTTGCTGACCGGGCGGTACCAGCAGCGGTGGAGCAAGCAGGCGGGGTGGGTTTATGAGCTCCCGAAGAGCGTTCCGACGATTGCGGAGCGGCTGAAGCAGGCGGGGTATGCGACGCTGTATCTTGGGAAGAACGATTATGGGCATCCGCTGGCGAGCCGGGAGGACCGGCGGTATCCGATGCGGCATGGGTTCGATCAATACCTGGGCTTCTCGGGGCATGCGCATGATTACTTCCAGCTTACGCGTGAGATCGAGGAGCAGACGCCTGATCCTCATGAGACGAGCGCAAACATCGGTGCGCTGGATTTTAATGACACCTTTAAGAGTATCTCCGAGGGATATACGACTGACCTCTTCACCGATCACGCCATTGAGTTTCTGAAGAGCCACCCGGATCAGCCGGTGTTTATTGTCGTGGCGTACAACGCGGTACACGACATCGTGCAGCAGGTGCCGAAGAAGTACCTGGATCGGTATGGGGTGTCGCCGATCCCGCTGTACGATCCGAAGACGATGGGGAAGTACGTGGATTATTACAACTCGTACAACCGGCTGGGGAAGACGAATGAGACGGAGATGCGGAAGTACCTGCTGGCGAACCTGGCGTGCCTGGACGAGAACGTGGGGCGGCTGCTGGACGCGATGGATGCGTTGAAGCAGACGGAGAATACGCTGATCACGTTCATCTCGGACAACGGTGGATCGCCGAACACCGGTGGGGACAATCGGCCGCTGCGGGCGTCGAAGTACACGCTGTTCGAGGGGGGCATTCGGGTGCCGCTGATGATGCGGTGGCCGGCGCAGGTCAAGGCGGGGGAGGTGAGCGATCGGGTGGTTTCGTCGCTGGATCTGATGCCGACGTTTTTGCAGGCGGCTGGTGTTAACACGGATGAGATGAAGCTGGACGGGGAGAGTCTGACTTCGAATGGAGCGGGGGAGCGGACACTGTTCTGGAAATTCCAGAAGCAATGGGCCGTGCGAAAGGGCGATTGGAAGCTGGTGAAGTCGCGACAGTCGGATGGGAAAGACGGCCGGGTGCAGTCTTGGATCATCAAGGGGCCGAGCTCGGACAAGCCGCAACTGTTCAACCTCAAAGATGACCTGGCGGAGCAGAAAGATGTGAGCGAACGTCATCCGGAGATTGTGAAGGAGCTGACGCAGGCGTATCAGAAGTGGGATGCGGCAAACGGACTGATTGAGCGCGAGTGACGGGCATTGCAACTTCCGCGGGTGGGGCGGGTATGCTATCTGGTTCGGGAGAGATAACGCATGAACAACCCTGTGATTCAGCCGGATCAGTTGAACAGCGTGGTGCATGAAGTGCTGGCGAAGCAGCCGGTGGTGGACATGCACACGCACGTTTATCCGCCGACGTTTGGCACGCCGGTTCCCAACCGGACGGGGAAGGTTGATCCGAAGGGGCTGATGCTGTGGGGGATCGATGAACTGGTGACGTATCACTACCTGATCTCGGAGGTGTATCGCATCGTGCCACCGAGCAAGATGCCTTACGAGCAGTTCTGGAAGATGAGCAAGCAGCAGCAGGCGGATCACATCTGGAAGCACGTGTTCATCGAGAGCACACCGATTTCCGAAGCGTGCCGGGGCGTGCTGACGACGATGCAGAAGCTGGGATTCGATCCTTCCGAGCGGTCGCTGGAGAAGCTGCGGAAGCACTTTGCGGAGCAGGACCCGAACGACTACATCGACCGGGTGATGGAAAGCGCGAATGTGTCGAAGATCACGATGACCAATGCGGTGTTCGATGACAATGAGCGCGGGCGGTGGCTGGATGGGGGCGACGTGGGCGAGGATGCGCGCTTCAGCGCGGTGTTGCGAATCGATCCGCTGCTGCGGGATTATCCGGCGGCGGCGAAGAAGATGAACCAGTGGGGGTACACGGTTCGGCAGGAGATCGATGAACACACGATCCTGGAGGCGCGGCGGTTCCTGAATGAGTGGATCATCCGGATGAAGGCGATCTACCTGGCGGTGAGCTTGCCGCCGGATTTCCATTATCCGGCGGATCCGGAGCTGCCTATTGCACGCGATGGGCAGACCATGATTGAGAAGGTCGTGCTGCCGGTTTGCGCGGAGCATGGGCTGCCGTTTGCGATGATGATCGGATCGCGGTTGCAGGTGAATCCGGCGCTGAAGGATGCGGGGGATATGGTGGGGATTGCGGATGTGGGGTCGGTGGTGAACCTGTGCCGGCGGTTTCCGGAGAACAAGTTTCTGGTGACGATGCTGGCGCGCGAGAACCAGCATGAGCTGTGCGTGGCGGCGCGGAAGTTCGGGAACCTGCTGCCGTTTGGTTGCTGGTGGTTTTTGAACAACCCGAGCCTGATCGATGAGATCACCCGGATGCGGATCGAGCTGCTGGGGCCGACGTTTGTGCCTCAGCATTCGGATGCGCGCATCCTGGATCAGCTCATCTACAAGTGGGACCACAGCCGGCGGATTATCGGGAACGTTTTGGTGGATAAGTATCGCGATTTGATTGCGACGGGCTGGAACCTGACGCGGGCGGAGATCGAGCGCGATGCGCGTCAGTTCCTGAAGGACAATTTTCTCGGCTTTCTCAGGCGATAAGGAGCCACTGCGATGGGGTTTTACAAAGGACTGGACATTACTGGACGGGTTGTGCTGGTCACGGGCGGGACGTCGGGGATTGGCCGGGCGATCGCGCTGGGCATGGCGCAGGCGGGGGCGCGGATCATGGCGGGATCGACGAACCCCGAGAAGGTGGCGGCGATCAAGAGCGAGCTGGGCGCCGGTCATGACGCGGTGCAGCTTGATGTTGCGAGCGAGCAGAGCGTGCGGGATGCGGTGGCGCGGACGGTAAGGGCGTTTGGGCGAATCGATGCGGTGGTGAACGCGGCGGGGGTGATTGCGCGCAAGCCTTCGCTGCAAGTGAGCACGGAGGAGTTTGAGCGCATCGTCCGGATCAATCTCACGGGGTCGTTCATCGTCGCGCGGGAAACGGCGGCGGTGATGAAGGATCAAACGCCTGATGCGCAGGGGCAGCGGGGGAACGTGTTGTTTATCGCGTCGCTCAACAGCTTTATTTCGCTGAGCGAGGTGCTGGCGTATGCATCGAGCAAGTCGGGCGTGCTGGGGCTTGTGCGCGGGCTGGCGAATGAGTGGGCGTCAATCGGTGTTCGCGTGAACGCGATCGCGCCGGGGGTGTTTCCGACGGATCTGAATCGGTCGCTGATTGAAGGGACGCCGCGCGGTGAGTGGCTGAAGGGGCACACGCCGATGGCGCGGTTTGGAAGTGCGGAGGAGCTTGTGGGGGCGGCGGTGTATCTGATTAGCCCGTCGGCGAGTTATACGACGGGGGAAACCATCATCGTCGACGGCGGGTTTCTAGCGAAAGGTGTTTAGCAGCTTGAGGCGGCGGATCACGGAATGGTCGGCGCGGTGCGATTTGGTTGGCCTGCCATGCCGGGTTCGTTGGGTTCTCGGAGGTACAGAATTCCGGTCATGTTGTCGTCGCGGCCGAAGTCGACGGGGCCGGCCCAGCTTGAGGATTCGCCGGTGGCGTGGGTGTGTTCGGAGAAATTGAAGCGGAGGAAGGGGGGGATTCCCTTGTTGGATTCCATGATGGCTTTCCAGGGGATGGCGACTTCGCCGCGCCAGGTGCCGGTGGAGGTGTCGAGCTTGGCCATGTAGCGCATGCCGGCGCCTTCGTAGGGTTGCCAGGGATCGGCGCTGGTGCGCCCGTCGCTCTTGCGTTCGACCCAGTGGCCGGTGGGTTTGCATACGATGTGCAGCACGGGGCCGGCAGTGTTGTCTGCGAAGAGGGGCTGGAGGAGGATTTCGCAGAGGTCTTCGCCCCAGGCGCGGCGGAACTGGTAATCGACGAAGTTGCGCGACTGCTCGATGCGGTTCTTGCTCATGCCGTCGAGCTTGAAGGCGACGTAGAGGTTTTCATCGGCCCAGCCGGTGAAGACTTGCGCGTTGCTCTGCGCGAGCTGCATTTCCTGCTTGTGCAGGGCGGGGCGATTGAACATGCGGATCATCGGCCCGGCCTGGACGGCGTCGGCTTCGTTCCAGTCTTCGAGCGAGCCGTCGATCTTGAGTCCGCCGGGGGGGAGGCGATCGCTGGGGGCGACGGGGAGGAAGAGTTTGAGCCTGGTTTCCTGGCGGTTGTAGCCGTTGGTGAAGGTGAGTTCCGCCGCGCGGTGATCGCGGGAATCGACGGCGGTCAGGTTGTAGCGAGCCTCCATAGCGTTGCGATGCACGCGGTAGGTGGATAAGGCCGGGATTACGGCGGGCTGCGGCTTGACTTCCCAGCCCTTGGGCATGGCGGTCCACTGGAGCAGGTTCTGATCGGGGCGCACATCGGATGCGTTGTAGATGTCGATGCCAACGCGGAGATTGAGCCAGTGCGATGCGATCGCGCCGGGCGGGCGATCGATCTGCCACTGCACCGTGCGGTTCATCAGCACGGGCTGCTCCTGGGGTGCGCACCAGCGGAGCAGTTGCAGGTCGAGCGCGTCGCGGCGCAGGTTATCGAGCGGCTGGCCAGGCGTGCGAAGGAGGATTCGGCTGGAGAGCAGCCGCAGCGCTTCGGACCAGGCGGTGTGATCGCTGGTTCCGCACATGAGGCTGTAGGTGGGATCGGGGATCTGGCCGGGCGCGATCTCGACGGGCTTGGTGATGAGCCGCGCGATGAGGGCGGCGTTGGTTGCGTCGCCGCGCTGCTTGTTGAGCAGGAGATACTCGTAGTCCTGCTGGGCGCGGCGGAGCCATTTGAGCTGGATCGTGGGCAGCGGATTGTTCACGCCGAACCACTGGCCAGGATAGAACCAGATCAGGTCATTCGGGTCGGCGGCCTGTCGGGGCGTGTCGGTGCGCGGGAGCGGGGAGCCCCAGAGGATCATGCTGGCCTGGCGGAGGAAGGCGAGGTGTGACCAGACGCGGACGTCGCGCTCATCGCCGCCGGCGCCGACGTAGGGGACGAGTCCGGGGATGTCGGTGCGCAGCCAGTGGGCGGGCCTGGCGACGCCGTCGGGCCAGCTCTTGAGGGGAGAGGAGAAGACGATTCCCGGCGCGGATGCGAGGACGCGCTCGGTGGTCTTGGTCTGGATGAAGTTCTGGTTGCGCGACGAGGCCAGCTGGAGCTGATCTTCCTCGAGCGGGAGCGTGACCCGCATCTTGGGGTGGCGTGCGAGAATCTCCGCGGCCCGAGCGGAAAGTTCGAGGGATTCCGCGGAGGAGGGGCGGCCGGAGGAGAGCGATTCGATCCAGACGGCGCTGCGATTGAGCCAGTTCTTCTCATCGAAATGCGCGGCGGCCTGCGCCCAGTAATCGAGCTGGGACTGCTTCTCGACCTGGTCGAGGAAATCGACGGCGGGCAGGGGCCAATAGCCGAGGGGAATATGGTCGTCGAAGGTTTGTCCACTCAGCCACGGCTCGATCACCGTGTCGAGATCTTCCCAATCGACCCTAGTGTTTCCGAGCTGCCATTTCACGACGGGCTGAAGCCGGGGCACGCTGACCTGCGTGCGGTGCGCTTGCGCGAGCTTCTGAAGCGAATCGAGCACCTGCACGGTGCCGGCGCAGCGCTCATCGCGACGGCTGAGCAGGCGCGGGGCGACGGTTTCAAACTGCTCGGGATAGAGCCGCTTGAGATCTTCCCAATCGATCTGGCTGATCATCAGCAGATGACGATCGGCGGGGAGCTCGAAGTCGTAGACGGTTATTTTGACGGGCACCGAGACGACGGGTTTGCGCGTGCCGTTGGGGACGAGGTCGACGCTTGCGGTGTATTCGCCGGGGGTGGTCTGGGCGGGGACGTGCAAATCAACCCAGAGCAGGAGCGGCTCGTTGGATTGCTTGGCGCGGGAGGAGGGGTCGAGGGGATTGTTCGGATCACGCAGTGCGGAAAGATCGACGATGCCGTCCTCCTGCTTGATGGGCAGAAGCGCGCGGGGCAGCGGATGATCAGAGACGCTGAGGCCTGTCTGGCGGACGTAGCCGGCGCGGTTGACGTCGACCGGCATGGGGAGGATTTGCGCGGCTTGGAAGTTCTTCGCCGAGATGGTGGCCTTGCCTTCCGGCAGCTCGGGGGCGTGGATGCGAAGCGAGTAACCGGCCCTGGGCGCGGAGGCGGGGAGGTTGGTGATTTGAAGAGAGAAGCTGGCCCACTCGTTTTTGGCGGCGCCGATGATGATGGGCTGATCGTGTGGGATCGGGCGGACGGGGTCGTTGAGGTTCACGCCTTGCAGCTTTACGCCTGCGACGGGTCCATCGCCTGGCGCAGGCTTACCCTTGTTGCCCTGTGGTGAGCAACTGAGCGAGAGCAGCGCGAAGGTCAACAAGAGCGGACGAAGTCGCATCATTGAGCGTGCAGGATTATAGCTGCGAGGTTGCGGGCACCCTTTTCGCGGGATCGGGAACAACAACCGACTGCGCCTGTTTTACCAGCGCCTCGCCCTTCTCGAAAGCATCAGCGGGAGGATGAGGATATTATCAGACGTCGATGCGCGATCAGGCTTTGAGCAACGGGCGGTACGTTGTTGTCGCCCTGGTGGGTTTGGGGGTTATGGCTGCGCTCGCTGGGCTGAAGTGGCGGAAGCTGGAGCCTCGGCAACCGGCGACGCAGCCAACGACGCAAGGCCGGGCAGCGTTGTGACGATCTGCGTCCAGAGCTTCTGCGCGTCATCAGCTTCGAAACGGATCTGGAGCTGGGCGCGGTAGATGGGCAGACCCTCGTTTACGTTGGGCAAGGAGGCGAGCTTCGCGAAATCTTTCTCCGTCGTCACCAGCAGGGATGCGCCAAGTTTCGCGGCGTCCTCGCGCACTTTCGCGAGATCCTGCGCTGAATAGGCGTGATGGTCGGGAAATGGCATGGTGCCGACGCGGGAGGGGAAGTTGGCGAAGAAGCTGGAGGGATTGGCGATTCCGGAGAACAGATAAAGCGATTCGGAGGAGAGTTCCGCCAGCGTTGCCGTTCGCTGGTTGGACACCAGGTGGGTGATGACGTGGGCGGATTGGTAGATAGGGGCGCTCGTGTAGCTGCGGATTTGAAATTTCAAATGTGAGATTTCCGAGGGTGCGACTTGATCTTGGCGGGTGATCAGGATGGCGTCGGCGCGGGCCATCTCTTTGAGCGGTTCTCGCAGCAGGCCTCTTGGGAGCACATGGCCGAAGCCGAAGGGGTTGGTGGCGCTGATGAGCAGCAGGTTGAAATCACGCCTGACCCGGCGATGCTGGAAGGCGTCGTCGAGCACGAACACGTCCGGCTGCGGATCGTTGTGCATGGCAAGGTGAGCGCTGGCGAGACGGTCGGGGTTGGCGATGACCAGGGCTCTATTTTGCAGATGCTGCGCGAGCATTCGCTGCTCGTCGGAGCCGGCGGTTTCGGTGGAACGGTAGCCGCGCATCAGGATCGCGGGGAGCAGGCGGTGATTGGCGAATTGTTCGGCGAGCCAGCGGACGACGGGTGTCTTTCCTGTGCCGCCGGTGGTCAGGTTGCCTACGGCGACGGCAGGGCGGGGGAGGGCGTGGGTTCTCTTGATCCCTCTGTCATATGCGAAGTTTCGGGCGCGCATCACTCCTGCATAGAAAGGCTCGACCGCTGCCAGCGCGCCGCGCAGCGCTTGAACTGCGAGGGAACGATCGCTTCCGCTCATCACCCGTTCGTGAAAACTGACGAGATCATCGGCCACGCACGGATTGTAATGGAAGCGCGGTTACAACTGCGCAGGATCGAACACAATGGGCTCGTGCGGGACCTTGGTGATGTCGAACTGATCCAGCAGATCGCCAGCGGATCTCGGGGTGGCGGATGGGATGCCGCACCACTTGGCGAGCAGGTTCAGGACCTGTTTTGCGGTGACGCCCTTTGCTCGATAGGTTGCCAGTCGGGAGTCGCCGTGTCGTTTGGCGAGCCGGCGGCCGTCTGGGCCGATGACCAGGGGAAGATGCCAGTAGTTTGGAATTCTCTGCTGTAGTCCCAGCGCGTGGTAGAGCAGGAGCTGTCGTGGGGTGGAATCGAGCAGATCGTCGCCGCGGACGACGTGGGTGACGCCCATGTCGGCGTCGTCGACGACTACGGCCAGTTGATAGGCGGGCGTTTTATCGGCCTTGGCGATGACAAAATCGCCGAGGTCCTTCGCGGGCGCGTAGGCGTGTTCGCCTGAGAAGCGGTCGACGAAGGTTAGGCGCGCGTCTGGAACGTGAAACCGAATGGCGGCGTTGCGCCGGCCCGCCTGCACTGCCTCATCCAGCGTCGCGAATCTTCCGCGGCACGTGCCGGAATAGACGGCAGCCCCGTCTTCGGCATGGGGGGCGCTGGCGGATTGGTCGACTTCTTTGCGGGAGCAGATGCAGGGGTAGGCGAGTTGAGATGCGAGCAGCTTTTCCGTCGCCTGCTGATATGTCGCCATTCGCGACGATTGATAGATGGGGCCCTGGTCCCAGCTGATCCCGAGCCAGCGCAGATCATCGATCAGTTGTAGATCGGCGCCGCGCTTGATGCGCGGGCCGTCGAGGTCTTCGATGCGGAGCAGAACGTTCCAGCCGTTCTGACGCGCCAGGAGCCAGTTGATGAGGAAGGTGCGGGCGTTGCCCAGGTGCAGCGCGCCGGTCGGACTGGGGGCAAGGCGAGTGGTCACGGAGGTGGGATTTGAGATTAGAGATTTCAGATTTCAAAGCTCAAATTTCAGATCTCAGATTTCAAATGTCAGATTTCAAATGTCAGATTTCAAATGTCAGATCAAATCTCAGATTTCAGATCTCAGATTTTAGATCTCAGATTTTAGATCTCAGACGCGGGTTTAGATTGGTTGGGTGGCTGGGGCGGCGGTGGGGTCGTGGGCGAGGGAATTGACGATTTGATCGAGGAGTGCCTTGTCCTGCTTGTATTGCTCGGCGGTCAGGCCGAGGAAGTTCAGTTCGAACTTTGCGTAGGAATCGCCCTTCGGCACGAACAGGGTGATCGTCCAGGTGTAGGGCGTCGCCGTCACCGTGTGTTCCTGATTGTTGAGATCCGTCACGACGAGCGGCCCGGGCTGCCCGACGGCCTGGCGTTCGAAGAGTTCCGCGTCGCCCAGTTTACGGAAGTCGGCCTTGAGAACGTGCTTGGTTCCCGCCTGCGTGGTGGCCAACTCTTTCTTGGCCGCGCGCTGGATTACGCCGAGTTCATCCTTGCTGGTGAGCGATCGGCTGGAGAGCTGGACCTGCGCTTCTCCTGAAGGTGTGGGACCGGTCAGGACCGTGAGGCTGCCACTGGCAAGCGTTTCGACTCTCCACGATCCGGGTACCTGCGCGGAGAACGGCAAAGGCGTCAGCGCCAGCCGCTTCTTTGGTCCGGTCAGCAGTTCCTGGGTGGTGGGGCGCTGGGGGCCCTTTGCGGCATCGGCTTGCGCTTTTGTGGCGGCATCCTGCACGTTCTGCGGAACCGAGGTGCGATCATCGCAGGCGCCGATCAAGATCAAGGCGGCCAACATTCCCAAAATCATCCTGTTTCGCATAACGCTCCTTCCGAGGCCACGTTGAACGTCTTTGATGCAGCGCGGACATTCTGTTTGCCATGTCGGATGAATGCAAGCACGGAATGATGAGCGCAAAATCAGTAACATTCCCGAAGCAACGGCGATTGATGCGCCTCGATACCTACCGTTATAGTGGCGTTCTTGCCTTCGTTAGAGCAATCGTTTTTTATAAAGGAAATGGCTATGTCACGCGGGACGACCAACGGTCTATCGATCGAGCAGCTTGAGCAACTTCTTAACAGCCGGCGGAATCAACTCAACAAGCTGCTCAAAGAGCGGGGGAAGCTTGAGAAGCGGATGGAGATGCTGGACGCGGAGATCCGCGAGTTGGGCGGCAACACGGGTGGGCGGGGCAGCCGCGCCCGCAATGACATCAGCCTTGTCGAAGCGATTGAGAGCGTGATGCGCGAAGCGGGTAAGCCGATGAAGGTTGGGGATATCCTGGCCGGCGTGCAAGCCCGCGGCTACCGCTCGAACAGCGCCAACTTCCGGGGGATCGTCAACCAGACGCTCATCAAGGAAAAGCAGTTCACGCAAGCTTCCCGGGGTGTGTATCAACTCAAGAAGTGATTGTCGCGAGTTTTAAAGAACCCTCATCGATTCTCCCGGAGTACCGGAAGAAACGGCGAAAAGCGGATCTTGACCCACTTCAGAGCATCTCCACGCCATTCCTTAATCATCCCCTGCCTCCACGACCGATAACTGAATAACGAAAGGCCTGCGCCCATGCTTCAGGAATGGCTTGCGCTGCTCCCCCACGATGGCGGCACCGCGTGGCTGGCGATTGCCGGAATTCTGGTGGTCGCGGGTTTTGCGCTCTGGCTGGCCGGCGCGCGCTGCACCCGGATGCTCATCACGCTGGTGGCGGTGGCGCTGGGTGGCGTGCTAGGGATGATCGGGCCGCGCCTGCTCAATTGGGATGTCAACACTGCGACCACCAGCCTGTCCATGGCAATGGGGTGCGGAGCCTTGGGGTTCGTGCTGACCCGCGCGTTTGTAGGTGTGGGACTCGTGCTTGCGCTGGCGCTGTGGACAAGCATGGGTGTGTGGAATCTGAAGAATGAAGGGGTGCGGCTGGTGATGCCCGCTGGCTGCGAAAATGCGCGCGACTTCTGCGGCGCGATGTGGACGGGGCTTCCTGAGCCGGTGCGGGCGCATCTGCCGCTGGCGGCAGGAGCGGCGGCGATTGTGGCGGTTTCGCTGACGATTCTTGCGCCGCGCCTGGCGGCGGCGCTGCTGTTCAGCCTCACCGGCGTCACGTTCTGCTGCGCTGGATTCCTTTGGATCCTGGCGCTTCGGCACACGGATTGGCCGGGCTTTCTGCCGGCTCAGGCATCGATGCAGGCGCTCATGATCATGGGCACGGTTTGCCTGGGCGCGCTCGTGCAGGCGCTGCCAATGAAGAAGCGGTCCGACGCGCGAGCGCCGCGCTCCCGTCCCGCCCCCGCGACTTGATCTGGACGATCAGCTCGGATCCGGTCTAATCACTCAAGCCAATCGAGAAGCTCATCCGATGGAAGGAACATTGTGATCGTGCAATTCCACCTAGCTGCCGGCGCCGTTGCGGAGAAAGTCGCCGACGTCGGCGCGTCCGCACAGCAAGCCGCCGCGAATGTGATGGATTGGCCGCTGCTTCCGGGCCACATTCCGGCGCAGGGCGACTTGCTCACGTTCTGCCAGAACATGGGTCCGGCAACCGCCGCGATCCTTGTGGTGGCGGGGATTGTCTATCTCGCCTTCGGCGTTTATTGCTACCGGGGGCTGGTGACGCTCAATGCAGCTGCCGTGGGGATTTATGTCGGTGGTTTGATCGGGGGGAAGCTTGGGAACGGGCTTGCGGGTGCGATGGTGGGGGGGTGCGTTTGCGCGGCGCTGGTGTGGCCGGGTATGAAATACGCCGTTGCGAGCATGGGCGGCATCTTCGGCGCGCTGCTGGGCGCGAGCATCTGGCGCAGCATGGGACTGCAAGCCAATTATGCGGCCGCTGGTGCGCTCATTGGATTGATCTTCTTCGGCATGCTGTCGTTCATCATCTTCCGCGGCAGCATCATGATGTTCTTCAGCCTGCAGGGATCCGTGATGCTGGTTTTTGGCATCCTTGGGATGATCTACAAGTACCAGGGCATCGCGACCGATGTGAACAAATACCTTTCCAGCAAAGCCTTCATCCTGCCGCTTTGCATCTTCATTCCTGCTATGGGTGGATTGATCTATCAACAATCGGCCTATCCGAGCGCTCCGGCGCCGGGTGGCGGGAAGAAGTAAAACGGGTAGGGGGGCCCAATCCGCGCGGTGTGTTTCGCGGCATGCCTGTCTCATTTTGCCCTAGCAGTTGTTGCCAGCTTCGCGGTACGTTAAACCTGTGCCTGCGATGAGCAAGATCGTGCTTTCCATTCTCCGCAGCCGCGCCCGGGTTTGGGCCGTGCTGATCTTGTGCATTGGGTCGGCGGCGGGGTGGGCGAAGTACCAGATCCATCTGCGGGAGAAGCAGAGCGCTGCCCTCCAGGAAGCGGCGCAATCGACTGCCAGCCGGCAGGAACTGCTCCGCAGGCGCCTGATCGGCGACTGGATTTCCGGCGACGTTCCCTCCGCCATCGGTCCGCTCAAAATCGAGATGAAGCTCCGCGAGGTGGGCTCCTGCCATGTGAACATCTGGACGAACGGGGCGGTGAAGGCGCAGATTCGCGACAAGGAAGGCAGCTATGAGCTGAACGAGGACCGCATCTGCTCTGAGCTGCTGAAGCGGGGCTCCTGCCGGTATTGGTTTGAGGGCGGGAACCTGATGCTGGAGTACAAGGATGGGGTGATTGTGACGTTTGCGAAGCAGGAGCCGGCGCAGACTGCCGCCGCCGTTGCGCAGGCGAAGGGTTTTGCGAAATCCGTTACGCCCGCATCGGGCGAATCACCCCATTGATCTGTCTGCCGATTAGAGCGGCAGCACCCGTAGTTTGCCATTGGTGGGATCGAGCACGACGGCGCTGGGGGTTGATCCGCCGAAGATTGCACCTGGGTTGATCACGCGCGTCCGGCCGACGGTTTTGTCTTCGGTCGAGAGCTCATGGCCGATGAGCAGGTAGTCGTACTGCTGCTCGTCGAGGATTCGGCGGACGACCTTTTTGTCTTCGCCGTGGATGACGCAGATTTTTTTTTCTTCCCAGTCGAAGTTCCCCATGAGGCCGAAGCAATCGACGCCGATGGAATGGCCGTAGCGGAGGAGCCCCATGCGATCGGTGTCGCGATCGCCCCAGACGAAGACGCCGCCGAGGCGCGCAAGCTGATCGAGGACGTGGCGTCCGCCGACGTCGCCGCAGTGCACGACGAGTCCGACACCGGAGGCCGCGAAAACGTCGATCGCGGCCGATACGGTATCTGCCCGTCCGGAGGAATTGCTCAGCACCCCCAACATCCGTGTCTCACCAGGTGAATCCCGACATCGCTGTCGGGCTCTTCGTTCTTAAAGTGTGGCCCTTCAGATCAACATCCAACACTTACGCAGGCGCTCGAAAGGGCAGCAGCGCTGCGCGTAAGACTGTGACACTTTGGCGATTGATCGCGCAATTTCAAGTTTACCGCGCGCGGGTGTGATTGCGGCGCAGAAAAAGCGCAGCGTGGATCTCAAATCTTGCGGAGTTGGCGCGCTGTTCTGGAACTTCATTGGCGGGTGTGCAGGATAAGGAGTCGGGCATCAACGAGGAAAAGTTTTGCGAAGAATCTGCTTGCTGTGCGTGTTGTTCTGCGCATCGGGTGCGTGGGCGGATCAGATCATTTTCAAGAACGGCGATAAGCTCACCGGCACCATCAAGAGCGCCAGCGGGGGGAAGGTGACGATCGAGACCGCGATGGCGGGGACGGTCGTCGCGGACTTGTCGAACATCCAATCCCTGTCGACGAAGGAGCCGGTGACGATTCGCACGGAAGACGGCAAGGAGAGCAAGCAGGCGCTGACCGCGGCGGAGCCGGGGAAGGTGGCGCTGCAAGGGGGGACGGTGCCACTGGAGCAGATCAAGTGGATCAA
>DASVUC010000020.1:0-17639 GCA_036387255.1 Tepidisphaeraceae bacterium | reverse complement strand
GATCGTGAGCGGCGCAATGACCTCCGACCAGCCGGTGCCGGGGTGGGTGTCGTCGATGCCGTCGATGAACACTCCGAACTGCATGTACCGGCCATAGCACGCGTGCTGGCCGAGGATCTCGTAGACGGCGTAGACGATGATGGGGTCAACGACGCGGTGGGCGCCCGGTGGCGAGCCACTGTCACTGGAGTGCGTCACCACGAGACGATAGAGATCTTGTCGCTGAAAACATTTCTTCTTCATTGATGGACTCCTCACAAAAGAAAAAGGCTGCACCTTGAATGGGTGCAGCCGCGGTACTTGTCATCAGACTTCGGCCTACTTTTGTTCAGACGCTTTCCCACGCCTGCGGCCAGTGCCGTAAAGCAGGCGCTTCACTTCTTCGGTCGCCCCCTTGATCTCCCTCTGACGTTTCGCGAAAGAGCGAGTGAGCGCGGGTCGGTTCGGGTGAGTAAGCCGTTCGAAGAATCGTTGTAATGCCTGCACGCTGGTGCAGCGCATGCCGGCCACTTGCAGGTACTCGAGCTTCACGCCCTTGAGCCCGCGGTCGCTCCAGCGATAGATGCTGCCGACGTGCGGCTTGCGACCGCGGCGAAGTCGCGGCAAAAGATTAGGTACGTCGCGGAACGGCACCAGCTCTTCATGAGCGAGATCGATGCCCGAAGCGACGTTGGTGGTAACGGACTCCGAAGCTGTGTTGCGCTGCGGATTCTGTTCGGTCATGAACACCTCGATCCATCATGTTGGAGGCCCGATGGGCTCCACATCATGGAGCACATCCAAGGGCCACGGATAAATCACTCTTCGCGTTTTAGATTGAATGCGTCGACAAGGTCAGGCAAACGACTGTCTCACTCGCCGCCATCTCCGTTGCTCCGGTTTAATACAACCAGACCGAAGACGAGCGGTATCAAGGCGATTGCCACACCGAATACCGATGGAAGCCACTCCCATATCCAACCAGGAACATAGATTCGGAGCAGTACTGCCACGCCCAAACCAGTGAAAATGATTCCGGCGGTTCTCTTCTTTCGGTCGGGCCACTTCTCCCTGCCAACACCGATCATCAAATAGATCCAGCCGCCAATGCCCCATACCACTTTGGGAATCGCGCCGGCTACGTGGGCGATGAACCCGGTGAATTGTTCGAAGTGCCTGCCGAGCATCCATGCGAATGCAGCTACGACAACACAAAGGCCGCCGTAAGGAGGTAAACAAGCTGCTTCGCACGCTGTTGCGGTGTCAGCGCGACCCACCAGCCGCACGCCCGCTTGATTGGTGAAATAGTCAGATGATACGCAATCCACAGCACCGCAATCGCGATATGGAGAAGGGCTTGCCCGAGGCCTCTGCCGATCACCTGTGATGGTGATCGACCCGCCGACTTCCGCACCGCATCAGCCGTGGGGACGCGCCGTACCCACGGAATCCCTACAAAAGAAGTGCTGGGCTGCCGCTGCGCACGCAGCGCTGCTCCACAGCCACCACAGAACTCTGCGAAAAACGCACGAGTTCACCCAGAATCTCGTTAGGACCTGTGCCCAAAGAGTCTGCGATCGTGTCGGAGTAGTAGGCGCGGTTCATCCCGGTACCGAATTGGTACCAGGTGTGGGGATGTCGGGCAATTTGTCTGCGTCGCTTTGCTCAGCAAACGTGCTGCGCTGCAGCGAGAGCTTTTTGACGCAAGGCATTATCTTCATCGCGCGAACAGATGCGTCATAATGCAATGAGCGGTATTAGCTGTTCCCTCAGCTCAATCCGTCAGCCCCGCAGGACTCTCACGCGGAACGGCAGCCCGAGCTAATGGATCTGCCCGATCAGCTCACACGGACAATGCGGTTCAAAATTGTCACCTCGACGAGCGAGACATTCACGACGTCGGCGCAGCGGACGTGCCGACAGTCGCGATGGCGACGGCATGTTTCCATGCACTGATCTATCCTTGGCCGGAGCACAACGTGGGCTTCAGCCTGGCACAGAATCATCCGCGTACCTGAAATTCACCGAGATCTTGGCTCAGATGAGAGGTCGCCGCCCGCCGTTCGTTTTGCTTGAGAACGTCCTCGGGATGATGAATTCGCGCGAAGGCTTAGATTTCAAAATCTGTCTCGAACGTCTCGGCGGCGCCGGCTACACGGTTGATCCATTCGTTTTGGATGCAAAATGGTTCGTGCCGCAAAGCCGTCCCCGGCTGTTCGTGCTCGCGATTCGAGATGACCTTCACAAGCCCGGACATCTGGGTGGCGAATCTGCTGTGACTTCGATACTTCGGCCTCGACGGCTCGTGGAATTCATTAAAGCGCATCCCGATCTACCGTGGTCTCTACGCACTTTGCCCGCGCCAGCACAGGTCGCACCTGCGCTCGCAAGGGTCCTGGAGAAGCTTCCGGAAACGGATGCGCGTTGGTGGTCTGCCGCGCGCACGGCACAGCTTCACAAACAGATGAGTGCCCAACATCGTGCGATTGTGCAGGATTGGTGCAGCAAGACGAAGTGCAGCTATGGGACCGTTTTCCGAAGGATGCGGCATGGGCAGTCCATGGCGGAACTTCGCACAGACGGCATAGCCGGCTGCTTACGCACGCCGAAGGGCGGAAGTGCGCGCCAGATTCTGTTCCGGGTTTCAAACGGCACGTACGCGGCTCGTTTGCTGACGCCGCGCGAGTGCGCTCGGCTGATGGGGGCGGATGAAACTGCCATACCCGAGGCACTTTCAGTGAACAAGGCGCTATTTGCATTTGGAGACGGGGTCTGCGTCCCTGTCATTCGCTGGATCGCAGAGAATTATCTGACGCCGCTGGCTGCCGAGTTGATCCGCGGACGCCTACTACTTGGCATTAATTAGAGCCAGGCCGCGGGAGCCATCGCTCGAACTCCGCGCGTGGCAGCAAGGTCGCCAGGGTATCAGCATCGACGCCGAAGACGTCATGCGTGAGGTCCAGCTGGTTGACGACGCGGTCCAATCGGCGAAGGCTCCCCGCCCGGTGTGTTGTTGCGCCCCGCTTCACCCTTCCGGTCTGGTCGTCGAAATACAGCGATTTGGCCAGTTTTATGAAGTTGCCGCTCACGTTGCGACGGTAGCTGTTAGACAATTCCCGCACCACTTTGTTGTCTTCCCGCAACGGGCCACCGAGCAGCCATCCCGCGTCAGCGCCGTGGAGCGAAATCATCTTCCACGGAAAGAACAGAAGGTGCTTATCCAGACCAGTCGCAATATGTCCCGCAGACGGAATATATTTCTCTAGGCTCAGCACCTTTCGTCGACCATGCCCGTCTTGTGGACAGGCTTGATCAAAATAGAAGAGCGTGAGCCACGTCCACACACCGGCGGACGTACGTAGGAGCCTATCCGGTACATGCCCGCGCAATGCCTGAGTAAGGTAGCGGCCGAACTCGAGTTTGGATGCAAAGACACGGGGCTCAACGACGGCAGCGCCGACTACCGGCTCTGCCCGACGGAAATCGTCGAGGAGGTCGCGAGGCGGCTCCAAATTGGCTTGGTTCTTAAGCGCCATCAAGTAATTCCTGAACTCAGCTAAACCGGTATCGTTAAAAGCGCGAAGGTTAGCCATCGTCCACCTCACGGACGTTTGAATCGCAGCTTTCGTGGTATCGATCGAAGAAGCGATGTGCCGCCGCAAATTGCTTAAATACCTCGTCCACCCACTCCCGCCTTCGTTGACGCGACGAATCCGCCGTCGCCTCATCCCATTCCTCGAACTGTTCGGGATGAAATCCCTTCGCTAGTGCCAGCCACTGGCCTACGCGCCCCTCGTCAGTCCATGGAGAGCCATCTTCCACGAGCCCGCGCAGCACCTGACGCAAGACCTCAGGCATAACGAGCGACGTAATCTTTGGGTCCTGGTTTTGAAGCGCTGCGAAGAGCCCTTGAACATCTCGATTAATCCATAGCTCCGGCTGCGGCTCGTCTGCCGCGACGAAGTGGACGCGCCAGAATTCGTCTCCCATTTGACCGCGCGTCTTCGGAATGAGCGGTAGCAGCGAACCTGCTGCGCCGCTGTCATCTTCGGTGGCGGGACGGACCTCATCGATCGCCGCCAATAACCGACCCGCCGAGCCGTCGGTACCAATGACTTTCACGCGAAAGTGCGGACGATCTCCTGGTTCCAACTCATCCAGAACCCGTTCGGTTTCATCAATTGCATCGACGGTACCGATGGAGAACCGCTGAAGGTAAGCATTGTGATAAGCTTCTACGACAACTTGCGCGGCCGCTGGCAGACTGTAACCAGCGAGATTGATTTGGGCTCGAAATCGCGATGGCTCCGCTCGCCGCTCGAATAAGCGGATGTATACGTCGCTCCGCGAGATCTCGCGTCGGCCCGTAAAGAACAGAGGCTTACTCACTGCTCACCTCCGTCGTTCTCTTGTTCATCAAGTGTGCGTGGATCAACATGTAACGCCCGATTATGGTCAAATCCGCGAACCTCCACTTCGAAATCGCGCGAGACCGGTGTGAACCGAAGCACATTCGGTGCAGCAACGAGGGTGGCTCGATCGATCTCTTGCACCCCCCTGGACGAGATGTTCAGATCGTTTCGTTCAAGCGAAAAATCAGCAGGATTGTAGGATTTGGAGCCGCCCCAGGCGGCATACGCGAGCCGCACCCTCACGGGCCGAAGTTCCCCTGTGAATTCTGGGTTACCTCGGATCGCAAAACCATCAGCAAGGCGAACCTTCACGAACATTTTCGGGGACGGCGCTCGGCGAAGGATCAGTTCGGCGAGCACGCCACGATCTTGAGGTAGGATGACGTCAGCGCGAGCGCTTCGCCCACTGCAGGCTTCTGTGCCGAAATTTGGTATTGCCCTGGCGCAAGCTGATGGAATCTCACCCTCCCTTCGCCGTCCGTTGTGGCAATCGCGTCAGCAGTGTCGGAGCTTCCGTCAGCATGTAACCGGACGGTTGCAGCTTCAACAGGACGGAGTCCTCGCGGTGCCAAAGAATGAACGATTACTTCAATAACTCCGCGTGGCAGAGGTGGGGGCGCGCCTGGATCTTCTGGTCCCGGCATGGGGCGAGGTCCAGGAATGGGCCCGCCCGCGTTTCCCGCTTCGTTGTAGTCCGGGAAAAAGACCGAGAGCGTCCGGACATCCCGATCATCCTCAGGTGCCGCGAGTAGATCGGCTAAGCTTCGGACGATGTTTCGCATGAAACTGATCGTCCTGCGGGCGTCATCGTAAAGCAGTTTTGCCTTGTCGTATCCCTCGCCTTGAAGCTCCCAATTAATATGCGCGGGGCCTTCAGAAGCTTGGAGAAGCTTGTCTAGAGCCCCTTGAGTGACGGGATCGATGCCCACCAATAGTAAGCCTCGGACAGACGTCGCCCCTTGTGTTCGAAGTTTCGAAATGTGCATCCCTGATCGAAGATGCGGGACATTGCTTGTGCGAAGTGTTTCATCCCGCTCCAGGACAATCCGCACTTCTTCTTCAACCACGCCCCCATTCTTCGGGCGCACTTGAATTGGAACACGAAATGCAACCCTGTCGTTTGCGGCGAAGCTGTCGGACGCACGAAGAAGTGCGCCTTCCGGAAAACGATCCTTCGTCAGTACATACGCGCCCTCGGACCCTGTGGAATTCAAGAGAATGTAGTCTTCGCTGGGGAGATTGATCTGCCATCGAGCCAGCCGAAGAAGCGCCGCCATTTCGGATTGAATCGAAGGCCCCTTTGGTGGCCAAGTCAGCTCACTGACAGCATTGTCGATCGTGGCGTGAGTGATTTGAATGGATCGGACGGGATCCCTTACGGTTACTTCTAGCCGGCCAGCTAGGATCGGAAGGAAATACTGCTCAATCACGGAGCGCGCAAGGTCGTTTAGTTTGACCTCTTCCCGTACGTAGGGAACCACAATAGAAAGTCCGGTAGCCGTCCGTGACAATCCGAACGCGCGGAGAAAATCATCGACGGTCCCGTTTCGGACAGGCAGCGGAACATAGTGATTCTGACGCGGCTGATGAATCGCGTAGTATCCGTACCAGTCATAGAGAGTGTCGCTGTCGGGGAGAGTGTGGATCGTCAGGCCGGCCTCTCCCATCAGTAGTGGAGCAGCGTCACCAGGTCGACGCGTCACGCCAAAGAATGTGCGGATTCGGGAAGCGTTAGAGAACACCACCTTCCCGACGCCCCAGCTACCGCGGCGCTTAAAATCCCCGGCCGACTGGCCGACCGAGTGCCAGAAGCGGAAAAAGTGATTCTTTGTTCCATCGGGTTGTAAGGGTTTACGGAGCGATGGGTCGCCTTCGAGACCCTTCGTGTTCGAGTCCTCGATGGAGAGGAAATTGACCGGCTCGGACGGCGGAGGCAATCCTTCTGGCAATGATCGCGTAATGGCCCCTAAATGTGGGCGCAGCGCATCGAAGAATGGTGCGACGACGCTGGCATTGACGTGACCAAGTGTAAATGTCATGCGCGTAGGACGCCCTTCGACCTCCACCGGCGCATCCAGCGAATTCTGAATCGATTCTCTCACGAGTGGTTCGACGGCACCGCCAGGCGCCAAGTGCTCGCGGTGCGTCGGCTCAACGTGCTTCTGATCTTCATCGATCGTGCGAAATCGCCAAGTTGGCGGCTGGTGTTCGCTCATATGCCTCCCATCAACGCTGTGGAAGTTTCTCCCAAAGATGTTCGATTCCGGTGGCGAAGTTATCGCGGCTGCTGAGGGTATAACCCTTGCGCCCGTGCTGCTGTACTAATCCGGCGGCACGGACCCAGGCGAGACAAACATACGCTTGATAATCCGGGATTTCGGTGCCATTCTCAGACTTCAACGGCAGCAGGTCCTCGACGACGAAACGCCGCCGACCTTTACCAGCCTCGCCTAGCGCAGAGGTCAGAGCTACCAACGCGGCCTTCGGCGCTTTGTGTTCGTACGGCGCGCGGCTCTTCTTTGACCAGCCGATTTTCACAAGGCTCTCGCCGTCGCGACAGAAGTGCGGATATTCGTTCTTACGAGGGCGTCGCACAGTCGCCGGCCCAACGTCCACCGATTGCGCGACTCTTGCCGTACCCGTTTTCGACCCAGAAAAACGGGCGTTGCGCCCGGCCATTTCCTGCGCTTCGCTGACAATTCGTTGAACGTCGTTTAGCCAGCCGACCACGTGCACGAGATCCTGTGGCATCGCCTCATTAGCCGTAGCGGAAATGACCTCGCGCAGCGCCTTCGCCGCCTCCTGCAAATGATTAATCGAACTGGACAGCTTCGGCATGGTTCGATATAATATACCGAAAATATAGGCTGTCAACATTGAATCTCCCGCGGAGGGTCTGGTGCTGACTGCGCAAGACATTCACCGGATGGTGGTCGAGACGGATTTGAACAATCGGGCATACCTCGAGCTCCTCACCCGCGGTCCGAGGCGGCAGATGAAAAAGGAGCTCTTGCGGGGCATCGGCGGAAAGGGTGCCAAGGACGTGCTATATCTAATCCTAGCTACGCTCGAAGTTGGCGTTCACCGGGACATGAACTTCGATCCTCGCACTGGTGACCAAACGCGGCAGCCGTACACGAGCCCACAAATCGACACCGAGCCGTATGTTCGATTCATTCTCGACCGTTTCTATCGCACGCGGCGTCGCTTCTTCTATGCGGTGATGAAGGAAGCCTACGAGGTCCAAGACACGCCTGCGATCTGGGCGTTCATGATTGGTGGTGAATACTGTCCGCTGCCGAGACGGGGAACGAGATGAATCTGAACTCAGCAAAAGCTCTATCGTTACGCCTCATGGGAAAACACGGCCTTGTTGACCAAGGCTGGCAGTTCCGTTGGAACAACAATGCGCGTCGCGCCGGCGTTTGCAGAATCAAGCGCACTCGATTGACCGCACCAGTGGCGCTCGTCGTTGGACACAGCGTTGCTGATGCGATTGAACACAAGCTTGAAAAAAAGTACATCGAGCTGTCGCGCTTTTGGACGAAGCACCATGAGAAAGAGATGGTGCTAGAGACAATCCTACACGAGATCGCGCATGCACTCGCAGGTCCGGAAGCACATCATGGTCCTGTTTGGAAGAGAATCGCGCGCGGTATTGGTGCGACGCCGAGAAGCTGCTTCAGGAGCCTGGGTCTGCCAAAGCAGCCGCTGTACACCGTTGTTTGTCCCAATTGTTCATGGTCATTGCCTCGTTACAAACTCCCGCGCGTCTGGCGCCGCAGACAATGCGGCAAATGCCATGACTGGCCTGTCATTTTTAATCACCGGCGGAAGGTCCACTTCCATTTCATCGTGTACTCTTCGCTGGCGAGCCGGCGAATGCTGTCAAAGAAGGAGTTGCTCCCCCGACTGGGTCGGCGACTGCGTCTGCCAACAATGGCAAGTGCTTTGAATGGTTCATGAGGCATCTCGCGTAAATGGAACCGTGGAATATCTCGCGCAAAAGTCGCTGGTACAATTATCGGCGGTACATTCGCCTCTATCACGGCACGTCGAGCGTGTTCGCGGATGCATCGAGCGACATGGACTATGCCCACCCCGGGGTATGGACAATTTGGAGCGAATCGAGCAGGCGCTCTCGCTGTTCAAATTGAATGAAAACCAGATGCGTCGATGTCGACGTGAAATGCGTGAAGCGCGATATCTTGTGACGTGGAACTCCGAAATGGCAACATGTTTATCTACTTGTCCCCTCCATGCGGCATCGTACGCCCAGCACAACTATTTGGACGCTAGCGAGTTAAATACGCTGGTTCACTATCACGTCGAACAAGCGCTTGGGACGAAGATCCCGCACCTCCATCCTGAGTCATTCCTGTGGTAGTCGAAGCATTGATTCCGCTCTCCGAGTTTGACGAAGAATCTCTCACACGCATCGACGCGCAGAAAAAATTTTGGGCTTCGTTATCCGACGATGTCGTGGGTTGCATCAACGCCGACGATTCGCGGATCAGTAGATGGGAACGTGACAAGACCGAGATTCGATTTGCCAAACGTATTCCCTGATGCCAAATACGTTTGATGGCTGTTCCGAGCCGAGAAGAGCTAATGCGATCGCTCGCGTACTGATCAGCACTTCGAGCCAGCAAAAACGATCTTGCGCTGCAGGTGTCCTTGCGTCGAAATTCGACCTCCGTAGTGTTACCTTGGGCACCCCCTGATTCTAGCAGCAGCAATGCTTGGCAGGATCTGACATGTCTCATGCAGCAACTACCATTTTCGACACCGCTAACGGCGAACGGGCTGCTGCAATGGGGAAGATACAAGAGCTGGCGGCATCGCAGCTCGAGAATTACCGCCGTCAACCTGCGGAGCTTGTGGGGCATTACAATCGCGAAGTCAGCGCACTGGACGGCTATCGCGGACGGCAGCTACTGGAACTGCTTCAGAACGCGGACGACGCGGGCGTTGACGCGACGGCGGGATGTACTTTGTTGTTTTCGATATCGCGCGAACGTCTGGTTGTTGCCAACACTGGCCGACCTTTCAGCCCGAAGGGCTTGACCTCCCTTGTCATCAGCGACTGCAGCCCGAAGCAGCTCGACCGAAACCGTTTCATCGGCTGCAAGGGCCTCGGGTTTCGGTCGGTCCTAACTTGGTCGGACCGCCCCCTGATCTCGAGCGGCGCATATGAGGTGTGCTTCGACCGCGCTCACGCCGCTGGTGTCGTTGAACAGCTTGCAAGTGCGAGCGAGGCCGTCGCGGATGAGGTCACGGCATTTGAGACGGCCACCGAGCGACTGCCCGCAGCAGTTATGCGCTTTCCCTACGTTCCCGATCCGGCTGATCCACGGTTAGCCGAGGCACGCGCATTCAGGGAACGCGGCTACGACACTGTCATCCTCTTGCCACTCGCCGAAGGCGCGCATGGTGACGACATTCATGCGGAGATGCGCGACCAACTGGCTGGTCTGCCGATGAGCGCGCTTCTTTTCTGCCGCCATCTAACTCGTGTGGAGATCCTCGGCGACCTGGCGCGCACGTGGGAGTTGGTGCGTGAAGAACACAGCTCTGACCGTTCCACTGTGCTGTTGCAACACGATCGGAAGACGGAGCTTTGGAAGGTGTATCGGCGCAGCGGTCGAGTATCGAATGAAGCGGCCGACACCAGTTCCGGTGGTCGGCGGGACTTTGAGGTAGCGGTCGCCGTCCCGGATACTGGCACCGTAAAGCCTGGCGGCAATCTTTGCGTATTCTTCCCAACACATGATCGGCTGCCCTGCGCACTGGTAATGCATGCCACTCTGGAAACGACGGACGATCGAAATCGCCTGGTGGCGGATAAATCCAATAAAGAAGTCCTCGACCACCTCGCGGCGCACGTTGCCGCGGTTCTCGAAGAGCATACTGGATGGGGCAACCAGCGACGGGCGCTAGAATTGCTGTCGGGGCTAGAGGACTCAGACCCAGAACTCAAGTCGCTCGATTTTGTTAATGCGATGGTGCGCGAGTGCGCGAAGCGAAAGATATTCCCGCGTCTAGATGGCGCGTTAGAGACATCGAGCGCGGTGCGCCAAGTTCCGCACAAGGTCTGGCTGTCGCAGCTCGACCAAGAGTTATTCCCCGAGGTCCTCGCGATCGAACCCGACGATCCGCTGAGCAGCCTGCTCGCGTTATTCCAATTGACGTGGTTTACACCAAACACGCTAAAAGAACGTCTCCAGAAATATCTTCGGAGCGTTGACCGTGCTAAAGGCGGCAAGATGCTCGGACGCTTACTGGCTGAGGGGCAGCTCGCCAATGTACGCGCGAATGGTCTCCTCATCGGCACGAGCGGCGATCTGATTATCGACGGCACCTGCTTTTTCACGCCGGTCGAGAAACTGCCGGCATTACCCGGTTGGGCAACGAACATTCGTTTCGTGGACGAAACCTTCCAGGCCGGGCTGCTGCGGGGTTCCAGCGCGACGGGGCTGCGTTTCCTAGCCTCGGACCTCAGCCGTTGCGATTGCGACGTGGATGAGTACCGCTTCGACACGGTCTCTCGCGCATTGATCGATGAAGTCGAGCGCGGTGTTGAAGCCGACGCCGCTGGCAAGCTACAGCGTTGGCAGCAACTTCTGCGATGGCTTTACGATGCGTCCTCCACGGCGCGGCAGACATTACCTCTGCTAACTATCAAAGTGCCCACCGTTGGAGGAGGCCTGCGCCGCGCCACGAGCTGCTATCTCGGCCCTGCATATCCGCACGGCCAACTCGTGCACCGCCTTTATCAGCGTTTCGGCATTGACGAGTTCGTCGGTGCGCCAACAGCGTGCGGCTTGGATGGTGTGTTTATATCGGACGCGGAAGACTTTCTGACCGCCATCGGCGTAAATGTGGCTCCACGAATGGAGGCTCTGCGGGCCGGGGATGACTACCAGCGGTTTATCCGCAGCACCGTTGATCGCTTGGACTATCCTCGGACTGTCCGTGATCGGCTGTGCGCGAACGCGGCCGAGGTCCACGATTGGGTAAACAGCTATTCCATCGAAGGGCTACGCCTGCCCGACCGCTGGCTGACGCTTCTAAAAGAAGGCGACGCTGCTGCGGTTGTTGCGTATTTGCTCTCGTCGGGCGCACCCTTGTTGGTCGGTGACATTGACCCGCAAGCCAAGTTCAATGCGACGGTTGGGTCGGAACGGTCGATGCGCACCGATGCTTCAGTCCCCATCCCAAATCCAACGCTCTTCTTTCTGCGCGAGACCGGCTGGATTCCAACAGGCGAGGGCGCGCGTCGGCGACCATCGGAGATCATGTTGAGCAATCAGGGCGTCCGCGTTTTGCGTGGGGTCTACTCGCGCCATGCACTCGATGCGCGAGACGGCCTTATCGCCGCCTGCGGCGGCCGAGAAGCGATGGACGCGCTGCTGAGTCGGTTGGGTGCCGTCACGTCGCTTGAAACTCTGAGTGGTCAATCTCTTTATGACCTGCTGCACGCCTTGCCTGAGCGAGATCCGAATGGGGAGGTTGCGCCTGGCATTTACCGCACCCTCATCAAGTCCAGCGTGAGCGTAGAAGAATCGCCGCTCCGCGACAAATTCCTAGGCACGGGCCGCATGTGGGGGCGGCGGGCGGGAGCAGAAGGGTATCTGCCGATCTTCGAACTCCGATACAACGCCAACCTGACGATCACCAAGGCCATCGAGCAGCATATTTCACTGGTGGACATCCCGATGCGGATGAACACCGGCTTGGTGAAGCAGCTCTTCGGTATTGACTCACTGACATCCAAAGAAATCCAGTTGCGACTGCTATCCGACGGCACCGAATATGATCCGGGCAGTGAGGATGCCAATCAGCATTTGCGCGTCGCCATGCCGTGCATTTATGCGCTCCGGCTGGCGGACAATCTTGATGATCGTGGTCGCGAGATGAATCTGCTAAAGAATGCGATATTGCGGGTATGTTCGCGGGCGCGCGTCGTCGCAGCTCTGCCAGGAGGCAAGACGGAGGAGATAGTTCTTGGCCAGCCTGGCGAGGGAATTGTGGTCGAAACGACGCTGGTGATGATCGGAGAGTATCGGGAAAACAGCTCAGGCTTTCTCACGTTCTGGCTGGGCGTTGCAGAATTGGTTGCTCAGTTACTCGGTCGTGATGAGGCGGCCGAGATCAGCGGCGTACTGCGGTGTCGGACCCAGGCAGAAATGCTGGAAGTGGTTCGCGTTCGCCTCGGCGATGATGCGGACACGAAAATGGGAGAAGCGCGGTCGAGGTTCGAAGATGTCCTCGGCGGCAGCGATGATTATGCCGAACAGCCGATTCCGCCGCCTAAGCCCAGTGCGCCTCCCGCACCTTCGCCTCCAACATCACCGTCGCCCTCGACCACACCAGCTCCAAGTGGCACCGATACGCAGACGGCGCCTGCGGTGCCTGCGCCGAACACCACCACGACCTTCCAGCCGGTGCCTGGTCCGGCGCACAAGCCGCTCAAACGACGCAAACTCGTCGTGACTGGCGCCGGGCTAGGCGGGGGAGGAGGCACGGGGCCACTCGCAACGGAATCCGTAACATTTAAAGTAGTGGAAGCCTTCGAGCAATCAGCGGGCCGATTCGCAATTCGCGTTAGTCATTTACGCGGCGCAGAAAGCTTCGGCTGTGATCTTGTTAGCGTGGCGTCGGCAGCGGTGCGCGACAAAGCGCTCGCAGACGAAGTGATCAACGAATCGGAGATCGTCAGACACATTGAAGTGAAGGGACGCAGCAGCCGCACCGGTCAAATTGAGCTGTCGGACAATGAGTACCGGGCGGCAAAGCGACTTCGCGACCGCTACTGGATCTACCGTGTGTTTGTCGACCCGAACAACGAAGCTCATTATGAAGTTGCAACACTCAGCGACCCGCTTAACTCAAACGCCGTGCGAACGGTCACCCGGTTCGACCTTGTCGAAGGATCTGGCGCGAATTGGTATTCGATGATCGAAACGGTAGATGAGGCGAGCGCTGCTGGCGAGACGAGGCTGGAGTGCTAACCGTTCTCGCTGAACCCGGAAGCTGTGCTAGGAAAAGATTCGGCGCAAGGTGCCGGTGGATGCGCGAATCCTGCGTCTAATAAGTCCCCACAGACCCGCTTGCGGCGCACGGTAAGCAGTCATCGTCGGAGCAGCGGGGGGAATGATGATACTTTCCTTACGGGCTCGCTCCGCTGCATGGTGGAAGCCGACGATAGTATCTCGCGGGTACACAGCGTCGCCGGTGGCAACCAATGACGGGTAGGGGCATTCACTGCGACAGCGTTTCACCTCACTCAACATTCTGCCTAGGTTGTAGTGGTAGCGCTGGTCTCCGAAGTCGGGGATATTGCGCAGCCCAGTAGCTAGCGCAATGAACTGGAGCACCTCGTGGGCCGCGAGGCTCATGCAGAAAGGGAAGACGTTCTCGTTGCGCCTGAGCGGATGATCCGGATCCAGCCCGTGGAGATAACCAGGGTCGTCGAGGAGATCATCGCGCTCCGCTTCAACCAATGCGGGATCGTACGCGCCTGCGCATGCGAGACATGCTCGGCTCGGAGCTGCCGTTCGCAAGCTCCATTCTGCACCTCGAAAAGCGTCCCCGCGCATGCGCACAAGGACGCCGCCATCAACGACTGGGATGAGGTGCGCGTAGGCCAAATGATTAAGAAGACGACGTGGCCAGGGGCGGTCGACGCAGCTGAAGAGTACATCGCAATTGAGAGCCGCCAACAGACCTGGCATTTCGACCACGCTTTGGACGACTGGCCGCACTCTCGGCGAGTCACAGGTTGACGCGTGCATGAAACCATCCTGCGCGAGGTTCACCTTCAGCATTCGAGCTGCCGCTTCCTTTGCTCCGGCTCCGAGCAGGCGGTCTCGGTTGTGCCGAAGAACCAGATCAAAATCGATGAACGTCACATGCTGGCACCCCGTTCGCGCTAGCGCCTCAGCAACGAGCCTGCCAACGCTCCCCAACCCGACAACGCCGATGTGCAGTCGCATGAGATCGGCCTGCGCCTGATCGCCCCAGGTGCTTACCGTACGCGTCAGCTCTTCGCCCCATGCAGGCGCCGGTCGCAGTTGAGGGTGATAGGTGACACGAAGCCGTTGCCCGACAACGCGAACGGTTTCGCACCACTGACGACGGTATGTGCGCGGCGCCGTGCGCGGCCAGAACCGCGCGCTCCACGCTTCATCTGTCGCGATCGTCATACCAAGCAACGGCAGATTCGTTGCTGTCAGCACCCGTGCCGCGCGACCGCGTTCTGCATCAACATCGTCGTCGCTCATCCCTTGCCAGCCGGGCGTGAAATGGTTGTGCAATAGCGCAACACCCATGCCTGACGCACGAGCGCGTTGGAGCACGCGTTCGAGATAGCCGGCGGTAAAGCTAACGTTTCCCTGGAGGATTCGCTCGCCCGCTTCCGGCAAGACTAACTCGGACAAGAGCGCGGTGAAGTGTTCGTCCCCTTGGCTCGCGCGCCACAAGCCAAAGCAAAGATCTTCCTGACGCTGCCGATGCCGCACGTGCTGGAGCAGATGGTGAGCGGCGGCGGCATGCACCGGCTCCGTCATCGCGACCGATTTCTTCAATTGCTCCATGGCTATTCGGTGTAGTTAGAGAAGATCGCCACCCAGTGCGCCTGCAGGCACTTCCCGCCCTTGGACGCATCCCACTTCGCTGCCGGGCGGCTCCAGTACTGCCACTCGCCCGGCAGATCCTTCGTCTCATTGGACCTGTCGTGAACGTTCAGATGTCCGAGGCGCGCGATCTGCGGACTGATGTAGATGCCGCCAGGCGGCGTCGCGGGATAGTCCGGAGGCGCAGGAATGGCGAGATCCACAACCCTTCCGCGGAAGGGTCCAGCTGTGATGAGGTACTTCTTGACGATCGCCCACTTCCTCTTGCCGGACTCCACCGGCCCCTCAACAGTGAAGCCGACGGCTTGGAGGTCGGCGATGAGCCGCTCGACGCCGATGTCCATCGCGCTCTCCCTTAGGACAATGGCGTCGTGCCCTTGAACCCGGCAGAGAAGCGCTGCTTCTCGTGGACTTTGATCACGTCGTCGAGGTTGTCGTGACGCTCCTCCTGCTGGCTCTGGCCCTTGTACTCGATGAGGAAGTAGTCCTCTTCGGGGACGTTGCCCGACATCGTCAGGATCTGCCGCACCGTCAGCTCCTTCTGGGCGGTCTCGAACTCTTCGTTGTCGACCAAAAAGATGGTGAGGTGGGGCTTGTCAGGCTTCGACTGAACCTGCGGTTGATTTGCCGGCATTTTGAACCTCCATTCCTTCGGGTGGCCGCGGCAAAGACGGCAGCCCGTATGATTAATGGCACTGTGCCATACGTAGCACACACGCGACCTTGTGTCAACACCAGCACTGTGCTATATCTGAAACGGACCGAGCGCTGTCAGTGCGCGCCGGCACACTGAGTCATCACCGCCGCTCTGCGGCCTTGATCGGAGGCTCTATGCTGAGTCGGGATGCGGCAACCCGCATCAGCGCGTTGATCATGGCGAAGCGACGAGAAACGGAGTTGGGGTTACGAGCCGCTGCGGCCGAGTCGAAGATTAGTCCATCAACACTTTCGCGGTTAGAACGCGGCGCCGCCGATACTGTCCCAGACACCGAGACGATGACGAAGCTGGCGCGGTGGTTGAATGTATCAGTTGATGAATTGCTCGTTCACGGCAGCAAGGCGAAGAAAACCGCCGGCCCAGATCCGACCACGCCGGAAGTGGTGGCGGCGCATTTGAGAGCGGACAAGAACCTATCATCGCAGACAGCGGAAGCATTGGCGGAGATGTTCAAGGCGATGTATGCCCAATTTGTTGACCCACCATCACGGCAACGCCTACGGTGAGGTTTCACATGATGCAGGGAAGGGTGAGTGGCTACGAAGCAGTTCATCCACTGGATCGAGAGGCGCGCCGGCGAGTTGCGTCGGCTCCAGAAGCTTGGCGCGCTCGATGTGCTGAATCCCTTCGAACTCGCGGCGGCAATGGGGGTCACAGTGATCAAGCCTACCGAAGTTCAAGGCCTCTCCCGTCGTTGTCTTTCTGAACTAGCGGGTGCCGGCGCGGACCACTGGTCGGCCGGAGCAATCACGTTGCCAGATGGCCGCGCGGTTGTGGCGATGAATCCCGGGCATGCACCCACGCGCCAGCGAGCGACCCTAATGGAAGAGTTGGCGCACCTGCATCTGGGCCACCAGCCCAGCGAGCTTCTGGCGGTCGACGGGCAGGTGTTTCGGACTTTCAAGAAATCGCAGGAAACGCAGGCGTACTGGGTTGGTGCCGCAGCCCTTCTTCCGCTGGCCGTGCTACAACACGCTCAGCGAGCGCCGGAATATCGCGGAGGATGTTCTGGCGAAGGAGTACGGCGTTAGCACGGCGCTCGTGCGATTCAGGGAACAGGTCTGCGGTATTCGCTTACGGCGCGCTGTGTGATTATCCGTATACAAGTCGGCTGAATCTGCGACCACGCCATAAAAGCGACCGGCGCGCCGGTGGAAAGCGCGCGTGTTCCTCGCACTGTGCAGCCCGAGCCCTCAGGTTGCACTTATCTTACGAGGACAGTCCGATGTGCACGAACATAGGGGGCGTTACCGGCGGCGCGGGTGTGATGTCTGCTGCGCCGCAGCACTAAGACTCGTACAGCCGGAGATGATCCGCCAGACCCAGCAGCCGCGTGTGGTCGCGCCGGCGGATATGTCGGTGGCAGCGAGTTGGGTAAGCAATTGACGCAGATCAGGTGCCTCTACTCGCGCGGCCGGACAAAAGCTGCCCCGACGCGAGGCGCCGGGGCAGCCAAGGTTCAGATGAGCATCAAGCCTAGTTCGCCAGAGGATTCTCGGCACCTTCCTCGATCTCCGGTTCGCCGGACTGATCGTCGCTATCGGCAGTGTCCGGCGAACCCGACGACAGTTGGTCTGCGTCGTCGTCCTGACGGCGGCCGTTGTACTCAATATCTGCTTTTTCCCAGATCGCCAAGTCCTTCGCGACCGAGTGGATCAGGTCGAGCCACTTCTTGCATGCGCGGTAATCGATACCGTACTTTTCCGCCAGCAGCGATCCATCGTGCTCATGGCAAGCCTTGACCTGATCGCGCGCCACCTCCAACCGCTCGAATGCGGCCTGAAGATCATGAACGCGTTGATGATAGATGTCGCGCGGCTGATCGCCGGACGACTTGGGCGGGCGAACCTTGCCAGGATCGGGATATTCTCCGCGCAGATACGAATCAGTCAG
>DASVUC010000019.1:0-11099 GCA_036387255.1 Tepidisphaeraceae bacterium | reverse complement strand
TCTCAAGGGAAGCCGGAGACAGCGAATAGTCGGCGCCGGTCCCGCGGTCGCCGGCGACGATCGCGCCGTTCATCCGCGCAAAGTCGATTGCGGAATGATCCTTGAAGCGGTAGGGCAGGACGCGGGCGCCGCGACCGACGGCGATGTCGACGCAGGTTGTGAACGAGAGAACGTCGACGACGATGACGACGTCGGCGTCGGTGCCGAGGTGCTCGATGCCGGCGATGCCCCATTCACATCGTACGTCGTACTTCGACTGGTCGTAGTACACCCTTCGCTCCCGACGTTAGTCCCGCACGCAATTCAGACGCTAAACCCGGTCAATCCTTTCGCACGGGGCACTTGGCACCTTTGAGCTTTCCCCACTTGCACATGGCGTCGACGACGGGCTTGAGACTCTCAGCCAGCGGGGTCAGCGAATACTCTACCCGAGGCGGTACCTCGGCGTACACTTTTCTCTTCAGGAGGCCGTCATGCTCCATCTCGCGCAGCTGTTGCGTGAGCATTTTCTGGGTGACCGGCGGCATTTTCCGTTTCAGGTCAGAGAAGCGGCGGGTCTGGCCGAAGAGGTGGTAGAGGATGGGGACTTTCCAGCGGCCGCCGATGACGCGGAGGGTGGTTTCCGCGGGACATTGCATGACCCGCCCGTTCTTCATGGTATCCATTTGGATACTATAGCCATACAAGGGGCTTGGCCGCAATGGGGAGGGTAGTGGAGCCAATGACACTCAAGTACCTACAATGTTTCATGAACCGCATCGACGAATTCATCTCGGATGCAGCCCAGGATGAGCAGATCCTGGATGCATATTCGCAGGCTGTCACGAGCGTGGTGGAGAAGGTTGGTCCTGCCGTGGTCAACATTCACGTGCAGACCAAGCCGAATCCGGAGCATCCTGATCCCCGCATGCGCCGGGGCGGAGGTGGGTCGGGCTCGGGGTTCATCTTCACGCCGGATGGCTTCATCATTACGAACTCTCACGTGGTCCATGGAGCGGACAGGATTGAAGCGATGCTCTCGGATGGACGCAGTTATCCGGCGCGACTGGTTGGGGACGATCCGGAGACGGACCTGGCGGTGATCCGGATTGATGTGCCGAAGGATGATTACATTCTACTGCCGGACGAGGTGCGTCCAAATGGGTCGCGGGTGGCAGCGTCGACGTTGCCGACGATTCCGTTCGGCGATTCGAGCAAGCTGAAAGTGGGGCAGATTGCGATCGCAATCGGCAACCCGTACGGCTTCCAGGCGACGGTGACGGCCGGTGTAATCAGCGCCATGGGGCGGACGTTCCGAACGGGAACGGGCCGACTGATCGACAACGTGATCCAGACCGATGCGGCGCTGAATCCCGGTAACTCCGGCGGGCCGCTGGTGAACTCGCACGGGCAGGTGATCGGCGTGAACACCGCAGTGATTCTTCCCGCGCAGGGGATCTGCTTTGCGATCCCGGTGAACACGACTCAGCACGTGGCGGTGCAACTGATCACGAAGGGTCACATTCGACGCTCGCGGATCGGTGTGGCTGGGCAGAATGTGCCGCTGCATCGACGGATCGTGCGGTATTACCAGTTGCCGGCGGAGACGGCGGTGCTGGTGACGCAGGTGGACCCGCAGGGCGCGGCCGCGAAGGCGGGTTTGCAGGACGGGGATTTGATGGTCGCGTTTGATGATCAGGCGCTGGAGTCGATTGATGATCTTCAGAAGCTGCTGACGGGTGAGCGCGTGGGCGTCACGTCGAAGGTGACGATTATTCGGCGGACGGAGAAGATGGAACTTGCGGTCACGCCGGAGGATTCGCGTCCGGTGAATGTGAACTAGCGGCGTCAGTGGAATGCCAATGCAGTGATAGCCCCCGCCATTGGACCGGGGCTATTTTTTTTGCACTAAACACGCCCGACAAAAATGTTCGTGTCTCGATCCACCCGCATTTCTGCATGTGATCTCCATTGCTCCCCGCGCGGCGGTTCCATAAGATTCTGCCGTTGTCCCTGCCCCGGCTTTCTCGGCACCGCATGTCGGATGTGTGGACGCAATGGAACCGCCTGACCTTTTGAAGGAGGAGTCATGGCGATGGTCGCGCGTGAGCCCACGCTTTGGGGTAACGGCGCGGCTGGCAAAGGAGTGCCCATGCCCGGAGAAACCGAACTTCATAAGACCCTCAAGAAGGAAGCTTGCCGCTGGCTGTACCGGATGGGGTACCGGTGCATCGCGGCGGAGGTGAGGCTTCGACCGCTGGGGATCATTGATGCGGTGGGAACCGGAATCTTTCGGCCGTTCAATAACTATCTGTTCATTCCGAAAGAACTGCCGCAGGTTTGCTTTATCGAGTGCAAGGCGTCGCGGGCGGATTTTCTACGGGACTTGTCCAACGATGGGCAGCTTCAGCTTTGCCTGGAGCAGCGTGATCGGAATCGAAAGTCCAAGCGCAAGCGGCAGCGCGCCTGGCGGAGTCAGACGGTGGGGCTGGGGAAGTTTGATGCGTGTCTGATGCAGCCGATGGCGAATTTGCATTACGTGCTGGCGCCGAACGGGATTATTCAGAAGAAGGATCTCCCGCCGCGGTGGGGCCTGCTCAGCTATGGCCCCGCCGGTATCACCGTCGTGGTGCGGGCGGATTGGCAGGAGACGAGCCGGCCGGAGTATGTGGAGAGCGCTATCGCGCGGACGCTGACGGGGGACATCTATCGCGCGGATGACCGGGCGGTGCAGTCGGTGAATCGGGCGATCTTCAGCCAGCAGACTTCCCTGGCGGAGAAAATCCGGCAGGTTCGGCCGCAGGCGGTGTTCGCGCCGGGACGGTTGAACGTGGAGACGGCTTAACAGCAGAGCGTCTGGGCCCTGCAAGATATTGCAGGGCCAGAAGCCCATGCGACGCGAGGCATCCTCAAACGGTGGCCAGGGGATAGTAGCGGTCGATCATGTTGCGCAGTTGTTCTCCGTCGGCGCGAACGAACATGACTCGGTGATGTAGGAGGTTCGCTAACCGGGCTTCGAAGCCGCTGGTTTCATCGTCTGACGTGGCGACAACAACGACGTCGCCAGCAACTCTCAGGGGAAGGACTTCGAGCTCGCGTGCGACATCCGCGGAGAGGAGACCGGCGGCTTGGGTGTCGATGCCGACTTGATCGAGGTCGACGCGCTCGACGCCTTGGGCGAGCTGGCGGCACCAGGCGTTCCAGACGTGTTCGGGTTGGCACAGGCCCCACGCGAGGGCAATCTCGCCGAAGCGGCGGTGGGTGCCCGATTGTTCTTGAAGAATCTCTTCGACGTCGTGATTGCTCAGGGGAACGATGCGACTGAGTAGCTCGCCAATACGCGAACGCTGCATATCAAACTCCCAATCCAGACCTGCGACGGCGACGCACACAGGTGGCTCCAGCGTTACAAAATACGATTGGAGTCGGCGTGGGGCAAACAAAAACTTAGCGTTTAGTAACTTGGTCCGATAAGTGGATGAATGTGCAGGCCCCTCTCCCCGCCCGCTTCCCTGGTTACGGGGAGAGGGAGAAAGACTTCAGCACGCCCTGCATGAATCCGAGGGCGTAGGCCATGCCCGCGTGCCAGGGAGCAGAGCAAGCCATTTGCGGGGCGTGGTCGGGGATGATGACGCCATTAAACCGGTTATCCCGCAGGATCCGCATAACCCTTGCGATGTCGACGTCGCCGTCATCGATGAAGGATTCCTTATACGTGGGGACTTTGCCGAGGACGTTGCGGAGGTGGACGTAGGCAAGCTTGCCTTGCTTGCTGTAGCGGTCGACGGTTTCGTAGATGTCACCTTCGGTCATCTCTGCGAGCGAGCCGACGCAGAACTCGAGGGCGTTGGACTTGCTCGGTTTAAGGTCGATGAGCTTCTGATAGAGCGAGGGCTGGTAGACGAGGCGCGGCTGCGCGCGCATGAAGGGCGTGGGAGGATCGTCGGGATGGGCGGCGAGGGTGACGCCCGCTTCTTCGGCGACCGGGATGATGGCGTCGAGGAAATCTTTCAGGCGCTGCCAGAGTTCTTCGTGAGTCGCGGAGGGGATGACGCCGGCGGGCGCGGAGGCGTTGTAGACCATGTTCCAGACCATGCCGCTCGGGATCGGGGTTTGATCTTCGCCTTCCATGCCGACGGCTTCGGCATTGCCGCGGGCGTAGTTGCCGCGGGTGCGACCGGCGACGCCGGCGATGGAGAAGTTATAGCCGAAGATCGGGATGCCGGCTTTGCCGACGTTGCGGATCAATTGCTTGAGGTTTTCGAGCTGTTGGTTCTTCTTCGGGCCGCCCAGGAGGACGTCGTGCCAGTGGGCGGGGTCGAAGTTTTCGATGGCTTCGAGTTCGAGGCCGGCGGTGTTGACTTCTTTTTTGAGGGAGGACAGATCTTCGAAGGACCAGAGTTTTTGCGGATCGCCCGCGTATCCCCAGCCGTGACCGGCGTCTGTCGGCTGATCGTCGCGCGCTTCGGGACGTGCGCCGGCGAAATAGTCGACGAGGTGGGCGACGATGTGCGTGCAGCCACATTGTTTGGCAAAGCGGTAGTTCTCCGCGGTCAGCATGTGCTTGTAGAGACCGAGGCCAAGTTTCATAAATGCCTCACGTAGCACAGGCATCTTGCCCGTGTTTCACATCGCAAGCACGGGCAGATGCCCGTGCTACGGTTTAAAAGCCTTCGCTGATACCACCATCAACTACCAGGGTGGAGCCGGTGACGAAGCGGGCCGCGTTGGAACTGAGGTAGACAGCGGCGTAGCCGACGTCTTCGGGTTTGCCGAATCTTCCCAGGGGAGTTCGTTCAAGGACGCGCTCGAAGCGAGAGGGATCGTTACGCATGGCGGTCGCGGACATTTCCGATTCAATCCATCCCGGCGCGATGGCGTTGACGCGGACGCCGGAGGGCGACAGTTCCGTCGAGAGGGTTCGAACGACGCCGATGAGCGCCGTCTTGGCGGCGCTGTAGGCGACGACGAAGGGTATACCGAACAGCGAGGCGGCGGAGGCGATGAAGATGACGCTGCCGTGCTTGCGCTCGAGCATCGAGGGGGCGGCGGCGCGGGTGAGGGCGTGCGCGCCGATGACGTTGGTGTTCATCAGGCGGAGCATGTCGTCTTCCGTTGTCTCCATCGCCGGCTTCTTAAGGTTGATTCCGGCATTGTTGACGAGGATGGAGATGGGGCCGAAGCGCGTGGAAACGCGCTGGACCATGCCGGGCGCTTCGGACATCTGCGTGACGTCGTAGGCGACGTAGGTTGCGGAGGGGCCGAGATCTTCGGCGGCTTTTTTGACGACTTCTTCGCGCCGGCCCGCGAGGATGACTTTGGCGCCGGCGCTGACCATGCAGCGGGCGATGCCGAAACCCAGCCCCGTGCCGCCGCCCGTGATGAGGGCGACTTCGTTGTCCAACTGAAAGACGTTCATGCGGCCAAATATCGTCACTTTCATCGGCGGCAACAAGTCGCTTGAAAGGCGCGGGCGCGTCACTACCCTCTAAGCCATGCCCTCTTCAAGCGAACAAGCGTATTCCTTCGCCCGGGAACAATTTGCGGCGGTCGGTGTCGATACCGAGCGCGCGCTGGAGGCTCTGAAGACGATTCCGATCTCGCTGCACTGCTGGCAGGGGGATGATGTGGGCGGCTTCGAATCAGAGGGAAATCTGTCGGGATCAGGACTCGCGGCGACGGGCAACTATCCCGGCAAGGCGCGGACGGCGCAGGAGCTTCGGGCCGATTACGAAAAAGCATTTTCGCTGATCCCGGGCAAGCACCGCGTGAACCTGCATGCGATCTACGCTGAGTATCCCGGGAAGAAGGTGGATCGGGACGCCATCGCGCCCGAGCACTTTAAGAGTTGGATCGACTGGGCGAAAAGCAATCGCGTAGGTGTTGACTTTAACCCCACGTTCTTCTCGCATCCGAAGGCGGCGGACACATTTACGCTTTCGCACCGCGATGACGGGATTCGGAAATTCTGGATCGAGCATGGAAAAGCGTGCCGGCGGATTGGCGCGGCGTTCGGGAAGGCGCTCGCTTCGCCGTGCGTGACGAACGTGTGGATTCCGGACGGATACAAGGACATCCCCATCGATCGCACGTCGCCTCGAAAGAGGCTGGAGGATTCGCTGAACCGGATGTTCGAAGAAAACCTGGATCCGAAGCAGAACCTGGATGCGGTGGAGGGGAAGCTGTTTGGCATCGGCACCGAGAGCTACACCGTCGGGTCGCATGAGTTCTATTTCGGTTACGCGGTGAAGAACAAGAAGCTCCTGTGCCTGGACGCAGGGCACTATCACCCAACGGAGACGATCACGGACAAGATCTCCGGCGTGCTGGCGCATTTGCCGGAGATTCTGCTGCACGTGAGCAGGGGGGTTCGGTGGGACAGCGATCACGTGGTAATCCTGAATGATGACCTTCGTGCGATTGCAGAAGAGCTGGTGCGGGGAAATTACCTTGCGCGCACGCATATCGGACTGGACTACTTCGACGCCAGCATCAACCGCGTGGCGGCGTGGGTGATCGGAACGCGGGCGATGCTGAAGGCGCTGTTGATGGCCCTGCTGGAGCCGACGGAGAAGTTAAGGCAGATGGAAGTGGAAGGGGATTTTACATCGCGACTGGCGCTGCTGGAGGAGATCAAGACGCTGCCGGCCGGGGCGGTGTGGGACCATCACTGCCAAACGCAAAATGTCCCGACGGGTTCGAACTGGCTCAGCGAAGTGAAAGCTTACGAGAACGCTGTGCTCTCAAAGCGCTAGAGCGCAGCATGGGCATCGCCCCCACAACCGGCGTGCCGTTGTCTGATTCTTCATAGGGCGGATGTGTTGCCGCGAGGGCTACAATCCCGGGCTATGACGCGGTTCAAAATCTGCTGCATCGCCGATGAAGTCGAAGCTGCACTGGCGGTTCGTTACGGCGCTTCATGTCTTGGTCTGGTCGCGCAAATGCCCAGCGGCCCGGGGCCCATTCCTGATGCGGACATCGCACGGATACGACGGACCATTCCGCCGGGAGTTGCGTCGTTTCTTCTGACTTGCCGGCAGAGCGCAGACGACATCATCGCGCACGTGCGCATGACGGGATGCAATACCATCCAGATCTGCGATCGGTTGACGAGCGGCAGCTATGGCGCCATTCGCGAGGCGCTGCCGGGTGTTTCCATCGTTCAAGTCATTCACGTTACGGGTGAGGAGAGTTTCGTTGAAGCTGCTGAGCTTGCGCCCCAGGTTGATGCGATCCTTCTGGACTCCGGCCGGCCGAATCAGGCGGTGAAAGAACTGGGGGGCACGGGTCGCGTGCATGACTGGAGCGTCAGCCGGAAAATTCGCGAGAGTATCGAGAAACCTGTTTTCCTGGCCGGGGGATTGAATCCCGGCAACGCTGTCGAAGCGATCCGCGCGGTTGCGCCCTACGCGCTGGACATCTGTTCCGGCGTCCGCACGAAAGGCAAGCTGGACGAGCAGAAGCTTGCCGCGTTCGTCGCGGCAATTCGAGCGGCGGACACTGATGCAGTTCCTCTGAGATAGGCGCGTGGTTGTGCGGGGCGAGTCCCTTTGCCATCTGCCAATTTCCCTTTACCATTCCCGCCCACATGAAGTGCATCGCGACGTATTTTGCAGGGATGCTGGTTCTGATAGCGTCGGTTGCCGCCCTGGGCGCGGCGGCTGCAACGCGAGCGGCCGACGCGGACGCGCGGAGCGGAGAGTCGCGCCGCGATCTCGCCGGCGAAATCAAAGCTGTCCTTCAGGATAAGTATTTCAACAAAGCGGAAGTCGGCATCGCGATTGTGAAGCTTGGCTCATCAGCCGCCGACTCCAAGACGATCTTCTCGCACGAAAGCGACATCCCGCTCACGCCGGCGAGCAACCTGAAGTTGCTCACAACGTCGGCCGCCCTCGATCGGCTGGGGAGTGATTTCAAGTTCAAGACGACCCTGCTTCACCACGAGCAGGACCTGTACCTCATCGGCGACGGCGACCCCACGATCGGGGACATGGAGCTGCTGAAAAAAAGCGGCTGGAACTCAACCACCGTCTTTCGCACGTGGGCGGCGGAGTTGAAGAAACGGGGCGTTACCACTGTCCGCAACGTTAGCGTCGACGATAGTATTTTCGACGAAGTTTTCTATCACCCTAACTGGCTCGGGCGCTGGGCGAACTCGTCGTACGCGGCGCAAATTGCCGGCGTGAACATGAACCTTAACTGCGTTGACTTCTTCATCAGGACCACTGGCGCCGGCCAGCTTGCGGGGTATCAGACGGAGCCGCCGACGCGCTACCTGGACGTGAAGAATTCCGCCGTAATGGGCAGTCGTGACGCTGTTCGGCTGGGTCGTATCCCCGGCAAGAACGAAGTCAGCATCACCGGCACCGCGCAGCGCAACAGCATCGATCCGATCTCGGTTCCCGTGCAGGATCCAGCGCTGTACTGCGCCACCGTTTTAGCCGAGACTTTGTCGCGCGAAGGGATCAAGGTTACCGGCGCCGTGCAGCGCGACCGCACGGCAAGCGCGCAGGCGAAGCAATCACCCGGTGATTGGAATCTGATGGCGGCGCTGGAAACGCCGATCACCACGGTGCTAGGTCGTGCGAACAAGAACAGCGTCAACCTGTATGCGGAATGTCTGTGCAAACGCCTCGGTCATGAGGTCACCGGCAAACCCGGTTCCTGGACCAACGGCCCAACGGCAGTCGCGCAATTCCTGAAAAAGATCGGAGCGGCCGAAGGGCAGTTCCACATCGACGACGGCTGCGGGTTATCGCGAAAGAATGACGTCAGCGCTGCGGCGATGACAAAGCTGCTCGTGTACAACTATTTTTCGAACAACAAGCAGATCTTTCTCGACAGCCTGGGCATCGCGGGCGTCGACGGGACGCTGGAGAAGCGTTTCCAGAATTCCGACCTCCGCCAGCGCGTCTTCGCCAAGAGCGGGTACATCGAAGCCGTCAGTTCGCTCTCCGGATACGTCAAAGCGAAAGACGGTACGTGGTATGCGTTCTCGATCCTGATGAACGATCTCCTCGCCGGCACGAATCCCACAGCCAAGGACATGCAGGAGCGGATCGTGAAAGCGGTCGATCGGCAGTAGGTCGTGGGCGAGATTAATGGCGGTTCTTCTCCAGAAACTCCAGCGCCTCCTGTGCTGATTTTGTCGGCTGCGCTTCAGGATGGCCGCTCGTCATGTCTTTGATGATCTCCACCGCTTCAGGGGTGTTGAAATGCTCCAGCAGGACGATGGCGCGGTTGGCGCGCGTCCACTTTTTCTTGCTGGTGCCGCCCTTGTTCAGCTTCGCGACGTTCCACTCCGCCCACCAGGATCCTTTGTTGTTGGTGAAGTTGTAGTTTTTCTCTTTGCTGAACTTGTGCAGGCTGATGTACTTTCCGGCATACGTCTCTGCCGGGTAGTCGCAGAGAATCTCGACCAGCCGGCTGCGGATGGGCATGTCGTTGTTCTCGTTCATGAGCGTCTCGAGGTCGATCGCGAGCCGCGGATCCAGGTACGAAAGCTTGTCGAACGCCGCCTTCCAAACCCCCTCGTCGTCACTGCCAAGATCCGCAATAAGCTTCCGCGCTTCCTCGGCGTTGATGATCAGCGGCGTTAGATGATCCTTGAGGAACGGGATGACCAGGTCCGGCTTCTGCGCCATGTTCAGCAGGGCCCGCGACGCCTCGGGATCCTCTTTCTCAAGATCATTCCACCATGCCTCGATTTTCTCCTCGTCCGTCGTCGGCTGCGTTGCCGGGACATCATCGCTGCGCACGGAGACACAGAAGAACAACATCGCCAGCAGCACGAACCAGCCAATCATGCGACTCATGATCACCTCCGATGATGTATGTCCGGGATGATGCCGAACCGGACGCCACTTGTCATCGCCGTCGCGTGTTTTTGCACAATCGCGTAGCATGGGCCCGTCATATCCGACCGCGGAAGGAGTTTGCCAATGAACGGAATCTTCAAATGTGCCCTGGCTGCCATCGCGCTGCTTGTCTGCTCGTGCACGAACCACAAGATCAACGAGCAGTCCCGGCAATGGCTCAACAGCGTCGAAACGATCGAATACCAGAAGCCCGATGGCCGCTGCTTCAGCGCCACGCCGAATCAAATTGAGCCTTGGAATGTTTATTCGCTGGGCCGCAGCGATCCCTATTGGTCCGTCAAGGCACGCGACAACGCGCAGAAGCTGAACGTGCGCGACCTCGAATACAAGACCCACGATGGCTCAACCTGGCTCGCGCGCTTGATCGTCCATTCCACGGGCAAAGACTCCGGTCCCGCGATTACCTTCGGCTTTTCCCGTCCCGGTGTGGGTGGCGCGGATCGAAAAGTTACCGAAGGCGCTACGCTTCAGTACATCAATTGGCAGGGCGAGAAGTGCGAAGCGACGCCGGAAGTCCGCAAGAAAGGGAACGGCCAATGGCAGGTTCTCTTCCGCGAGCGAACCAGCGCCAGTTCAACATCCCGCACCGCCACCGCGGCGCCGAGAACCTCGTCGTCGCAATAACGTCAAACTGATTGCATGCGAGGGTTTGACTTCATCCTCGTGATCTCGTTCGCGGTGCTGCTGCTACTTTAAGATGGATGTCCAGCGCCGCCGGCTCACTCTGGCCGCCGCGCTTCCGGGATGCCGGTCGATGGCTGCGGGCTAAATCCCCTGCGCCCGCGGGTTGAGGAAGAGGTTGTCGTGCCCCGGGACGATCAGGTCCGCGATCTCGTACGCCTCGCGCAGCGATTCGTGGGCCATCTTGATGTCCCACGTATCGGGCAGCACTTGTCCAGCGAGGAAATGATCGATAGTTGGCACCGCGTCGCCGGCGATGAGCGTGGTCGTCGTGGGCGCGGAGACGAGAAGGCCGGAGGTTCCTGGCGTGTAACCAAACAGCGGGAACAGGTCGACGTTTTCCGCCAGCTTGTCGTCGGGGTTCTTCATCGTCTCGAGCAGGCGAAGCTCGTTTTCGTATACCTTTCGATCAATGTCCTCTTCGGGCGCCTGGTCGATCATGCGCTGGAGATGCTGGGCGGCGGATTGCTGCTCGATGTCGTGGATGAGCGTTTTTGCCTGCGGGAAGAGCGCGATTCCGGCACGATGGGACGGACGGAAATTCGTGAGAAAAACGGTGGT
>DASVUC010000018.1:0-55401 GCA_036387255.1 Tepidisphaeraceae bacterium | reverse complement strand
CGAAGCAGGTCGAAGCGGAGGCATGGGATCGGTTGCGGGAAAAAATCGATTGGCTTCTGGCGCAGGCGCGACTGGTGGTGCTGTCGGGGTCGCTCACGCCGGGCGCGCCGCAGGATTTTTACGCATGGTGTGTGGAGAGGGCGCACGAGAAGAACGTGCGGGCGCTGGTGGACGCGAGCGGTGAGCCGCTGAAGCTGGCGCTTGAAAAGAAGCCGTTCCTCGTGAAGCCGAACCGCGTGGAGCTGACCAGGACGGTGGGGACGGAGGATCTGTGGGAGGGGATCAACCGGCTCATGCAGACGGGTGCGCGAAATGTGATCGTCACCATGGGGAAAGAGGGTTCCGTGGCCGCAGATGGGCGTACGCGTTGGAAGATGGCGCCGCCGGGGACTGAAGTGGTCAGTCCGATCGGATCGGGCGACGCTTATGCGGCGGGTACGGCGGCGGCGCTTGATCGTGGGGACGAGTTGGTCGAAGCGGCTCGCTTAGGGACCGCGTGTGCGGCGGCGAATGCGATGACGGCGGTGTCGGGATATCTACGGCGGGAGGATGTGGAGGCGATTGTGCCGAAGGTCCAGATTGAGATGTTGAAGCATTGATCGATGCAATGCGGGCGGCCGCGACCCGGGCGTCGCCACCACCTAAAATGAGGCATGCTGGAGTGGGCGGATGATCTGAAGATCGCGGGGCTGGGGCTGTATCTGGATTCGCGCCAGATGCGTGGAAACTGCTTTGTGTCGCACGCCCATTCAGACCACATCTGCCGGCATCATTGCGCGATCGCGACGGAGCAGACGGCGGCGCTGATGGCTCATCGGCTGAAGCATGATGAAGAGCTGGCGCGCGAAGGGGCGGCCGAGGCGTTTGAGTCTTGTACGATCGCGCTCCCCTACCGCCAAATGCATCGGGTCAACGAGCAGACGACGATTCAGCTCCTTCCCGCCGGTCATGTTCTCGGAAGTGCCATGCTGCACCTGACACGACCGGAGGGGACGCTGCTGTACACGGGCGACTTCAAGCTCCGCGAGAGCTTGACGGTGGAGCGGGCGGAGTTGGCGCATGCCGATTACCTGGTGATGGAGTCAACCTATGGGCTGCCAGAGTTTCGCTTTCCCGATCCCAAGCTCATCGCAGAGCAGCTTGTGGAGACTGTCACGCAGGCGCTGCGGGACAACCGCCAGCCGATCGTGATGGGCTACTCGCTCGGGAAGGCGCAGGAGATTACGAAGATTCTCACGGATGCAGGGCTCGTCGTGACGCAGCATGGGGCGGCGTACAACCTGACAAAGATCTATGAGGAGCTTGGCGCGGGGGTGGGGCCGGTTCGGCGCTACAGCTACGGCGATTTCCATGGCGCCAAGCAGCTTGACCTTCACGAGCGCGGCGTGCTGGTTGCGCCGCCGAACGTGGCACGGAGCAGCTTTGTCACGCGGTTTGAGAACCCTTGCCGGATCGTGATGACGGGGTGGGCGCTGCTGAAGAACGCGATCTATCGGTACGGGGTGGATCACGCGCTGCCGCTTTCAGATCACGCCGATTTTGAAGAACTGCTGGAGACGGTGGAGCGGGTTCGGCCGAAGAAGATCTTCACGCATCACGGGTTTCCGGAGTTTGCGGAGCACCTGCGGATGCGGGGGTTTGATGCGCAGCTCGCCAGGCCGGCGGACCAACTCTCCTTGTTCGATTCTTGAGGGCCTCTGGAAGAAGGCGCGATTTCTAATGAAGTTTGTGCTTCCTAACCAACCGATGCAAAGGTAGATTGTCTTTCATCGGGCAAGGATGCCCGCAGCCCGGAGGATGAATGCGCCGTTTTGTTCTCACCCCCCTTCTCGCCCTGTTTTCGCTTGTATCCGTCGCACGAGCTGAAAGTCATTCAGCGACGTTCCGGCTGGAGGATGGCCGGCTGCGCTCGGATGAGGCGATGATCACCCTTTTCGAGAAGTTACACCTGCCCGGCGTTGGCTGGGGTTCGTACACCGTGAACCTGAGCAGCCTCGAAGGATCGAACTTTGTCACGGCCGTGAATGAGTCGCTCGGACAAGGGGCGCACATTGACGTCAATCAGAAGGCGCTGACGCTCAGCGTCGATCCACAGAAGCTGCCGCGGAATTGCGACTCGGCCAAACACGCGGCTCGCGTGTTTACGGAAAACATCGCGCCCAAGGCTTATGCCGAGCAGAAGCTGCTCTGGGGACTGTCGCTGCCGAAAACGATCGACGAGCGCCGGCGGATGGTGGTGCTTGTCCACGGGCTGGATTGCAACAAGTCCAACTGGTGGTCGATGGCGGATCTGCTGGGCAAGGAGGGCTACCAGGTCGCTTACTTCACCTATCCCAGTGACGGCCCGATCGAGGAATCGGTCAACCTGCTGGCGGATGAGATGAGAGCGCTTCGCGCGAAGCATCCGAACGTGCCGCTGAGCATGATCGCCCACTCCATGGGTGGTCTGGTTGCGCGGGCGTACGTGGAAGGCGAGCGCTATGTGGGCAATGTCAATCACCTCATCATGCTCGGCACCCCCAACCAGGGCTCCAAATGGGCGGCGTATCGCGTGGGGCTCGAGATGCGCGAGCATTACGAGCTTTGGAAGAGCGAGCCGAAGTGGCGCCTGAGCTGGATGATCACCGACGGCCTGGGCGAGGCCGGGCGGGATTTGAAACCCTCCAGCAAGTTCCTGACCGAATTGAATTACCAGCCCCGACGCGCGGGCGTGCACTACACCATCGTCGCGGGCAACTACAACATGGCGCGCCGCTATGAGGCGGATGTGCTGGATGGGACGGCTAATGTCATTCCCAGGCGGGCGCGGTCGTGGTGGGGATTGCGGCAGATCACCAGCGGCCTGCACCACGTCGCGGACAACGCTCGCCAGCGCACCGGCCGGTCCGATGGGCCGGTGCTGGTCAAGAGCACGCAGCTTCAAGGTGTGAATGACTTCGTGCTGATCAAGGCAGATCACAACAGCCTGTACATCCCGATGGATGGACAGGAGCCATTGGCGTGGCCGACGATTCGGGATCGGCTGGCGATGGCAAACCGCTAGCCGCAACGCGTAGCATGGGCGAGCGCCCGTGCCACGAAAAAAATAAGAACTAGTCTTTGCCGTTTTCTTTAGTGGTTAGCTCGAGGGCTTTGATTTCGACTTTACCCTTCTGGATGTCGACGCGCAGGCGGGCGTAGACGTTCATGTACGCATTGGCGACGAAGACCAGCGAGAACAGCGCGATGATGTAGCCACGCCAGTCATCGACCAGCAGGCGGAAGCGCATCAGGATCAGAAAGAACAGCGTCACCCAGTGGCTAAAGCAGTATTCGCAGGTGAAAAGATAGAAGAACTTGCGGGCGAGAAAGTTATTTGCGCACTCGCTCTTGTGCTTACACCACTCGCGCGGCTCGCGGAAGATCTCTTCGTAAACCACCGTGCGCGCGATGCAGGCAACGGGCACCGCGAGCAGCAGCAGCCAGAAGATCTGGTGCCCAATGGGCATCGGTTCATGCATGACAGGTTTGTCTATACTCGCCGGAGCAGCGGTGGGGAGCGCTGGAACCGGCTTAAGGCTTTTCAGCCACGTGCTGGGTGAAAATGGGCAGAAGTTGCTGTAACGTCAGCGCTCAAGAGCGTGATGAACTTCCTGTTCAACCCGCGGTACCCGCTGGCCCTGCTGGTGCTGTTTCTGATCTACGCCATCGGCTGGGCCATTCACCCCCTGGACATCAAGGACTGGATGCTGGAGAACGCGCTGACGGCGTTGTTTCTGGCTTTCCTGATCGTCACGCACCGCCGGTTTCCGCTGAGCAATATCTCCTACACGTGCATCTTCGTGTTTCTGTGCCTGCACACGATCGGCGCGCACTACACATACTCGCTGGTGCCTTACGACCGTTGGACGACGGAAGTCTCGGGGCGCTCGCTCAATTCGCTGCTCGGTTGGCAGCGAAACAACTTCGACCGCGTCGTGCACTTCAGCTTCGGGTTCCTTCTGGCGTATCCCATCCGGGAGGTCTTCCTGCGGGTTGCGGGAGCGCGAGGGTTCTGGGGATACTATTTGCCGCTCGATCTGACGATCTCGTTCAGTGCAGTTTACGAACTGATCGAGTGGACGGCGGCGGTGCTGCTGGGAGGCGACCTTGGGCAGGCGTATGTCGGCTCGCAGGGCGATCCCTGGGATGCGCAGAAGGACATGGCGCTGGCGAGCCTCGGAGCGCTGCTTTCCATGTGCGCCGTCGCGATGATCAACTGGAAGTTCGACCGGAAGTTTGGCGCCGAATTTCGCGAGAGCTTCATGGTGAAAGAGCATGTCGGGCCGCTGGGCGAACAGAAACTGCGTGAATTGCTGCACGCGGCTGAAGCGAAGGAGAAGTAATGCAACCCCCCATGGTCGGCTCCTGGACGGTCACGGTGCACAACATCCGGCCATTCACCATTCACGGCGATCTGTATTACGAACTGCACGTGACCAAAGAGGGCCAGGCCAGCGCGATGGCGATCCGCGCGCCGCAGCACGCGTGCGGGTCAATCTCCGTGGGAGACACGGTGGCGGTGACCTTCCTGATGGGGCAGGTCACGTCGGTGAAGAAGCAGTAACTTCGTCGATCCGTACGGCCCCCCTACCCACGCCGCCTAATCTGGCTAAAGTATTGCACCACATGGCTTCGCGCGATTTGCCTTCTCCGCCTCTTGTCGCCCTGATGGCGTGGCTCGTGCCCGGCAGCGGGTACTGGATGATCGGCCAGCGCACGCGCGGCGTCACCATCGGCATAACCGTTGTCATCCTCTTCATACTGGGAATTCTGATCGCAGGCGTGCGCTGCGTGGAAGCCCCGGACATGAGCGGGCCAGGGGGCTTCGTCTCGCGTGTGCTGCAAAAGCCTTGGTTTCTGGGTCAGGCGCTCACAGGCCCGATCGGGTTGGGTTCCGCTTATGCATCGGATGTGGCGTCGAGGAGCCCGATGTACAAGAACGTGCAATCCAAGAGCCGGATCGCGGAGATCGGAACGCTGTACACCGCCGTTGCGGGGATGCTCAACCTGCTGGCGATCATCGACTCGGCCCACCGGGCGGGGAATTACGGGAACCGATAGACTCACATGAAGCTTGCTGTCGCCACTTTTCTCTTATCCGTTCTTCATGTGCCGATCGTGGGGGCGTCGTCGGACTACGTTCCGTTCGTCTACCCGCTGCCGATCTGGAACTACTGGCCGTGGCTGATCCTTCCGCTCGCGGCGGGGGTTTCCATTGTTTACAAGTCCGTGAAGTGCCAATCAATGACAACAGTACCGCGCGAGGCGGCGGTCATCTTCGTCTGGATTTTGATCGGAATGGTCGCCGCCGGTGCAACGCTGGCGGGCGTAGTCAAGATCGTGGTCGAGCACTGACCGCACCTGTCCCAAAGCGTCTTGCGCGGTTAACAGAGTTAACCCTTTTCGGTGTGAAACTCGCGGAAAATCAGCCGGAAACACCGCCAGCATCAGTGACAAACCCGATGGCTGGTGATGTTGTGCAGCCATAACTTTCGTCGATACTGAGACGGGCGTCGCTGGATGCCGGAGGGCGGCAGGCGCGTCGAGCTCTCAGCATGAGACCTATCGCCACGCCGCCACGACCACCGTGACGGCGTGGTGTTTTTGTCCTTTCACTTCACAGGCAAGGAAACAGATCAGTGGCCATTCGAGTGCTTCTGGCAGACGATCACGAGCTCTTTCGTCAGGGCGTGCGCAGCGTGCTGGTGGGCAATCCTGACGTGCAGGTCGTTGCCGAGGCATCCGACGGCGAAGAGGCGGTGAACAAGGCGAAAGAAGCCGACGCCGATGTGGTGATCCTGGACATCGGCATGCCGAAGCTGAACGGCATTGAAGCGGCGCGGCAGATTCGCGCGGGCGGACGCACGCGAGTGATCGCACTCTCCGTTCACGGAGAAGGGGTCATCGTCCGGCGGATGCTCGAGGCGGGAGCGTCGGCGTATCTGCTGAAAGATTGCGCCTCAGATGAAGTAAACCAGGCGCTGGAGACCGTCATGCGCGGCGAGGTTTACCTGGGAAAGGGGCTCGGGGATGTGATCGTGAAGCAGCTTGGGTCACCCACGGGAACGCCTCTGAGCCGGCGCGAGCAGGATGTGTTGCGGCACATTGCCGAGGGTTTGACGACAAAGGAAATCGCTCGGGTGCTGGGGGTAAGCCCGAAAACGGTCGACACGCACCGACAGCACCTGATGACCAAGCTGGACATCCACAGCATCGCGGAGTTGACGAAGTATGCGCTGCGCCTGGGGCTGACGGCGCTGGAGAACAATCCTGAAATTGCCAAGCTCCGCTCGCGCGAACCTGGGGATGAACAGCTCGAAGAGTAGCCATTGCACGTCTCAGTCCGCTACATTACCCACTCGGACACAACAAACGGAGACGACATGGCCGGCTTCATTGCCGAATTTAAGGAGTTCGCGCTTAAAGGAAGCGTGCTGGATCTGGCGGTGGGCGTGATCATCGGCGCGGTGTTTGGCGCGCTGGTGACGTCGCTGGTGCAGGACATCATGATGCCGCCGCTGGGGTGGGTTGCCGGCGGATTGGACTTTCAGGACAAACGGCTGGTCCTTCAGCAAAAGGGGAGCAAACACTTCATCAGCGGTTCGGAACTGAAGGAAGACGTCGCGATCCGGTACGGCAGGTTCATCAATGCGGTCATCAACTTTGTCATCCAGGCGCTGGCAATTTTTCTGGTGGTGAAGGTGATCAACCGCGCGCGGCGCAAGCCGCAGCCGGCGCCGGAAGTACCTCCCGCGCCGACGCGGGAAGAGTCGATCCTGATGGAGATCCGGGATTTGCTCAAGAATCGCCCCGTAGCCTAAGCCGCGGAATTGGCAACACTTCCGACACCAATCAAATATCGTTTTCATTCAATGCCGGCGCGAACACCCATCCGTTGCTCCGCATATTAAGCCTATCTATTGAGGGCACTGCGGGTCGCAACGCCGAGAGAGCTCGACCCGGCGCATCATGTCAGATCCTGCACACATCCTGATCGTCGACGACGAAGCGCTGAGCCGGGACATTCTCACTCGGCGACTCGGCGCCAAAGGGTTCAGCGTCGAGAGCTGCGACGGCGGATCATCGTGCTTCAGCGCCATCCAGAATCGCATGCCGGACCTGATCCTGCTGGATGTTTACATGCCGCAGATGAGCGGGATGCAGGTGCTGGAGCAACTGCGCAAGTCGTGGAGCGCCGACCTGCTGCCGATCATCCTGGTGACGGCGATGGTGGATTCGGAAGACGTGGTGGCCGGATTCGCGGCGGGGGCGAACGACTACGTCGTGAAGCCGGTGAACCTGCCGGTGCTGCTGGCGCGAATCGAGACGTGCCTGAAGATCAAGAAGCTTGCAGAAAGCTCAGCTCGCGCGAAGGAGCTGGCACAGGCGAATGCGCAGCTGGCGGCTGAGATCGGGGAGCGCAAGCGCGTCGAGCAGGCGCTGCGGCTTTCAGAAGAGCGCTTCGAGAAGGCGTTTCGTTCGCACATGGACGGGCTGGCGATCAGCGACCGCGAGACGGGGAAGATCATCGACGTCAACGACAACTTCGGGCGGATGTTCGGCTATGCGCGGCAGGAGTTGATGGGCCGCTCCGGGCTGGAGTTGGGAATTATTGCCGATCCCGCGGATCGCGATCGCGCGATCGTTGAGCTCAAGCGCGATGGCGTGCTGCGCGATTTTGAAGCGCTGGCGCGGCGGCGGGACGGTGAAATGTTTCCGGTCGCTGTCGGCGCCGAGATGCTCCAAATCGCGGGAAAGCCCGCCGTGCTCATGATCGTGCGCGACATCACGGAACGGCAGCGGGCGCGCGAGGCGATGCGGCTGGCTAACGAAAAGCTGGAGCAGCGCGTGGCCGAACGGACGGCGGATTTGCAGACAGCCAACGAAGCGCTGAGAGAGAGCGAGGAGCGCTTCCGCACGATGGCAGACAGCTCACCCATGCTCCTCTGGATCGACGCGCCTGATGGATCTTGCCAGTTTCTCAACAAATCATGGCTGAAGTTCACAGGGCGCACGCTGGAGCAGGAGTTGGGTTTCGGCTGGCTGGGAAGCATTCATCCGGATGATCGGGCTCACTGTGCCAAGGCGTTCGATGAAGCCAGGCGCAGGCGGGAGCCGATGGAGACGGAATATCGGCTGAGACGCTACGATGGCGAGTACCGCTGGATCCTCGACACGAGCATGCCGCGCTACACGCCCGGCGGGGATTTCATCGGGTTGATTGGCTCCTGCATCGACATCACCGAGCGGCGCAACGCGGCAGACATGCTGCGCCGCGCCAACAACGCGCTGCGCGAGAGCGAGGAGCGCTTCCGGACGATGGCGGATCATGCGCCGGTGCTGCTTTGGATGACCGGCCCGGACGGGATGTGCTCGTTCGTGAATCGCTCGTGGACCGATTTCACCGGGCGCACGCTGGTTCAGGAACAATGCTTCGGCTGGACGGATGGTCTGCATCCGGACGACCGTGAGCGCACGCTGGCGGCGTGGCAGAAGGCGTTCACCAACCGCGAGAAGTTCCTTCAGGATTACCGCATCCGCCGGCACGATGGAGAATACCGCTGGCTCTATGGAACGGGCGTTCCCCGCTTCACGCCGGACGGGTTCGCGGGATACATCGGGTCGTGTGTGGACGTGACCGAGCGTCGCGACGCGGAACAGTTCCTGCGGCAGACCGCGGATGAACTGGAGCGTCGCGTGCACGATCGCACCGCGGAGCTGGCGCAATCGAACGCGCTGCTGATTGAAGAAGTGGCGGAGCGCCGGGCGGCTCATCAGCGGCTTCTCGCGTCGCAGGGCAAGCTTCGCGCGCTCACCTCGCAGGTTGCCATTGCGGAAGAGCGCGAGCGGCGACGAATAGCGCGGGGCTTGCACGATGAGATCGGGCAGAGCCTGGCGCTGGTGAAGATGCGCCTGGGCGCGTTCCACGAGATGGTGGCTTCGGATGTGGAGAAATCGAAGAACCTGGAAGAAATTCGCTCGGCGCTGGAGAAGGCGATCGTGCACATTCGATCGCTGACGTTCGAGCTGGGCTCCAGAATTTTGTATGAGTTCGGCCTGGAGACTGCGATTGAGAACCTGGTCGAGGACATGCATAAGCACGGCCTGGAGCCGTTCTTCGCGGATGATCGCCAGCCTAAGCCGCTGGATGAGGAGATGCGGGTTATCGTTTTCCAGGCGGTGCGGGAACTGCTGCACAATGTCGCAAAGCACGCGCGGGCCAAGCACGTGGCCGTTTCGATCAGCCGGGAAGATTCCTTTGTGAAAGTGGGAGTGCGGGATGATGGGGTGGGATTTGATCCACAAAAGACCGGGCATGCTGTGACTTCCACCGGCGGGTTCGGCCTTTTCAGTATCCGAGAGCAGATGGATTACGTGGGGGGACGGGTGGAAATTGATTCGTTGGCTGGACGAGGAACCCAAACGACCATCTATGCTCCGTTGCGTCAGAATGGCCAGCAGAAGGCGGCGGACGCCGCTGCCGCGATGGCGGTGGAAGGCAAATCCTGACCCCGTTGGGGATTTCGGTATTTCACCCGATGCACCTGCGTCGGGAGTCCTCTTAGGCTCTGTCCGCGCATTCACCAATTCGCACACGTCTTTCTGCTGCGCGCGGAACTGCACTTGCTGACGACTGGGATGACGCAGGTTTACACGGAGCTTTGCCGTGAGCATTCGCATTATTCTCGCGGACGATCATAAAATCATCAGGGACGGCCTGCGCAGCCTGCTCGCCAAGCAGCACGACATGGAAGTGGTCGCAGAAGCGGAGGACGGTCGAACCGCGGTTCAGCTCGCGCGGGAGCTTTCGCCCACGGTAATCGTGATGGACATCGCGATGCCCGACCTGAACGGCGTTGAGGCGACACGCCAGGTGTTGGATGCGGATCCATCGATCAAGGTGGTGGCTCTGTCGATGCAGTCGGACGGTCCGGTGGTGCGGCGAATGTTCCAGGCAGGGGCTTCGGGATACCTGCTGAAAGATTGCGCCTTTGAGGAGCTTGTGAAAGCCATCCGGACGGTTCTCACCGGCCGAACGTATTTGAGTCCGGATATTGCCGGCGTCGTCGTGCGAAATTTATCCTCACCGGAACCGTCGATGGCGTCGCCGCTGACGGCGAAGGAGCGGGAAGTGCTTCAGCTTATCGCCGAGGGGAAGAGCACAAAGGAAATTGCGGCAGTGTTGTCGGTGAGCGTGAAGACGATCGACACGCACCGGCAGCACATCATGGATAAGCTGGATATCCACAACGTCGCGGAGCTGACTCGATACGCAATTCGCGAAGGACTGACGTCGGCGGATGCGCGGCCGCGAAAGTAGGTTCACCTCCGTGTTGCGGGGGGATGCTGCATGAAGTCTTTGCCGAAGAACGTTCTTACGCTTCTGTTCTGCCTGGTGCTCCTGCTGCTGTTGGCGGCTCGGCTCGTTTCCTATCAGCTCGGCACGCGCTACTTTGCGTCGGCTGAACAGATGCGTCATTCACAGGACGCGCTGTTCGCGCTGCACGCGCTGCTGTCAGCGATTCAGGATGCTGAAACGGGACAGCGCGGCTATCTGCTGACGGGCGACGAGGAATTTCTGGAGCCGTACGAGAGCGCGGGGGAGTCCGCCCGACAGCGGCTCAATGAGCTGCGATCGCTGGAAGCGAACGAGCCGGAAACGCTGGCAAAGGTGAACGAGCTGGCGGAGTTGGCGGAGGACAAGCTGGATTTCGCGGCCCAGACGATCGCCCTGTTCCGCAGCGGGCGAACCGAGGAAGCAGTAGACGATGTTCGCAGCCGGCGGGGCAAAGAAATCATGGACGACATCCGCGGGCGGGTCGCTCACTTAGAGCAGATGGAGTACCGGGAGATTGCCAGATCGCGCGACGCGGCATTTGAGAATTGGCGAGAGGGGAGCCTGACGTTCGGCGTTTTCACCGGTGTCGAATTCGCCGTGCTGGTGGTGGGATTTCTGTTGCTGCTTAACTACGAGAAGCGGCGGCGGGCGGCGGAGCAATCGCTGCTGGCGACGACGCAACTTCAGGATGCGATCTTCGAGGCGGCAGACTACTCCATTGTGGCGGTAAACCTGGAAGGCGTAATCCAGACCTTTAACCGAGCCGCGGAGCGGTGGCTGGGTTACTCCGCGGAAGAAGTTGTCGGCAAAGTGACCCCGGCAATCTTCCACGAGCGGCGGGAGATTGAAGCGTACGCGAGGCAGCTTTCACAGGAGCTTGGGCGGCCTCTCGAACCGGGGATGGAGACGATGGTGGCCAAGGCGCGGCTGGGTCTGCCGGACGAGCGAGAGTGGACGCACATCCGCAAGGATGGAACGCGCTATCCGGTGCTGCTGTCGGTGACGCCGATTCGCGATGAGAACGGCCGGATCACCGGGTACCTCGGCATCGGCAGCGATCTTTCGGAGAAGCACCGCGTCGCCCAGGAACTGAAGCAGGCGAAGGAGGCGGCGGAGGCGTCGAGCCGGGGGAAGAGCGCGTTCCTCGCGAACATGAGCCACGAGCTGCGCACGCCGCTGAACGCGATCATCGGGTACAGCGAGATGCTGCGTGAGGATGCCGAAGCGTCAGGACAAACACAGAACGTGCAGGATCTGGAGCGTATTGGCTCCGCTGCGAAGCTGCTGCTGTCGATGATCGGTGACGTGCTGGATCTGTCGAAGGTGGAGGCGGGGAAGATGGCGCTGCACCCCGAGACGTTCGACGTGGGGCAGCTCATGCTCGATTGTGCGAGCACCATACGTCCGCTGGCGGAGCGGAACCAGAACAAGCTGGAGATCGAGCGGCCGACCGACGTGGTGGACGTTGAGGCGGACCTGGCAAAGCTGCGGCAGGTGCTGCTGAATCTGCTGAGCAACGCGTGCAAGTTCACGAGCCGGGGCGTGATCCGATTCTCCGTGCGGTGCGATTCCGGTTCGTGCATGTTTTTGATCCGAGACAGCGGCATTGGGATGACATCCGAGCAGATGCGGAACCTGTTTCAGCCGTTTGCGCAGGCGGACGCGTCGACTTCGAGTCGGTTCGGCGGGACGGGGCTGGGATTGGCGATCAGCAGGCAGCTGTGCCGGGCGATGGGCGGAGACATCACCGTTGAGAGCACGGCGGGCAAGGGTTCAACCTTCACTGTTACGCTCCCGATGCGACTGAATGAAACACCGGCGGCGCGGGCGTCTGATCTTTCGGCGGCGGCGAGGTAGGAGGCGAGCATGTGGCGAATCCTGCTGGTGGAAGACAACGAGATGAACCGCGACATGCTCTCGCGCCGGCTGGCCAAGCGCGGGCACAAGGTGAGTATCGCCATCGGCGGCGGCGAGGCGATAACGATGGCCCGGCGGATCCTGCCGGACGTGATCCTGATGGACATGCGCCTGCCGGACATTCACGGCGGTGAAGCCACGCGCACGCTGAAGACAGATCCTTCCACGGCCGAGATTCCCATCATCGCGCTCACGGCCAACGCGCTCGAAGGTGATCGCGAGCGGGCGCTGGCATACGGGTGCGATGATTACGACACGAAACCCGTGAACCTCGAGCGCTTGCTGACAAAGATCGAGGCGGCGCTGGTGCGGATTGATCGCCTGGATGCGTAACTGCTTCAATCACCAATGGGTTCCCACACCTCCCGTTCAGCGGCCCCGCTGGCGAGGCACTTCTGCGCCGCGCGCCGCCGAACCAATTTCACGCGAGCTGCACAGGCTTCCCCGTCTCCGCGGATTCATAGCATGCTTCGATAATCCGCACGGCTTTGCCGGCTTCAGGGGCGCCAAGGTCCGGCTGGCGATTCTGCTCAACGGCTTCGAGAAACGCAGCGATGTTCCGCTTGTGGTTGTCAAAATTGAACGCCATCGGATTAGACGATCCGCCTGCGTGGTGGGTTGACTGCCCAAACTGCTGTCGGATCTGCTCATCCTGCGGCTGCTCAGACCGAAACTTGAACTGCTGGAGCGTGTCTTCCACCAGTTCCGCGAGGCCATCACGCCCCGCGATGATCAGCCGGCGGTGGGCGCCCGGATACATGCTGGTGGCCGCGAGAATTTGCCCGACGGCGCCGTTGCGGAAGCGAACGACGGCAAGCGCAGTGTCTTCGACTTCGATCAGCTTCGGCTCGCGTCCGCGTCTCGCGGTGAACGCGAACACTTCTTCAACGGGATTGGCCTCCGCGGGAAGATCCGGCATCGTTGCGCCGGCGAGCCATTGCAGGAGGTCGACGGAATGGCTCCCCTGGTTCATGAGAGCCCCGCCGCCGTCAAGAGCTTTGGTACCCTGCCAGCGTCCACCGCCGTAGTAGGCGTCATCGCGCCACCAGGGTACCGCGACGCTGATCAACGAAACCGATCCAAAACGACCCGCGCGGGCGGCGTCGTAGATGGTGCGGACGACGGGGTTGAAGCGCTGGGGGAAAATCCCACCCAGGATGATCTTCGCTTCACGTGCCGATGCAATCATCCGATCAATGCGCGCCGTCGTGATCTCCAGCGGCTTCTCGCACAGGACATGAACGCCGTGACGCGCGCACGCTTGAACCGCTTCAAGATGGGCTCCGCTGGGCGTCGCGACAATCGCGACGGCTGGTTTCTCCGCCCGCAGCATCTCATCAGCGTCTGAATACCACTTGCACGTGTGGTGCGCCGCGAATGTCTCGCCCTTCTCGCGCGTTCGGCAGGAGCCGGCGACGAGCTTCGCGCCGGGTAAGGTTTCAATGCTTTGAGCAATGGCTTCGGCTACAGCGCCTATCCCAATAATGACAATGCGGTGCGACGTCATGAGGGAACTCGTAGTGGGTGGCGCGACCGAAACGCCGATTTTGATCGTTCAGTGCGAGCAGCTACCTCGCAGAAAGCTGATCAACCGTGCGCAGCACGTCTTCATGAACGGCCTGCAGTGGGCGGTCCGCATTGATGATGCGATAGCGAACCGAGTCACGGCGCGCCTGATCCAGATAATGCTGCCGCACTTGTTCATGGTAAGTGCGCGAGCGCTGTTCGATGCGGTCAAGATCCAGTCCAGCCGTGGGATCGTCAGGAAACAAGGTGAACTTCGGACGCACGCGAGCCCACGAGCTTTCGACCGGCAGGTCAAAGATCAGCGTCAGGTCTGGCCACCGCTTCTTGATCGCGACATCGGCCACCGCGCGGATCTCATCGAATGTGAGGTCGTCGCCGCCGAGTTGGTAGGCAAGAGTGGAGGAGACGAATCGATCGGAGATGACGCACAGTCCACTGGCCAGCGCTGGCAGGATCTTCTCGCACATCATCTGTGCGCGGGATGCCATGTACAGGAGCATCTCGCAGCGCATGGCCATATCGGTGTTTTCCGGGTTGAGCAGGAGCTCGCGAATGTGCTCGCCGAGGCGCGTGGCGCCGGGATCGTGGACGGCGAGGGTTTGGATGTTGTGCGTTTCCAGGTGCTGGCGGAGCAGGCGCGCCTGCGTAGATTTTCCGCAGCCTTCGTTGCCGTCGAAGACGATGAACTTGCCGCGGAGGAAGTCGAGGTTCTGGTCCATGAGGCGGGCGATAGTGTATCGGAGGAACGCGTTTTCTGTAGGGGCTGCCTTGTGGAAAAGAAGGAGAGCAGGATGCATGCGCGTGATGCCCTGCTTGCGCCGGGAAACGCGCCAACATTCGCGGGTTGACCGGCTGTGGGGGGGTCTTTTAGAGTCGCGCGGATGGACAAGGCGCACGATTCCCTGAAGCGGCGATTTGCAGAGGTTTTCGGCGACGGCGGAAGAGTCCATATCGTGCGGGCGCCGGGGCGGGTGAACCTGATCGGTGAGCACACGGATTACAACGATGGGTTTGTGTTCCCGATGGCGATTGAGCCAAACGTGATGATCGCGTGCCGCGGCCGGGACGACGCGAAGGTGCGGGTCGCTTCGACGGCGTTTCCTGGGGAAGTGGTGGAGTTCTCGCTTTCCGAAAAGATCAAGCCCGGCGATCCGGATTGGGCGAACTATTCCAAGGGAATCGCCGCGGAGCTGCTCGGGGCGGGAATCCCGCTGGTGGGCATGGATGCGCTGATGGACAACACGCTGCCGCTGGGCGGAGGTCTTTCCAGTAGCGCTGCGGTCGAGGTGGGGACCGGCGTGGCGCTGCTGTCGCTGGCGGGGCTGGAGATGGATCCGGGCCGGCTGGCGCTCCTGGCGCAGAAGGCGGAGCACGAATATGCGGGCGTGCCGGTGGGGATCATGGATCAGACCATCGTTGCGGCCGGAAAGGAGGGGCACGCAATGCTGCTCGATTGCCGCGACAAGTCACAGCGTTTTGTGCCGATCGATTCGCGCGAGCTGCGCGTGGTGGTGGCCAACAGCATGGTGAAGCACAAACTCACCGGCGGCGAGTACGCGCAGCGCCGCAGGCAGTGTGAGGAGGGGGTGACGTTTTTCCAAAAGGAGAATCCAGAGGTTCGCGCCCTGAGAGATGTCACGGTGCACCAGGTCGAGGCGGCGAAGGGAAAAATGGACGACGTGGTCTGGCGGCGGTGTCATCACGTGGTGACGGAGAACCTGCGGACGACGGATGCAGCCAATAAGCTGACCCAGAAGGCGTACGAGGAAGTGGGGGAACTTATGGTGAAGAGCCACAATTCGCTGCGCAATGATTACGAAGTGAGCGTGCCGGAGTTGGATTTCCTCGTGGAAGAGGCGATGCGCGTAAAGGGAGTTTATGGGGCGCGTATGACCGGCGGGGGGTTCGGCGGATGCATCGTGGCGCTGGCGCAGCCAAGGGCGGTGGAGCCGCTGGAAAGGGCGCTGGGGGAGAAATATCAGGAGAAGTTTGGGAAGAAGCCGGAGATATTTGCGACAACTGCCACAGCCGGGGCGAGATTGGTCGAATAGCCGCCGCGGGAACGTACGACGCCGGCGTCGCACCTACAAGAAGCGGCGCCTCGTGGTTAGCATCGGCACAATGGGATCATTACAGCCGACTCTGTTGAAGCTCTCCCGGCGAGAAGACCTCACCCGCGACGAAGCGCGCACGGCGTTTGAGCTGATCATGTCCGGCCAGGCTTCCGAGGCGCAGATCGGCGGCCTGCTGGTTGGCATGGCCTCGAAGGGGACCACGGCAGAGGAACTCGTGGGGGCGGCCTCGGTCATGCGGGAGAAGGTGATTCCCGTCTCCTGCGACAACCAGGCGGCGGTCATCCTCGACACCTGCGGGACCGGCGGCGACGTCAAAGGCACCTTCAACATTTCCACCGCGGCGGCGATCATCGCCGCTTCCTGCGGGGTGAAAGTTGTGAAGCATGGCAATCGGTCCGCTTCATCCAAGAGCGGATCGGCCGACGTGCTCGAGGCAATGGGCGTGAAGCTGGAGGTGGGGCCAGAAGTTCTGGGCCGGTGCCTCGCGCAAGCGAACATCTGCTTTGCGTTTGCGCGCTCGCATCATCCTGCGATGAAGCACGTGGCGACGGCGCGAACCAGCCTGGGCATCCCGACGATCTTCAACCTGCTAGGGCCGCTCACGAACCCTGGCCGCGCGCGACATCAGCTCCTGGGCGTGTTCGCACCGGAGCTGACCGATCGGCTGGCGGTGGTGCTGCGCGCGCTGGGCAGCGAGCGGGCCTGGGTCGTGCATGCGCAGGATGGATTGGACGAGCTGTCGACGCTCGGCCCGACGCGCATCAGTGAGTTGAAGGGCGGCCACATCGAGACGCGGACGTTTGACCCGGCATCGGTGGGGATCGCCTATGCGCGGCTGTCGGATCTGGTGGTGAACAGCGTGGAAGAGGCGGCGGATGCGCTCCAGCGCGTGATTGCGGGCGAGCCTGGGCCGAAGCGCGATATTGCAGCGCTTAATGCCGCGGCGGCGCTGGTGGTGGCGGGAAGAGTGAATGATCTAAACGAGGGGATGCGGATGTCGATCGAGGCACTTGAGAACGGCAATGCGCAGGCGACGCTTCAGACGCTGGTGAAGCAGTCGCAGGGCTGATCTTCTGGTCCAAGTGTCCGGACACCCCCACCCCCGCCCTGTCCCGAGCACGGGAAAGTGAATACCTTTGGCTTACTTCACACGCCACTCGAGTACGCCGGCGGAGGCGTTGGGCTGGAGCTGGACTTGGAGCCGCAAGGCGCTGGTGGTGACAGGCGTGAAACGAATGCCGCTGAATTGATCGACCGCGACCGGATAATCCGACTGCGCCTCGACCGGTTTCCACTCGTCACCGTCTTTGAACAGCAGCTTCCAGCTCTGCGGCGGCGCGCAGTGGCCGCCAACGGAGGTGTCATCGAAGAAATACACTTCGGTGGCGGAAATCGTGGCGGGCTTCTCAAAATCGTACTGCACCCACTCGCTCGTTCCTTTGTGATCCCACCACGTGAAACGCGGAATCTCGCGGTCGTGCGACGAGTTGATGTTGGCGTCGTCGCTCAACGCTTCGAGGGAATCGTTCACGTGAGAGGCTGAGGCCTTTGAAGTGTTTGCGATGGTTGGAGTGCGAAGCGGCCTGGCGTGCTGAACATCCTCCGCGAGCCATACGGCCATTTCGCCGGCACCGCGGTGGTCCCATGCGTAATACGGTACCGCCTGGAACTCCACGCCCCGCACCGGTTGATCCTCTTGCTGTCGCGCCTGCACGTTGCCTTTGATGATCGTGACGCCGCCCAGAAGATCGTCGCGATGTTCCGCTTGCAGCTTGGCATCCGGCGAGAGGATCAAGTTGCTGACTCGGTTGTTGTCGTCCACGGCTTCCGCGCAGTACACGATCGGCCCGCGGCGGAGAGCGACGCGGCCTTCATCCGCTTTGACCTGGGGATCCGCTTTCACCCGCTCGATCGGCATGGGGAGGCGAAGCTCGATCGTGTCGCTTTCGCCGTCCCACTTGCGCTCCGGGAGAATCGCATAGCCGCTGCTCACCTTAAGCTCGGTACGTTCGCCATTGACCTTGATGGAAGCACCTTTGCACCAGCCCGGGATGCGAAGATGAACAGCCAGCGGGTTTGCGCGGCTATCGACATGCAGCTTGACGATTTCGTCCCACGGATAGTTCGCTTCCTGTCGCACGCGAACGTCTTTGCCAATGCGGGCTTCACTCGATCCATAAAGGTTGACGAACAGTTTGCCCTGAGACGTCGCGTACGCCATTCCCTGAAGCTGCGGGATGAACCTGATCACGTTTGGCGGGCAGCAGGCGCACGGATACCACGGCTCGCGGTGGTGCTTGCCATTGCTCGCGAGCGGATTGACGTAGAAGAACTTGTCGCCGCTCAAACCCCAGCCGGAGAGAAAGCCGTTGTAGATGACCTGCTCGACGACGTCGGCATACTTCGCGTCCGCGAAGAGGAGGTTCATCCGGTGCGACCAGAGCGCGTTACCAATGGCGGCACAGGTTTCGTTGTATGCGGTTTCATTCGGCAACTCATAAGCATCCCCAAAAGCTTCACCCTCGTGACGCGCGCCGACGCCGCCGGTGATGTACATCTTCTTCCTGACCATGTTGTCCCAGAGGCGCTCGACGGCGCTGCGATACGCTTCATTGCCCGCGGCGGCGGCGTCGGTCGCGGCGCACATCAGGTACATCATGCGGACCGCATGCCCGTGGACTTCCTGCATGTCCTGGATGGGCGTGTCGTCCTGGTAGTATGGCCCCCACTTCTTCCGCCCGTTGTCGGTGCCGCGGATGGAGAGGAAGAAGCTTGCAAGCTTGCTGTACTTGTCGTCGTTGGACTCACGGGCGAGCTTGAAGAGTGCGATCTCGATCTCTTCATGACCGTCGACCTGATGTTTCTTCTCCGGACCGAAAACTGAATCCAGGTAATTCGCCAGCTTCACGGCGACATCAAGGAAGTTGCGCTTGCCCGTCGCCTGATGATGCGCGACCGCCGCCTCGATCAGATGACCGGCACAGTACATCTCGTGCTGGTCCTTCAGGTTGGTGAAGCGTTTATCCAGCTCGTTGCGCAGCGTGTAGAAGGTGTAGATGTAACCATCTTCACGCTGAGCAGCGGCGATGTCTGCGATAATGGCATCACACTGTTTGTCGAGCGCGGGATCCGGATGCAGCGCAAGTGAGTAGGCTGCCCCTTCAAGTGCTTTGTACAGGTCCGAGTCGTTGAAGAAGTACCCCTCGTGCCCTCCCGGCATTTTACCGGCGGCTTTGGTGAAGTTGGAGATTCGCCCTGTCGCTTCGCAGGTCTTGAAGTTATGGGGAATGGTGACGCTGCGGTTCTTCTCGAGGCGCGGAGCCCAGAAGTTGTCGGTGAAGCGAACGGCGGTGAAGGGGACGGGAGTGAGCTGGGCTTGGGCGGTTGCAGCGAGCATGACGGCGAGGATGAGGGGGATGGTTTTCATGATGTTTGTTCACCGCAGAGGCGCAGAGGGCGCGGAGGCGCTTTCGTAGTTGTGGACGATTCGCTTGAGGCCTAGACGGAGGACTTCAACGTTGAAATTGATGAGGAGACCGAGATTCCAGTTGCCTAGCTTCAGATAGGTCAGGAGTTGCGCTTCGTGGATGGGATGGAGCTTGTCGACGGATTTGATCTCGACTACGACAGTGTTGGCGACAAGGATGTCGATGCGGTAGCCGCAGTCCAGGTCAATTCCTTTGTAGTTGACTGGTAGGGGGACTTGACACTGAAAAGGAATGTTGCGCAGCGAAAGCTCGTGACAGAGGCACCGCTGATACGCCGACTCCAGAAGCCCCGGACCAAGCGTCCGATGCACTTCTATCGCTGCTCCGATGATGGCCTCAGTCAAATCGTTCGGATCCACAAGTTGACCTCCGCGCCCTCTGCGCCTCTGCGGTGATCCATCCTACTTCCGCTTCTCTGTAATGCGCGTGATGCCGACGTCGATGAACTGCCCCCCAGTGGTTTGGCGGCAGTGGACGGCGAGGGTGTTCTTCCCCGGCTTGAGGGTTTTCATCGCCTCGGGAGAGATGGCGCGTTCGACGTAGTCGGTGGTGTGGCGGCGGGCGCGGTTAGCGAGCACCCCGTTGAGGTAGATTTCGCAATCCTCATCGTGGTGGACGATAAGACGGAGATCATCGAGCGGGCCCTGGGGAATCGTGATCTCCCTGCGGAGCCAGATGTCCGGGGTGTTCCACGCCGTATTGACGATGGAACCGGGTGTGCCTTCGGTGCCAAAGCCGGACTTGCCGGTTTTCCACCCGGACGCGTCGAAGGCCGGCGTTGCCCACTCCTGGGCCGGCTTATCCGTGGTGTATTGCCAGCTTGAGGGTTCCTGCTGCGCTGTCGGAACAACATTGACGATCATGTAGCGCGGACCTTTGCCGAGATTCGCTTCGCGAACCTTGGACTCATCGATCTTGAGGACTTCGCGGTCGTAGGTGATCAAGCCGTTGCATTCGGTTTCGACATCGGTCGTCTGGGTGTAGACGCCGGCGCAGAGACCTTCGTTTTCCATGAGGTCCCATAGGCGGCCCATGAGGCGAACGTATTTGTCGGTGAGTTCGGATTGCGACGCCATGCCCTGGTAGCCCCAGGCGCGCTCCGCCCAGGTGTGTTGGTCGACGCCCAGGCCGAGGCCACCGAATTCGCCGAGGACGATAGCCCGTTGTTTCTCCTGCTTCGGCGCGGCGGGGCCGGGGTAGGCGTGGATATCGAGCACATCACCCGCGCCGGCGTCGGTCCAGCCGGAGGCGTTGTTGACAAGGCGCGTGGGGTCGAGGTCCTTAACCATCTTGGTCACGCGCTCGGTTTCGTACTGGCCCCAGCCTTCGTTGAAGGGGACCCACATGATGATGCTGGGGGAGTTGCGGTGCTGATCGACGAGTTGCTTCAGTTCCTTTTCGAACTGCTTGTGCGCTTCGGCATCTTTGGCGCCCGCGTTGAACATGCTGGGCATGTCCTGCCAGACGAGGAAACCCATCTTGTCGGCCCAGTAGTACCAGCGCTGCGGCTCGACCTTGACGTGCTTGCGGATCATGTTGAAGCCGAGACGCTTCGTGAGATCGAGATCGAACTTAAGCGCTTCATCGGTGGGCGCGGTGTAGTTGCCGTCCGGCCAGTAGCCTTGATCGAGGGGGCCCACCTGCATGACAGGCTTGCCGTTGAGGAGGATGCGCCGAACGCCGTCAACCGTGGCGAGCTCGATCTTGCGCATGCCGAAGTAGCTTTCAACGGCGTCGTCGCCGGAGCGGATGCGGAGCTGGTAGAGGAAGGGACTGTCCGGAGACCAGAGCTTAGGGCCGTTGATCTTGATGGCTGCGCCCGCGGCGCCGGTGGCGATGACGTTCGCGCCGTCGAGCACTTCAATGGTGGCTTGAGCGCCGGCCGGCTCGACATCGATTCGGACCGTGGAAGCGTCCACGTCCGTGGCGATGTGCAAGGCCGAAATCGCTTTATCCGCGACCGGTTCCAGCCAGACGGTTTGCCAGATCCCCGAGCAGGGGACGTACCAGATGCCGTGAGGGTTGGGGTGCTGCTTCCCGCGGGATTGGGTTTCGTCGGTGCGATCGGTGACGGCGACAATGAGTTCCTGATCGCCTTCGGGCTTGAGGGCATCGGTGATGTCAAAGGAGAAAGCGTCGTAGCCGCCAGTGTGGGAGCCGAGTTTCTTGCCGTTGACGTAGACGGTGGATTCAAAATCGACAGCGCCGAAGTGGAGCAGGATGCGGCGGTTTTTCCACTCACCGGGAACCGCGAACGTGCGGCGATACCACGCCTGGTCGTGATGCTCCATCACGCCGGAGAGAGCCGATTCCATGCAGAACGGCACGAGGATTTGCTTGGAGAGCTGTTTGCCGGTGGGCGGATTGGAGACGTCGCGGGCCGGCTCGAACTCCCAGAGGCCATTGAGGCTCTGCCAGTCCTTGCGGACGAGCTGAGGGCGGGGGTATTCGGGGAGCGCTTTGTCGGGAGAAACGTCTTTGGCCCATTTGGTCATCAGCGGCGCCTTGGCGGGTTTCCAGTCGCCGGCAAGGGCTTGCTGAACGAACGCATAAGCCGAAAGAGCGATCATCAACTTCAGAATCGTCATGAAAGAACCTCTTAAACCCTTGTTGTGGTGCAGCTTCATCTTCTGAACGTGCCTTCTCTAAAATAGCATGCAATGTCTTCCGCATCGATTAAAGTCAAGCTGCCGGCGAAGCGGGCTGGAATTGCCCCGGTGATGAGGGCACGAGGGGTTTATCCGCCCCCACCTGTAGTAAAATCCAACGCCGCGGTCATCTCAAGCGTAGATAAGAGGTCATTCGGAGGCGCTTCATGTCGAGATGTTTTACGGTGATGCTTTGCGCGCTGGTGTTGTTCATTCCGCACAACGCCTGGGGGGCCGATGCGCCCTCCGCGAGTCAGCCCGCGCCCACGACCAAGCCCCACGCCATCCTGCTCACGCAGTCGGCCGGCTTTCCGCATCCGGTGGTGACGACGCCGCCGGGGGAATCTTCGCTGGTTGAGCAGATCTTCGATCAGCTCGCGGAAAAAGGTAACTTCACGGTCGAGAAGACGCGGGATGCGAAAATCCTCACGCCGGAGAAGATCAAGTCCGCCCAGTTGATCGTCTTCTACACCACCGGCGAGTTGCCGATGAGCGAGGAGGCGTTCAAAGCCTTCGACCAGTGGATCAAGGACGGCGGCGCGTTCCTCGGCATTCATCCCGCGACGGATACGTTCCACAAGCCGCCGTTCCACGATGCGTACAACAACATCATCAACGGCGAGTTCGAAGCCCATCCCTGGACGCAGGACAAGGTCGTCACCCTCAAGGTGCTGGATGACAAGCATCCGGCGACGAAAGATTTCCCCAAGGATTTCACGCACGCGGAGGAGATTTACCAGTTCCGCAACTTCGATCCCGGCGCGGTGCGCGTGGTCCTCTCGCTTGACATGGAGAAGACGGAGCTGAAAAAGCCCCGCTTCATCCCGGTGGCGTGGTGCAAGAACTACGGGAAGGGAAAAGTCTTCTATACGTCGCTGGGGCATCGGCCGGACATCTGGACCAACCCGGTCTACCAGAAGCACGTCACGGGCGCGATCCAGTGGCTGCTCAACCGCGAGCCGGGGGATGCGACGCCGAACCCGGATGTCTCGAAGCGCGAGGAGGACATCAGCAAGAAAGCCGCGGGCACCAGCGCGGAGACCATGGGACTGCCCACGGTCCCGGAGGGCTTTACCATCCGCCCTTTCGTCAGTGCGCCGGAGATCCACTCTCCGGCGAGCATCTGCGCGACACCGGACGGCAAGATCTTCGCGGGCGAGGATGAGTACAACACCGGCGGCGGCACCGCCGCGGGAACCTCGCGGGTCAAGCTGTGCGTCGACACCAACAACGACGGCAAGGCAGACAAAATCACCGTCTTTGCCGACAAGCTGAACTCTCCCCAGGGCATGACCTTCGCCGGCGGCACGCTCTACGTCGTCCACGCGCCGTTCCTCACGGCCTTCCGCGACACGAATGGTGACGGCGTCGCCGACAGCCGCGAGGATCTGGTGACGGGCCTCGGCCCGGTGCCCGAGGGTCTCGTCCATCACGTGCCGTCGGGTTTGCGCATGGGCCCCGACGGCTACCTCTACATCTCCATCGGCGACAAAGGCGTCATGAAAGCCGTCGGCAAAGATGGCTCCATCGCCGAAGGTCTGCACGGCGGCGGCGTCATTCGCGTGCTGCCGGATGGGTCGCACCTGGAGATCTTCTCGCACCACACGCGCAACACGTTTGATGTTTCCGTCTCCCCGCTGCTCGACCTGTTCACCCGCGACAACACCAACGACGGCGGCGGCTGGTGGAGCCGCATCACCCAGATGCAGCGCGATGGCGAGTACGGCTACCCGAGCCTGTACATCAATTTCGCCGACGAGATCATTCCCTGCCTCGCCGAATTCGGAGGCGGCTCCGCGACCGGATCGATGTACGTCTCCGAGCCCGGCTTGCCCGGCACCTACGGCGAATCGCTCTACACCTGCGACTGGGCGCGCGGCATCCTCTACCAGCACGACCTCGTCCGCAGCGGCGCGACCTTCAAGATCAGCCAGAACGAATTCACCCGCGGCATCACGCCCACGGACGTCGACATCGACGCCTCGGGCAACATGTACCTGGCCGACTGGGGCCGCCGCGACTGGGGCGCGGCCGGAAAAGTCGGCACCGTCTTCCGCATCGAGCACAAGACGGATAAGAAGTCGTCCCCCATCGGCAACCTCTCGCAAGCCACCACCAACGACCTGCTCGCCCTGATCCAATCCCCCAGCCAGATCCGTCGCCGCGAGGCGCTGTGCGAAATCGTGAAGCGCGTAGGGACCAAACCCGTCTCCGCGTCCGATGCGCCCGTCGCCGCCGGCGTCCGCATGACCTTCACGACGGCCCTCACCAAGGTTGCGACAAAACCGGGTGACCTCCATGTCCGCGTCGCCGCCCTCTTCGCCCTCGCCCGCATCGGCGGCGAAGAGGCCCAGGACACGCTCGTCCAACTGGCCACGCAGAAAGAACTCCGCGAATACGCCCTCCGCGCCTTGGCAGACCGCGACGACCTCGCCAAGCAGATGAAGGAAGACCTCTTCATTAAATCCCTCAAGGACGAAGACCCCCGGGTCCGCGTCCAGGCCGCGATCGCGCTCTCCCACGCCCGCGCCTCCGACGCCGCCGCCCGCGCCCTGATTCCTCTCACCGCCGACAAGGACATCATGGTCGCCCACGCCGCCCAGCAGACCCTGCGCCGCCTGAACGCGGTCCTGCCGCTGGTCGAAGCCCTGAGCGACAAGAAGAACCCGGCCGACCTCTCCACCTCCATCCTCCGCACCGCGCGGATGATGCATGACCCACGCATCGTCGCCGCCGTCTCCAAATATCTCGATAACGAGAGCGACGCCAAGCTGCGTGGCCAGGCCGTCCGCGCCCTCGCCTGTCTCTACAAGGTCGAAGCCAAATGGGACGGCTCCTGGTGGACCCCCCGCCCCGACACCCGCGGCCCGCAGTTCAAGACCTCCACCTGGGATCAGACTGCAGTCGTCGCCCAGCGCCTCGCTAAATCCATCGACGATCCCGACCCCGCCACCGCCAAGGTCGCCCTAACGATGTGCGGCCTGGTTCAGGTTCCCGAAGCCATCCCTGCCCTGGCGCGCCTGATCCAGTCCGGCGGCCCCCTCAAAGACGACGCCGCCCGCGCCCTCATCGACTGCAAGAACATTTCCCCCGAGTCGCTGGGCGCAATGGAGCACATCGTTTTCACCAAGTCGTTTCCCGCCGATCTCCGCAACACCGCCGCCTCCTCCCTCGGCGGCATCGAAACGGCCCAGTCGACCATCATCCGCCTGCTCACGAAACTCGACAGCGAAAAAGATCTCCCCGGCGGCCTGCTCGACAAGCTCGCCGAATCCCTCTCCGCCAAATCCCCCGCCACGGACAACATCGCCGCCACCCTCGCCCTGATCAAAGCCAGGCAGCCCAGCATCCGCACCGCCGCCGCCACCAGCCTGGCGCGCAGCGCCGACGCCGCCACCCGCGACAAGGTGAAGTCGATCCTCGCTTCCGATGACGCCGCCCAGACGGAGACGGTCCTGACGGCGCTCTCGAAAGTTCCCGCCGATCAAGGTAAACCCTATCGCGAGGACATCACCAAGCTGCTCAAGGACAAGCGCGACAACGTGCGCCAGGCGGCCACCGTCGCCCTCGGCCACCTCGGCGACGCCGGCGCCGTCAAAGAGCTCCTCGTCCTCGCCCGCCGCGAGACGAATCCCATCCCCGTCGTCAGCGCCCTCTCCGAGATCGCCCCCAACGTGACGGGCGACGACCAGGTCCTCCCCATCGCCGAGCTCCTCGTCACCACCAGCGTCAAGGCGAGCAAAGCCGACGACCAAGCCAACTACAACAAGCTCGTCTCCGCAGCACAAAAATTCCTGTCCGATCCCCGCGTTCCCACCACGCGCGCCAGCACGCTCCTCTCGCAGCTCAAGCAGCCCGGTGTGATCGCCGAGTACATGGTCACGCCGCCTCTCCCCACGAAGGACGCCGCCAGCGCCTACCACACCGCCTTCCCTCCGGAAGAATCCCCCGCCGGCCCCTTCCACCCCTTCAGCGTGAGCGGCAAGGAGATGACGTGGAAGCCCATGGTGGTGAAGGATCCGGAAGGCAAGCAGCCGCTGGACATGCCTGCCAATTCGGTCATGTACCTCACTGCGACGGTCGAATCCAAAGCCGCCACCATCGCCCAACTCTCCACCGGCTCCGACGACGGCCTGCACGTCTGGCTCAACGGAAAATCCGTCCTCGAGAAAGACGTCGACCGCGGCCTAATCGCCAATCAGGACAAGAAGATGGTCGACCTCATCGCCGGGAAAAACATCTTCCTCTTCAAGGTCGACAACCACGGCACGCAAGCCGGCATCCAGGCGCGTCTCCGCGCCCGCCCCACTGAGTTCGATCCAGAGGACCTGACCAAGCTCCTGGCAAAAATCCCCAACGCCTCCCCCGCCCGCGGCCGCCAGCTCTTCGAATCGGCCGGCTGCATCAAGTGCCACACCACCGACCGCCACGAAGAACTCAAGGGCCCCTTCCTCGGCGACGCCGGCGGAAAATTCCCGCCCAACCACCTCATCGAATCCATCCTCCGCCCCAGCGCCAAGATCGCCCAGGGCTTCCAGTCCGAGCAGATCGTCGCCAGGGACAAGATCGGCACGACGGAATACCTCGGCTTCCCCGTCAAAGAATCACCCGAAGAAGTCCAGCTCCGCGACCTCACCGGCAAAGTCAGCATCATCAAGAAAACCGCAATCAAGAAGCGCACCCCTCTGCAAGGCTCCATCATGCCCGAAGGCCTTGCCGAGACCATGACCCTCGACGACTTCGGCGCGCTCCTCGCGTACCTGCGCTCGCTGAAGTGATTCAAACCCTTCGCCGTCGCCGCCGCCGCCCGCCAGCGCCCGCGCACGCACCTGCCGCCAGCAGCGCCGTGCCCGGCTCGGGCACCGCCGCCACGCGCAGCTGCCCGGGCGTGCTGTAATCCACCGTGTACCCCGGCGCGACATGATCAAACGTGCCGGTGAGCGCGCCGGTGTACGTCAGGAACACCTGTGAAACCAGCTTCGACGTGCCGGAGAACGAAAAGCTCACCTCATCATCACGTGAGCTTAAATCCAGCGCCCCCGTGATTGCCAGGACGCCATGCGTCGCGTCGTCTCCCAGCGGCACAATCAGTTTCCCGCCGCCGTCGAAAATCACGCTGCCGCTCGCGACCATGTCCGCCGCATCCGTCAGCGCCAGTGTGCCGCGATTGGTGATGCTGCTGCCCTTGAGCAGGATCGACTTCTGCGGATCCAGCGCAATCGTCCCTTCATTCACGAGCGCCGCGCCGCTGGCGCCAATGCTCGGCGCCTGGCCCGGCATGTTCATTGCGCCGCCTCGAACGGTCATTCCCTGCCCGATCGTGGTCACGCCGCTCACCGCGGAGACGTTCGTGGTGTCGCCGTAGCCGAGGATGATCTGTCCCTGGCCACTGAGCGCCTGTCCCGCCGCCAACTTCAGGCCGCAGTAGCTCGGCATCGCAACTGTGCCATTCACGATCACGCCGTCGAACGTCGCCGTCGTGGAGTTCACCACCACGAGCTGCGCGCCGCTGGTCGTGGCGAGCGTCCCGCCGCGGATGGTCCCGTTGCTGATCGTCCAAGGTCCAGCCGCGTCACCCACGGTGAAGGTCTCGCCGGTGTTGTCCAGCGTCCCCACGATCTGGAACGTGCCGCCTTGATTGACGAGCGTGCCCAGGTCCGCCCTGCTGAATGAATCGCCGAAGGATACCGTTCCACCCGGCGTCACCGCGATGGTTCCAAGGTTGGAAATCTTGCCGCGGATCTTGCCCGAGCCCATCGTGATGCTGCCGTAATTCACCATCGGCTGCCCGGGGTACCCGACGGTCGCCGCCCCCACGATTTTGATGTCCGGCCCGATGATCAACCCGTCGCCAGAACCCGTAAGCTGGTCCGGCAAAACGGCGCCGCCTCCCTGGATCGTGCCATGACCGCTCAAGGGATTCTGAATTACGAGCGTCCCTTCAACCCTGATCATTCCCTCGAGCGCCACGCCCTTGAGCGCAGCCGTGTACGTGCTGGGCACCACCAGCTCTTTTCCCGGCACACTCGACAGCGTTCCGCCCGCGATGGTTCCGGTGAATGTGTTGAACGTATAGCCCGCGCCGTTGGTGAACGTTTGCCCGGAATTGTCCAGCGTTCCCCCAAGGATCAGGTTCCCGCCGTTGTTGTTGATCGTCCCCAGGTCCGCCAGCCGATAGGTGCCGCCCAGTCGAAAGCTGGCGCCGGGTTGAATCGTCACCGTCCCTTGATTGACGAAACCTCCCGGGGCTTGCACTTCCAGGACTTGTTGAGCGTCGGTCGCCACCAAGCTGCCACGATTGGTCAGCGCACCGGCCGTCCGGATCAAGCCGTACCCGCGGACGGTGATCCGCGGATCCAGCGTGAGCGATCCCTTTCCCTCAAAGATCGGCAAGGACGCATCGTGCAGCGTGATCACCGAGTTCCCCGTCAGCGTCTGAGTGTAAGGAATGACGACGCCCACGGCATCCACCGGGCAATTCAGCGTCACGCCGTCCATCCGGAGCGAATCCACCACCACGTGCTGGCCGTTGCTGCTGGTGAGCGTGCCCCCTTTGATGAGGCCGGGAAAGTTCACGCGACCCAGCGCGCCACCGATCGTGAGCGTGCGGCCGGTGTTGTCCAGTGTCCCCGCGACATTGATCCTGCCGTTGTTGGTGATCGCGCCCAGCTCGGAGAAGTCATGAAAGGTGGTGTCAATCGACACTGTCGCACCCGCGCCGATCTGGATGCTGCCCGTTCCCGTGATGGAACTCCCCGCGAGGGTGACGTTTTTCCCGCTGCCGTCTACAACCAACTTCGCGCCAAACACGAGCGGGTGCGTCTTGTTGCCGATTCTCGCCGCCACATAGGACTGCGCGCTGTTCGTGCGAAGCGTTACGCCGGCGCCGATGCTCAGGGTTCCGCCGAGACTCTCCACGCTTGAATCGAACGACCCGGTTCGCCCGAACTGTATGGTTCCCGTGCCGTTGATGGAGGAATCCGTCCCCATCAACAGAAACGCCGAGTTCAAATCGAGCGAGCCATTCACGGTGAAGCTGTTGTTCACCTTCAGTTGTGCCGCGGCGTAGTTCTCCGCGGTGCAGGAAAGCGAGTCGGCGGTGTCGATGCTGAGCGAATCAACGGTGTAGAAGATGTCGGTCGAGAACGCCGGTCCGATTTGCACGGACGACGACCCCGCCTTGCCGCCGTCAATCAGCACGTCATAGCTGGTGTGCGCGTCATTGTTCGGAACGACACCCAGATTCCACGCCGCAGGCGTACTCCACGCCCCCGACCCGCCGTTCCAGGTGATCGTCTGCGACGCCCCGAGCACGGGCGCAGCCGCAGCGCAAAGAATGACCGCCGAACCAGCAAGCTTTTTGCGGTATGCCACGATCGCCCTCCGCCCCTTTTTCAGGATTTGCTTGTCCCAAGTTTATCAAGGCGCAACTGCCGAACAAGAAAAATGCCCCGCAAAATCCACCACCGCCAAGGCCTCTTCCCGTTGTAGGGGCGACTCTTGAGTCGCCCCCCGCGTTTGGCGCAATGGTCGCAGGTGGAGACAAGGCTTGCCGCAACAGTAAACCGATGGGGTCGCTGACGGCACCAATGAACCTTGGAACTGCACAAGCTACTCTTTGTCCCGGCACCAGCCGATAATTCCAATGTGTCAGGCCCGCCGCCCATTCCATCTGTGTCGGTGTCCGCAGCGCCCGCTGTCGGGCTCACGCCGGATCAGCTGCGCGAGATCTCTGAAGCGCGCACGCGCGTTCGCAAGATCCGCAGCGCGGTGACGCTGGCGCGCTTCGACTTCTGGGGCACCGCCATCTTCGGCGGGCTGACAGTCCTCGGTTCGCTCGTCTCCTTCTCGCTGCCGGGACTTCTGCTGGGTCTTGCGATGGCGGCCGTCGCGTACTTTGAACATCACGGCGCCAATGATCTTTCCAACCTTGAGCTCACCGCGCCGCGCCGGCTTGCCTGCAACCAGCTTTTCTTCGCCGCCGCCCTTCTCGCTTATGCCGCGTGGACGCTGTTCTACGGGCTGAATCACCTCGAGCAGTACACGGGCCTGATCGCGTCGCAGATGCCGCCGGAGCTGAGCGACTCGTCCATGGTCATTTCCATCAACAGCCTGACGAAGCTGATCCTGATCCTCCTCTACGGCACGCTCGCCGTCGTCGCGCTCACGGTGCAGCCGGGAACGGCGCTGTTTTACTTCTCGCGCGAGAAGCACCTCCGCGCTTATCTCTCGCAGACCCCGCGGTGGATTCTCGACGCGCAGCGCGCCGGGGTCTCGCTGTAACGGCGCCGTCAACGCATGACACCGATAGCCCGCGGTCGACGACCGCGCGGAACGCGGCGCACGAGCACGTGCAGCCGTCGAGCGTTCCCCGCACGCGTTACGTGCCGGCTAATTCCGGAGTCCGCGGATCACCCGGATTGTCCGCGGCACGGTTGCGCGTAACATCATCGACCGATGCATTCGCAGGGTCGCGCGGCACATTCACCTTCGTACTCCGTTCGCGCCGCGGTGCTGGTGCTGATTCTCGCCACTGTTTTCTGGGGCTGCGGGTTTACCTGGGCCAAGGCCGCCGGCGCCGCGATCAACGCCGCTTGCCGATTACCCGACGGCGCGGCGATCGGGCCGATCTGGGTCTTGGCGATGCGCTTCTTTGCCGGCGGCATCGTCTGGCTCATCGTGTTCCCCAAGGCGCGCCGGAACTGGACTCGGCAGGACGTCGTTCGCTCCGTCATCCTGGGCTCGGTGCTGTCGCTGGGCATGATCGTTCAGCACCTGGGCCTCGACCGAACCAGCGAGGCGGTGAGCGCGTTTCTGACGAGCCTGACGATCCTGTTCGTCCCGCTGATGATGACCTTCGTGCTGCGCCGGCCGCCGCGCGGCGCGATCTGGATCGGCGTCGTGCTGGCGACCATTGGCGTCTGGCTCATGACCGGCGCTGCCCCCACGGGCTTCGGTGCGGGCGAGATGCTCGGATTGGCGTGCGCGATCGTTTACGCCGTCGACATCATCATCCTCAACTACCTGATCGCGCCGGAGACGACGAGCAAGCTGACGGCGGGTCAGTTCCTGGTCGTGGGTCTCGCGACGCTAGTCACGTGTCTCTTTCTCCCCGCTGGCCCTTGGGCGCTTGCTTCGACTCACAGGCTGCTTGCGCTTCCGAACGTTGGCTTGAACGTGCTGCTCTTGCTGATCTTTCCGACGCTGGCGGCGTTTGGATTGCAGTTTCGGTTTCAGCCTCGGATCGATCCGTCGCGCGCGGCGCTGATCTACCTCATGGAGCCCATCTTCGCGTCGCTGTTTGCGCTGGCGATGACCGGGCGCGGCTTAAGCGCGATCGCGGTGGCGGGCGGCGCGCTGATCGTGTGCGCCAACGGCATTGTCGAAGCGCTGAGCAGCAAAGCCGCTACGGTCAGCGCGCCGGTAAGTTGACTGATCCCCCCTGTTTGTGCGGGACGACAACTTTGCGCTTGCGACATCCCGCTTCAGATTGATACATCTGCACACAGGCGCGCGAGGCGCAACGAATCTCTCTCCCTCCGACAGCGGTCCGGCCTGCCCTCTCCGGGCCGCTGTTCTCTCCTGACTTTCACCAGCTAAGCGGTCTTCGCCGCGCTCAGGCCGAAATCCACCTTGCTGGAGGACATGCCGCGCTTCATGGTGAGGGCGTAAAGGCCGTCCTTAGGTGATGTGATTGAGCGATTGGTGATTACCGGGCGGACGACGTACGTGCCGGCGGCAACGTCGAAGCGGTAGATGCCGCTGCTGCTCGTGGTCGTGCTCTTCTCGCCGGAGTCAAGGATGCCGTTCTTGTTGGTGTCGAGGTAGACGGTGACGTCCGCGAGGCCTGATTCAGCGCCTCGGCGAAGGCCGTCGCGATTGGTGTCCTGGAAGACGACTCCTTTGATGAGCGCGAGGCTGGTGGCACCGAAGTTTTGGCCGGTGAAGGTGGCGCCTCGCTTGTTGAGGGTGATGTTGCGATAGCCTTTCCCGGGGGCGACAGGGCGGTAGCCCTTGGGCGGGATCTGGCGGATCTGGTATTCGCCGACGCCGAGCGTGAAGCTGTATCCGCCGCTGCGGTTGGTGCGGGTGGTGGGCTCCTTGGGATCGAGCTGACCGTCCCGGTCGAGATCGACCCAGACGAGAGCGCCTTTGACGCCGGTTTCGTTGGAGCCGCGTGAGCCATCGACGTTGGAGTCGTTGTAGACGGTGCCACGGAGCTGCGGGTTGTTGGTTACACCGAACGACCCGGCGAGGGATTCCTGGTTGTCGAGAACCGTGACGGTGTACGAATCCTGCGTGGTCTGACGCCATGCGGTGCTGGGAGAGACCTGGCGGATGACGTGATCGCCGGCGGGGAGCCAGAAGAGCTTGAAGTTGCCGTTGATGTCGGCGACGGTGCGAACTTCGGTGGAGTCGAGCTGGCCGTTCTTGTTGGCATCGTCGTAGACGGTCCAGCCAAGGGCGCCCGGTTCGCCGTTGCGCGCCTGCGCGCCATCGCCGTTGAAGTCATTGAAGATCTTACCGGTGACCAGCCCGCCGGGGTTACCGATGTCGTTGTTGACGATGCCCTTCCAGATGTCGGGGGTATGGGACTGGAGGGACCAGAAGCTGGTGCCGTTGTATCCGCCGGGGGAAGCCGTGGCGGCATCGTTCTTCAGGGTGGCGTACCAGCGGTTGATCATGTTGCTGGTGGTTTTCTCAGAGCCGGTGTTGTAGCCCTGACCGGTGGGGACGATCGGGCGGGCGTACTCGGGGTGGCCCTTGGCGCGGAAGCCGTCGTAGAGGGTCTTCCACTCCTTGTCCATGTCCGCGATCATCTTCTCGGGGGAGTTCTGCGCGCGGGTGATGGTGACCCAGTAGGCCTGTGGCATGTGGACGTCGACGTACTTGCTATAGGTTTCCCAGGGGACCTTGGGGTGCAGGCTGATGTAGGGGAAGCTGGAGAGCGCGATGAACGTGCCGGGGTAGGCGTCGCGGACGCTCTTGCAGTAGTCCTCGGCGATGGCAGCGTTGTTGGCGACGGCTTCGAACTGCCCTTCGGCATCGATGACAAGGCCGTCGGCGCCCAGCGAGAGGATGTCCTTGGCGACTTTCTTCTCGAGTTCGGGCGAGGTGAAGGTGCTGGTCGAGCGGCCGCTGACGGTGCCGCCGCCGTAGACGAACTGGTAGCCGAAGACCTTGATGCCTTCGTTGTGAAGGGTGTCGATGAATTCGCGGCTGAATTGGGTCCACCCGCCGACGGTGGGCGTGCCCTTGCCGTCGTTGTAGTCGAGAAGAGGTCCGTCATTTCCATCGCCGGCCTTGACGATGACCCATTTGAAGCCGGCGGACTTGAGGACCTTGGCGAACTCCTGTTCGCTTGTGGCGCCCACGTTCTTCATGGCCGTGGGGATTTGCCAGATGAAATCACCCTTGCCCATATTGTTGGGGTCGATACCGGTTGCGGTGAGCGCGAGGTGCTGGCGTTTTTCGAGCTCTTCCACCTGGACGGTGGAGCGCACTAACGCCTTGGCCGGTACGGACTTTCCGCCACGCTTGCCCCAGAACTTCGACAACATCACAGCCTCTTCTTGTATGAAATGACCCGCTTGCCCGGCCCCGGCGATGGGATACCGTCTGGTAATTATCGCAGGTGCGCCAAAGTGTTCAAGTAAAAGTGTATGCAGCGACGGTAGGCGTTTCAGAAATGGGGGGAAATGTTGGGGGAGCTTTGCTTGCGGGGCGGTGAATGGGAGGGAATGGATCTGCTGGCGTGTTCCACTTTGGGAACGTTTGGGAGGTTTGCTCCAGCGGAGGTAGGAGACCGATGGCAGAGGGCAAGCGGGTGATGGAGGGGACGAGGATCTTTTCGGAAATGCTGCAAGATTAGCGATGGAAAAACGTAAGCGACGGGAGTGAAAAGAGTTATGACATTCAGCTTCCGTGGAAGCGGGTGAAGACGGGGTCCAAAGGGGGTCCCGAACGGGTCCGGAATGGTCCTCTTTGGTTCCTTTTGAAGTCCCGATGGGGTCCAAGCGGGCGGGCAATGGGTCCGAAGCGGCTGGGGCGGGGCGGTTAACGAGGGTGGAGGTTGAGCGGGCGTTGGGGCGGCGGCGGAGGCGAAAGCTGGATTGGAGGAAAAGCATGGTCTCTACCCCTTCCCGGGCGCTGCGCGACCGAGGCCTGTGCGGCGCGCGAATCTGCGATGGCGATGCGTGGGTGAGGAATTTTTTGATGGGCGGCGCTGCGCGCGGAGGCGGGCTTTGCGCGCAATGCACGAGTTATGCGTAGGGAATCCGTTGGTGTGGACGGTTTAGTGAGAGCGGTTTGGCGGGTCCGTGGCGGATTGCTGTGACAAGGTGAGTTCGTAGGGGAGGGTGGCGGTGTAGTTTCGTGGGCGATGAGAACCGGGTGCTGGGGTGGTTGGTGGGTTGGCTCTTTAGTGAATCAGCTCTTCGACTTCGTCCCAGGTGTCGTGGGTGGATTTGGGATTGGTGCTGGGGGTGTCGACGCTGGCTTGGTCTCGGCCCGCGCCGCCTGCGAGGAAGTCGGAGGTGTGGTCGCGGGCGAGGAGGAGGTCATTGCCTTCTCCGCCGTAGAGCGCGTCTGCGTGGGCTCCGCCGATGAGGATGTCGTTGCCTTTGCCGCCCTCGATGATGTCGGATCCGGCGTTGCCGGAGAGGGAATCGTTGCCGTCCTGGCCGCGGAGGTTGTCGCCGTATTGGCCGCCGAGGAGCGTGTCGTTCCCGCCGCCGCCGTAGATGGTGCAGTGACCGGCGAGGCCTTTGCCTGACGCTGCGAGGAAATTGGCCGAGGCGTTCCCCTGGACGAACTGTGAGCGGCGGTAGCCGATGTGGATGACGTTTTCGATCCCATCGAACGCTGGAGACGCGGCGGAGGTTTGTGGTGCGCTTAAGTTGATCGGGCCGTCGAAGGAGCGTGCGTCGAAGGTGTCGGCGCCTTCGCTGCCGCTCACATGCGCGCGGCGGGTGGTGCGAAGCAGATCATCGCCAGCGCCGCCGATGACGGTTGTGGGAATATCGGCGAGCGCGAGGACCTGGTCAGCGCCGTCGCCAGCGTCGATGGAACAGCGTTTCACGGCGGCGCGACTGAAACGCCGCGGTTGGCCGTTGAGGGAGACCAGGAGGTCGTGCTGATCGAAGAGGAGTTGGATCTGGTCGCTGCGGGGGGAGCCTTGGAGAAACAGGGTGCCACGGGCGGAGAGGTGGGCGATGGCGAAGAGGAGGCGGGGTTCGAGCGTTTCGAGCGTGGGGAGGCGCGGGGAGGAGGCGACACCTGGTTGGAACACGGACCACACGTTAGTGGATGGGAAGAGAAACATCTGCTGCGGGCTTCGATTTCTTTGCCGGGGTTCTTTACGTGGGACGGAAATCGCCCCAGGTGACGTGAAGCGCGGTGAGGCCGGCGATGGCGGCGGTTTCGGCCCGGAGGACGCGGCCGCCGAGGACGTAGGGGTGGGCCTGGGAGGCGAGACGTTGACGTTCGGGATCGGAGAAGCCGCCTTCGGGGCCGGTGAAGAGGATGATCCGTTTGGGGATTTTGTGGGGTGCGGGGGAGGGGTTGCTTTGGTCGTCGAGGAAGAGTTTAAGGTCGGTGGCGGCAAGCAGCGGAGACTTCAGGAACTCATCTAGCGTTGCCGGGGAGAGGAGGTGGGGAACCGAGGAGCGGCGGCACTGCCTGGTGGCGCGGGCGATGTGGCTGGGCCAGGCGTGGGGTTGTTGTTGGTCGAGCGCGGTAGAAGGGACGGAGTGGTCGGTGAAGAGGGGGACGATGCGGCGCACGCCGAGCTCTGTGGCTTTCTGCATGACGAGGTGCATGCGGTGTCGGGCGAGGATGGCGCAGGCGAGGGTGATGTCGATGGTGGATTCGGGGGAGCGCGCCATGCGCTCATAGGGGAGGGCGAGGCCGCCTTTGGCGTTGTACTCTTTGATGCTGGCGCGGAAGTAGGCGCCGGTGGCGTCGCGGAGGGTGAAGGCTTCGGTGGGGTTGATCTCGCGGAGGCGGAGGCGTTTGGCGAGGCCGCGGTCGAAGCGGAAGGGTTGGTCGAGGGTGAGGGTTAATGAAGTGGAGAGAGGTTCATCGCCGGGGGAGGCGAGGGATCTTGATGTTGAGTTTTCCGAGTGCTTGGAGGGCGCGCTTGGGACGGGTGGTGGATTCGGCGTGCCTTGGTGGTGGTCGGTCATGGTTGCAAAGCTAACACGTGACTTCACGGAGAAGCTAAGGAGGATGCAGCGATGTGCAAGAATGAGTCGGAGTGGAAGGATTGCTCTGCGTTTCCTCCGCGGGCTTCCGCCCCGCTGCTAACAACAATCCGGTGGTGGTAGTAGCTTGTTTGGGGTGGAGGTGGGGTTTAAGATTGTTCGTTGCACGGATGCGGCCACACTCACGGATGAGAGTCGGGACACGGATGAACCGCCCAAAGCGTTGGACGATCGCACCGGTGCACGCTGCCGCGGCAGAGCTTGCCGCTCGGTTGAAGACTTCGCAGATCACGGCGCAAGTGCTGATTAATCGGGGGGTTGTGGATGGGGAGGAGTGTTTTCGGTTTTTGCAGCCTTCGCTGAAATGTCTGCATGAGCCGGGGCTCATCGCGAATGTCGGGAAAGCTGCGGGACGAATTGCGGAGGCGATTCGGGCGAGCGAGCAGATCGTTATTTATGGCGACTACGACGTCGATGGGATCACGGCGACGGCCATCCTTTGGCACGCGATCCGGATCCTGGGAGGGAACGTTGATTTCTACATCCCCCACCGCATCGACGAGGGGTATGGGCTCAATACGTCAGCGATCAATGAAATCATCGATCGGGGGGCGAAGCTGATCGTGACGGTGGACTGCGGGGTGACGGCGGTTGAGCAGGCGCGGATTGCGAAGGAACGGGGGGTCGACCTGATCGTGACGGATCATCACGAGTGGCATCAAGCCGCCCCGCCGCTCACCGATGACGGTGTGAGTCGCGAGCCGATCCTGCCGAAGGCGTACACGATCGTGCATCCGCGGCTGGAGAAGGATGATTCGGGGAACGCGGCGGCTTATCCGAACCGAAATCTTTGCGGCGCGGGGGTGGCGTTTAAGCTGGCTTGGGCGGTGGGACAGGCTTGCAACGGCGCGGCTCGGGTGAGTGATGCGTTCCGCGCGTACCTGGTTGAGGCGACGGGGTTGGCGGCGCTGGGGACGATCGCGGACGTGGTGCCGCTGACGGGGGAAAATCGGATTTTGGCGCGGTTTGGACTGGGGGGATTGAAGGCGTCGAAGCTGACAGGGATTCAGGCGCTGATTGCATCTGCGGGGTTGAGCGGGCAGACGCTGGATAGTTATCACGTGGGCTTTCTGCTCGCGCCGCGGCTGAACGCCGCGGGGCGGATGGGCCATGCGAAGCTGGCGGCGGAGATGCTTACGGTTGCGGATGATGCAAAAGCCTTGGAAATCGCGAATTATCTCGAGGAGCAGAACCGCGAGCGGCAATCGGTGGAGCGGCAGATTTGCGAGCAGGCCATCGAGATGGTCCAGCAGCAGAAGATGGACCAGGAGGATTGCCGGGCGATTGTATTGGGAAGTGATCAGTGGCATCCGGGGGTGATCGGCATCGTGGCGTCGCGGCTGGTGGAGAAATTCTGCCGCCCGACGATTCTGGTTGGCTTTAACGAGCACGGGATCGGGCAGGGGTCCGGGAGGTCGATCGGCGGGTTTCATTTGGCAAAGGCGCTGGAGGCGTGCGGGGAGCACTTGCAGGCTTACGGGGGGCATGAGATGGCGGCGGGGTTGAAGGTGATGCCGGAGAATTTTGAGAAGTTTCGGGCGTGCTTTTGCGCGTACGCGAAGGAGCATCTGGAGCCGGAGCATTTGGTGCCGGAATTGAAGCTGGATGCGGAGGCGCAGCTCAGGCAGGTGACGCCGGCGATGGTGGATGAGCTTCAGCGGCTCGCTCCGTTTGGGCATGGGAACCGTCGGCCGGTGTTTTGCATCAAGGGTGCGGAACTGGCGGCGCCGCCTCGGCGGGTGGGGAAGACGGGGGACCATTTGCAGCTTTTCGTGCGGCAGGGGAACGCGACAATGAAAGCAATTGCATTCAACGCGGGGGTCCTGTTTGATCGGCTGGTTGCGGGGGTGCGGATTGATGTGGCGTTTGAGCCGACGCTGAATACGTATAACGGATATACCAACGTAGAGCTTGAGGTGAAGGATCTTCACTTCGTCGACGCTTGAAAAAGCGCCCCGGCAGCGGGAGGGTAAACGGGTGGGCGTGGCACGCAATTAGCTGTTACGTTGAGGTATGAGTTCGGAAGCTAAAACGCGGAAGTTGTGCGGTTTGTGTGGGAAGCCGATTGCGGCGGCTCGGCTGGAGGCGTTGCCGGGGGTGACGACCTGCATTGACTGTGCGAAGAAGCATCCGCGCAAGGTCGATACGAGCATGATTGAGCTGAGCCAGGCGAGCCCGATTTGCCGGAATGGGTTTGCGCCGAAGGATTAGGGCGCTTCTATGCGATGAAAAACTGGGAATAAGGGAGGAATTTAGAGGATTTCCCAGAGCAGATCGGGGAATATGCTGTTAGCGGCACATTGGTAGCGCCGCCAGCACGTTCCATGATCGCAACTCAAAGAGGGTACACCATGAAGGGTCGGCTTCACCTGGCCGTGCTGGGGCTGGTTCTGTCTCCTGCTGCGCTGCTGGCGCAGAGCAATCCGATCCCGCAGAAGATCCCGACGGGGCCGGGGGTGGTTAAGCTTCAGACGGTAGCCAATGGATTTGCGGCACCGGTGTGGATGACGAACGCGCCGGGGGATAACTCGCGGCTGTTCGTGGTGGATCAGGCGGGGCAGGTGAAGATCGTGCAGAACGGCGCGGTGCTGGCCAACCCGTTCATCAACATTGTGCCGACGGGAGACTTCGTCACCCTGCGGACGAATTACGACGAGCGCGGGCTCCTGGGGCTGGCGTTTGACCCGAACTTCAATAATTCAACCAGCGCGGGGTACCGGCGCGTGTTCACGTATGAGAGTGACGTGGTGAAGGCGAACCCGGATTATGGCCTGACGACGGCAGGGACCGTGGATCACCAGGATGCGCTGGTGAGCTATCGCGTGGATGCGAACAACCCGAACCAGGTCGATGCGACGAGCCGGCAGGTGGTGATGCGGATCGATCATCCGTCGTTCAACCACGACGGCGGGCATATCGCGTTCGGGCCGGACGGTTATCTGTACCTGGGCATCGGTGATGGCGGCGGCGCGAACGACACGGGGAACGGGCACAACCCGACGATCGGTAACGCGCGGGATGTGAACTCGCCGCTGGGGAAAATGCTGCGGCTGGATGTGTATGGCAACAATGGCAAAAACAGCAACTATGGCATTCCGGCGAGCAACCCCTTCGCGAGCGGCGGCGGGGTGAAGGAGATCTTCGCGAGTGGCTTTCGCAATCCGTACCGGTTCAGCTTCGACGGGAACCGGTTGCTGGTGGCGGATGTGGGGCAGAACAACATTGAAGAAATAGACGACGTGGTGCTGGGAGGGAACTACGGGTGGAACGCCAAGGAAGGGACGTTCAAGTTCAACCCATCCAACGGGACAGTCTCGTCAGACTTGAGCGGGCTGCCGCCGGGGCTGATCGATCCGCTGGTTCAGTACGATCACGATGAGGGGATCGCCATCGTGGGCGGGTTTGTGTACCACGGAACCAAGCTCTCGTTCCTTCAGGGGAAGTATGTGTTCGGGGACTTCTCGACGAGCTTTAACTCGCCGCTGGGGCGGCTGTTTTATGCGGATTTGCAAACCGGGAGCATTCGGGAATTTCTGCTGGAGGGCAACCTGCCGCTGAACCAGTTCGTGAAAGGGATTGGTCAGGGGCCGGACAACGAGTTGTACCTGATGACCAGCACGACGCTGGGGCCGACGGGAACGACGGGGACGCTGTATGCGATGGTGCCGGAGCCGGCGAGCCTGAGTTTGGCTGCGGTCGGCGTGATGCTATCCGGTCTGCGGCGTAAGCGCCGGAATTGAACGACTGAGAACTGAGTGAGGCAGAGGGTGATGAAGAAGAAAGCGATGATTTTGTCGGCCGTGGCGCTGGCGGCTTCGAACGTGATGGCAGGCTCCCTCACGCTCACGCCGAGCAAAGACAACACCATGTTCTACGACCCGAACGTTGGCGTGAGCAACGGGGCGGGTCCATACATGTTCGTTGGGGCCACCGCTGGCGGGAACGTGCGGCGGGCGCTGATGGCGTTTGATATCACCAATGGCCTTCCGACCAATGCGAGCGTGACATCGGCGACGCTCACGGTAAATGTGTCGAAGGCGCAGCTTGCATCCAACATCGAGCTGCACGCGGCGACGAAGGACTGGGGCGAAGGGGCGAGCAACTCGGGCGATCCCGGTGGAAGCGGCGCGCTGTCGCAGCCGGGGGATGCGTCGTGGTTCTACAACTTCTACCAGAGCTCACACTGGACGAATCCGGGCGGCGATTACTCATCGACTGTCAGCGCAGTGACGCCGCTGGGTAACGGCGGTGGTGTGTTCTCCGGCAGTCAGATGGTGGCGGACATCCAGAACTGGAAGGCGAACCCGTCGGCCAACTTTGGCTGGGTGCTGAAGAGCCCTGATGAAACGCCTTCGACTGCAAAGCGTATCGACTCGCGTGAGAATTTAATTGCGGAGAATCGGCCGGCGCTGACGGTGGGTTACAACGCTGCAACCTGGAAGACCATGGGCGGCCCGTGGTCGTCGCCTGGGAGTTGGAACTTCGGCATACCAAACACTGCGGGCGCAGAAGCCAATTTCACGTTTGCGTCTGGAACTGGAATGATCGCGGTGACGGTGGACGCACCGAAGACGATTTCGTATTTGAACATCTCGAGCACGAACCGGTACTCGTTCTCCGGTGCGGCGATCAACTTGAACCGATCGACGGGGAACATGCGCATCAACGTGGGACAGGGGGACCACGAGATGCAGAACGCGCTGAATCTCCAGAAGAACACGGATGTGGAGATTGCCGCGGGAGCGACCCTGGCGGTGAAGGGAGCGTTTTCCTCTGGCGGCATCAACATCAAGAAGACGGGCGAGGGGACGCTGAAGGTGAACCGCATTGTTGCGGCAGGGCTGAACGTCGAAGGGGGGCGGATCATCGTGCCGCCTAATGGCGCGGACAACAACCTCAGCACGATCAACGCGCTGACGATGGATCCGGCGGCGGTGCTGGACCTGAACGACAACGACCTCGTGGTGAACAACGGGAACTTTCAGGCTCTTTCGGCGCTGGTGTTCCAGGGGTACCGCGATGCGGTGGACACGCTGGCGATCGGGATCATCTCGACGACGTCGCAGACGACGCCGGGGCATCCGATTCTGGCGCTATTCGACAATGCGATCGTCCAGACGAGCGATTTTCCATTTGGGTCGGGGCAGGCGCTGGCGCCGAATGCGATCGCTGGAAAATATACGTACATTGGCGACGCCGACATGAACGGCATGGTGACGCCGGACGATTACGGGGCGGTGGATTCGAATCTGGGAAGCTTCGTTGATCCACGGTCGTCGTGGTTTGCGGGGGACTGGAACTTTGATGGGCAGATTACGCCAGATGATTATCTGGCAATCGATGCGAACCTGGGGCTGGGTGAGAATCAGCCGCTGGGAACAAACGGATTGGCAGCGGTTCCGGAGCCGGGGGTGGGGACGGTGATGGGGGTGGCGGCGGTGATCGCGGTGAGACGGCGGCGTCGCCAGCGTTAATCCGCAATTGCGGGAACAAAACGGCGGCGTGGCGCGTTCTCCCGGATGGAGGTGCTATGAGCATCACATCGGCGAGCACGTGCGGCATGGGTTTGATCGAGGCGCTGGAGGTTCGCAAACTGTTCGCGACGACGCCTGCGGGGAACGTGTTCACGCAGACGAACCTGGTGTCTGATGGCGCGCCGGCGGCGCGCGTGGACGCGGATTTGAAGAACCCGTGGGGGATGGTGCTGTCGCCCGGCGGCGACTGGTGGGTGGTGAATAACGGGACGGCGACGGCGACAATCTATGACAACTCGGGGAACAAGCTTTCGCCGGTCGTGGGAATTCCGGGTGGCGGCGGGAAGACGGCGCTGCCGACGGGCGAGGCGCTGAATACAACATCGTCATTTGTCATCAAGAGCGGAAGCAAGTCGAGTGCGGCGGAGTATCTGTTCGCGGGGGAGGACGGCGGGATCTCGGGGTGGAGCAGCAGCGTCGACAACACGCACGCCGTCATGGCGGTGGATAACTCAGCGGCGGGTGCGGTTTACAAGGGGTTGGCGATTGCAGCGGTAAAGGGAAAGCCGCGGCTGTATGCAACGAACTTCAAGAGCGGGCGCGTGGAGATGTATGACGGGGCGTTCAAGCGGATCACGAGCAAGACGGCGTTCAAGGACAACCTGTTGCCGGCGGGGTATGCGCCGTTCAATGTACAGAACCTCGGCGGGCTGCTGTATGTGACGTATGCGCTGCGAGATTCATCGGGTACGGGGGACGTCGCGGGGCGCGGGCATGGGCAGGTGGATGTTTATTCGCCGAGCGGCGTGTTGATGCGGCGGTTTGTGCGCGGGAAGCATATGAACTCGCCGTGGGGGCTGGCGATGGCGCCCAAGGATTTCGGGCCGTTTGCCGGCGACGTGCTGGTGGGGCAGTTTGGATCTGGGGTGATTACGGCGATCAACCCGAAGACGGGGAAGCTGGTGGGGACGCTGAGCAAGGCGGATGGCACGCCGATCGTGAACGATGGGCTGTGGGCGCTTTCGGTGGGAACGAGCGGGGACATCTATAGCTCTGGGAGCGCGTTGTATTTCACGGCTGGGCCGAACGATGAGGCGAATGGATTGTTCGGGAGCATCCAGATCAGTTGAACGGAAAATGAGTCGGAGGGCCTCGGCGGCCGGGAGCGCTTGCGCGTTTCCCGGTCGCTTTTTGCTTTGTGTAAAGCCGTGGGAGTTGCCCTGCGGCATGCACTTCGCGGCGCGACGGCAAACAAGGAGCAATCGATGCAGGAAGGAACGAAGAAGAAGCGGCCACGCGCTCGAGGGCGCGAAGACAATCGGAAGAAGGTCAACGCTTCGCGGGAGACGCCAACGCGTCCCGGCCCGCGATCCGAGCGGGCGGGGAGCCGGAAGCAAAAGGGATAGCTTAAAGCTCTGTCCGCTGTGGCATGCGGTTTGAGATTCGGTTGAGTGGTTCTCTAGATACCGAGGTGCTCCTATGCCTAAGCGATTTACAGCCAAGAAAGTCGGGGATCAGTACGTCATCGTGCCCCAGGGTGAGCAGGAACAGATGAATCGAACGGCGCTGGCGGCGGGCGGGGCGCTGGTGGCCCTGCTGGGATTGAAGCGGGGTGGTCTGCTGGGATTGTTGGCGACGATGGGCGGCGGTTGCATGCTGTTCCGCGGGATCACGGGATACAGCCCGCTGGCGCGGCTGCTGTGCGACCGGCCGGGCGGCGACAAGGGTGAATCGACCGAGAGTCCGTCGTTCCAGCACAGCTGGAAGCCGTCGCAGCAGGTGGCATCGGATGATGTGGACGAGGCGGCGATGGAATCGTTCCCGGCGAGCGATCCGCCGGCGCATACGCCGACGGCATCGGCGTGAAAGTTGATGTGAGGCTGCGATGGGTTCTTGAATAGCCCGTACGCAACGCGCGCGGAACCTTCGTGAACCGGACGTATTGGTAGGCGGACGCTTCGCGCGGTCGTTGACCGCGAGCTACGGCGTTTGGTTCTCGGTTTATCCTTCCAGGGGTTCGGCTCGGGCGTAGATTTGCTTGGGGGTGTGGTCGAAGTACTTGAACAGGGCCGGGCAGAGCCAGCCTTCCATGTTGAGCTCGGGTTCTTTGCACTTGTACCAGGCGCCGCCGAACTCTTCGCGCGAGAGGTCGAAGCAGGCCTGGTAGCCAGGGAAAGGTGAGCCGGCGAAGAGCAGACGGAAGCCTTTGCGGGCGGTGGGAATGTCCTTCACGAGGCTGTTGATCATCTCGGGGATGCCGGAGACGAACGGTTCCCGCACCAGTCCGGTGGTGGGATCGTCGAAGACCCAGGTGCCGTTAGACCAGTAGGGTTGGATGACCATGATTGCGTTAGCCATGATCAACTCGCAGGCAATTGGCGTGCGAATGAGACTGGGATTGTGAGTTCACTTCGTGGCTGCCAAGTGCATTTCCCAAGCGAGAGTGAGCTGCTGGAAAACGAGGGAGGTGTTGACGTTTGCCCAGAGGTATTGCTCGGCCTTGGCGATGGCATCGATGGCGGAGCAGATTCGTTCTAACTCTTCTGGGGAGCTGGAGTTGCTCATTCGATTCCGGAGGTGGGAAGCGGCGAGGTGGAGGTAGAGGGCGTAGCCGGTGCGGGTTGCTTGATCCTTGCTGCCGAGGGCATCTTTTTCAATCTGCTTCTCCGCGTAGGCTTCAGCGGAAGTTTTGAACCAGGCTTCCAGGGCGTCGGGGGGTCGGCCGGCAAGAATCTCGTCGAGGGAGGACATGAGATGGCGGGCTCGGGGGATGACGCCGTCCTGGAGCCACTGGAGGGCGTTACCGAGGGAACCTTCGGCGATGGTGGTGGCGGTGGCGATGTCGGAGGAGTCTGGGCTCACGTCCTGGGACTGGCGCGCATCTGAGAAGTAGGTTTGCAGTTTTTGAAGGATTACATCCGGGTCGAGGGGAGCGAAGGGGATGAGTTGGCTGCGGCTGCGGATGGTGGGCAGGAGCGCGCCCGGTTGATCGGTGAGCAGGATGATGAGGGTGGGGCCAGCGGGTTCCTCCAGCGTTTTAAGCATGGCGTTTTGCGCCTGCGCGTTCATGGTGTCGGCTTCTTCGACGATGAAAACTTTGCCATGGCCCAGCGCGGCTTTGAGGCCGGCCGGGTTGACCAGTTCTTTTCGGATGACGTCGATGGAAAGATCGATGCCTTTGGATTTGCCGGTCTTGTCGTGGTAGCGGATGAGCTGGCGGGTGACGACGTGATAATCGGGATGGGTGTTTGCTTCCAGGGCGACGCAGGAGTTGCATTGGCCGCAGGGCGAGGGAAGCGGTGCGCCCTCCCGCGGCCGACCCGCTGGGCTCCCGCTCGATTGCGGGAGGTTCCTGGGGTTTTGGCAGAGGAACAGGGCTGCGAGGGCTTTGGCAGTGGTGGCTTTACCGACGCCGGTGGGACCCGCGAAGATCAGTCCGTGGGGGAGGCGGTCGGTTTGGTAGGCGCGTGAGAGGGTATCGATGGCTGCGTCTTGGCCGAGGATGTCGGAGAAGCTGATCATGGACAAGGCGATTGTACGAGGAGGGCGCGGGCGCGTCGCGTGGGTTCATCGCTGCTGAGACTGTGGCGGGAGGATAGAATGCGCTTCAACAAAAGGGGCCTGCATGGTGAAGAAGCATGTTGTGGCACTGGCGCTGGGGCTGTCGTCGGTCGCGCTGGCGACGGATATTGAGGGTGTTCAGCCGGCGGCGCTGGATCAGCCCCGGGTGAACATTCATCTGCGGCGAGAGCCGAAGGGGAAGGCGCTGGGGGCCAAGGGCGAGAAGGGTGAGGGGGATACGATCAATATCCAGGCGTTCCTGGATACCGGCGCGAGCGGGATTTTGCTCAGCGGGAACACGGCGAAGCAGCTTGGGGTGAAGAACCTGACGGCGCAGGGGAAAGGCGGCGCGCAGGCGGCGAAGTTTCATGACATCGGCGTCGGCGGGGGCGAGCAGTTTGATGTTTCGGAGAAGCTGTTCGTATTTGTGGCGCCGTACAGCTCGAAGGGGGAGCCGGATGATGCGAGCGAATATCCGGTGGGCCTTGGGCCGGTGCGGACGCAGATTTCAGCCGGGGGCGGATTAATCGAGATGCTGACGGGCGGGCTGGACGTGCTGGGGATGCCAGCGATCAAGGGGCACATCATCGTGATTGATCCGAAGCCGGTGGACACGTTTTCGGACATGATGCGATGCGAGCTGATGGTGCGGGGGAAGGGGCAGATTCCCAAAACCGATCGTCATGTGAAACTGACGATGGTGGACTTCAAGCCGTTCACGCACATGGAGCCGGCGAGTGCAGAATGGCCGACGCTGGCCGCGAACCCGATGATGGGGCCGAATCCGCTGGGCGGCATGGCGGCGGGTGGCGCGGGTGGCGCGGGTGGCGGCGGTGTGGTGGCGACCTACAAGGGACAGAAGACGACGGGGACCTGGCTGCTGGATACCGGCGCGGCGGCGTCGATGATTTCGACCGAGCAGGCCAAGCGGATCGGCGTGACGTACGTTCAAGGCACAGTAGGGACGGATGATCCGCGGCTGGATGGGGTGCCGAAGGAGAAGCAGTTTTCGATTTCAATTGGCGGGATTGGCGGGACGAAGAAAGTTGCGGGGTTCTTCCTGGATACTCTGGTGATTCCGACGCGCGAGGGGGATCCGCTGGTGTACAAGCCGGCGCCGGTGCTGGTGAACGACATCACGGCGGAGAATCCGACGACGAAGCAGAAGATCACGCTCGACGGCGTGTTCGGGATGAACTTCCTGGCGGCGAGCGCGCACGTGACGCAGGCGGGGCTGTTGCCGGATATCAAGGACCTGACGGCGGGGCCGTTCGAGGCAATTGTAATTGATGAGCCTCAGCAGGTGTTGGGGGTGAAGTTGAAGAAGTGAATGCCTCCCCGGCGCTCTCAGGTTGGTTTTTCGAGTGCAGAAAGCGCTACGACCGGATCAACAATGTGCAGATGCGGGTTCCGCTGCCGAAACTCCTTTGCTTCGATAGAGTGTTCGGTTGCCAAAGTCAAAAGGTCCTGATCGCGCGTGATCAGATAGTCGGCAGAAATCATGGTGACGAGGTCGAGATACGGTTCGTCTCCGGGATCGCGAAAGAAGCTGATCAGATGAGGCACCGGATGGTGAAGGATCCCTCGGAAGAGAAGCCTGCGGACGAACTTGCCGACGACGTCCTTGTTCAGCTGCGGGTTTCTTTGGGTGATCTGGGGGTACGAAAGGATCCGGCGCAATTCGCGGAGTATTGGTTTGCTGAGATGAAGTGTGATGTGGTTCTGCTCGACCAAGCGGAGAAGCTCGGCAGCGGGGCCACGTTCGCGTGCTAAGGCTTGAAAGAGAACGTTGCAGTCAAGCACAACGTCCGGTCTCAAGACGCTCATGACTTTGACGCATCCCGTTGTTGTCGCGCGTACTTTTGCGCTTTGTCAAACAGTTCATCCAGTGCCGCATCGTCGAGGTTTTCGAAACCGCGCCTGGTGTCCGTGAGGATCTGGTCGAACGTCTCATTGTCATGTTCGATCAGGCCCTGGAGATACTGCTGGGGTGTCGTGCCGAGTTGGCGCGCCCTCTCTTCCGCCGCCTGGTAATGCTTTTCATCCAGCGAGACTGATCGGGTTCCCATGTTCCCATTATAACGGTTTTGGACCGGCACGGACGTGTTTTAATCGCTGGCGGAGAAGACCTCACGCGCTTTGTTCACTTCTTCAAGCGCGGCGAGGTGGCGGTGGCGGACTTCTTCCAGGGTGGGGCGCCAGGGGGCGTGGAAGAAGCCTTTTAGTTTTTCGTGGGCGATGTGGGTTTTGCAGAAGCGGACGGTGTTGTAGACATTTTCGGCGTCTTCCCAGTTGCTGAAGGTGGGGATTTGGTCGAAGCCGAGCGAGTCGAGTTCACCGTAGGCTTTGACTTCCGTCCGGTTGTCGAACTCTTTGCCGTAGTACCAGTTGCTCTGGAGGACGTGCCTGGGCATGCGCTGGGCGAATTCATCGGGGCGGATCCAGATGTTGTCGGACCAGATCCAGGGGCGTACGTTCCTGGGGGCGAGCTGGTCGAGGAGGAACTGGAAGTCGCGCCACCAGAGATCGTGCTGGCGGATGACGACGTATTCGAAGTGGCGCTGGTGGACGAGGGCTTCCTCATCCATGCCGAGGTGGAAGAGGCGCGGGCCGTCGAAGATGTCGATGACCTCGGCGATGATGTCCTTAGCGAACTGGTAGTACTCGGGCGTGGAGACTTTCCGGGCGTAGGGGCCCATCCACATGTCGTGGCAGGTGGAGAAGTTGAGTTTGGGGATGGGCTCGAGCCCGCGATCGCGCATCCTGGCGAGCTGGTCGCGCAGCTTGGAGATGGGCCAGGCGTTTTCGACACTGATCTCGGGATGGCTCTGGTAGGCGACGCCGTCGCCGAGATCGATGACGACGGTGTTGACGCCGGCGGCGGGCATGCGCGCGATGATGTCGTTCCAGAGGGAATCTTCGCAGCGCAGATAGGGACGATACATGTAGTAGGGCGCGTTGGGCACCTGGCGGTCGCCCCACATGTTGTAGCTGAGGTGAATCAGGTACGCCCACATCAACGAATCGGCCGGCGTGCTCTCGCCCACTGCGTGTTCCTTTCGGCGAACTTCAACGATATGCGTGCGCTTGCGCGCCGACGAATGTAGGGGGTTGCTTCGGTTCACTCAACAGTTGGAGAGCTCAGAGAGAAGGTGCGTGTGCAACCGTTATTATTTGAGGTCGCGGGCGCTATAGGGTTTGGGATTTGCCGGATTCTCGGCTGGCATTTGCGGCTTCGATGATGCGGATAATCTCGAGCGTGTCGTCGGCGGGGACGTCGGTCTTGCCCTCGGGCAGCGATTGCATGATCGCTTGGAGCATGGAGGAGTAGTAGGAGCGCTGCACGTCCGAGGCATTGACGAACTGCATCTCTTTTTCGCGGTGGATGGTGCAGCCGAATTTATGATGGCCTTTGCGGAGGCCTCGGATGCTCGCTATTCGACCGTCCTGGAATTGAAGCGAGATCAGGTCGTGATCGGCATTCGTCCGGGCTTTCACTTCGGTGCAGCCTCGGCCCATGATGCGGTTGACCATTTCGACGCAGTGGACGCCGTACCAGAAGAGGCCGGGCTGGGTGGGTTGGATGGCCATCGGGCCGAAGACGTCGCAGCCGACGATGGCGCCCTGATCGTTCTGTGCGAGGGCTTCGGTGAGGGTGTGGGCGTAGCGCAGCGAGGAGCAGCTCATGAGAGGGATGTTGTTCTCCCTGGCGATGCGGATGATTTCTTCGGCGCCCGTGACGCTGGTGGCCATCGGCTTGTCGATAAAGGTGGGGCGCTTGAACTTCGCGGTGCGGGCGAAGAGATCGCGGTGCACCCGGCCGTCGCAGCTCATGATGAACACGAGATCGGATTGCTCGGCGACGGCTTCGGGGGAATCGACGATGCGGACGTGGAAGTCGTCGCGGAGCTGCTTGGTGAAGCCTTCGACGCGGCTGATGCTGAGCTCAAAGTCTTTGGAGCCGCCGGGGTAGCCGACGGTGATGCGGGCGCCGGGAATGTGTTCGGGGTGGCCGCTCTTGTTGAAGCACTTGGCGAAGGCGGGGGCGTGGGAGGTGTCGAGGCCGATCATTCCGATTTTGAGTTCAGTCATTTCTTCTCCATGGCATGCGCGTCTGGCGCATTTTGAGCTTCATGCATGGGCGAGACGCCCATGCCACGCGGGGTAGTTGGTGTGCGCGCGGCGGATGTGCGGATCAGGCGGATGACGCGCATCGTTTCGCGGACGGACTGCGGGGTGATGATCATCGGCTGGTTGGCTCGCAGCACGGCGAACACGTTGTCGTAGAAGGAGCCGATGGATTGGGCGTCTTCCATGGTGCCCGTTTTTTCCTGCCAGGGGAGGTTGTCGTTGTTGCCGTATTTGCGGTCGGTTGCGGGGCCGTCGATGGCGGTGAGAGGTGGGGCTTGGGCGGGATCAAACCAGCGGAGGGTGTAGTTGGTGCCGTCGGCGGTGAAGGTTCCGGTGGTGCCGCAGATGATCCACTTGGGCAGGGGTATGGCGATGTTCTGGGCGGTGGAGATTTCCATGTCGGCGGTGGCGCCGCTGTCGGTTCGGATGAAGGCTTTGACGTGATCTTCGACGTCGCCCGCCGAGGCGATTTGCTGGAGGTCGCTCATCACGGTCGTAACAGTGCCGGGGAGGAGCTGGAGGATCTGGTCGAGGAAATGGACGCAGGTGTTGTTGAGGACACCGCCGCCGTTTTTGGAGAGCGTTTGCCAGTCGTTGCGGCGGGCGAAGCTCGAGATGTAGTTGCGGATGTGATAAACGCGGCCGATAGTTCCGCCGGCGATAATTTCCTTCATGAGGAGGAATTCTTTGCGGAAGCGGTAGTTCTGGTGGATGAAGAGTTTTCGCTCTGCGTCGGCGGCGGCTTTGATCATGGCGTCGGCTTCGGCGAGCCCGGTGGCCATGGGCTTTTCGACGATGACATGCTTGCCGGCTCTGAAGGAGGCGGTGGCGTCGGGGGCGTGGCGATGGGTTGGGGAGGCGATGACGACGACGTCGATGTCCGGCTGCTCCAGCAGTTCAGGAAGGGAGGTGTAGGTTTTGCAGCCGAATTCGGCGGCGGCTTGATCGCGGCGCTGCTGGACGGGATCGAGGACGGCGGCGATTTTAGCGTCGGTGCGGTTGCGGAGCTGGTCGACGTGGATGTTCCAGCCGGCGCGGCCGAGGCCGATGATGGCGTAATGAAGTGCGGCGTCGGACACGGAATACTCCTTGCTGGTGCTTCACTATCGGCTAGTGTCGGTGTGGGGGCAAATGTTGGGTTGTCGCGCGGAGACGCGCCCCGCAAGCGGGGCCGCTAAACGAAATGCGGAAGACTGTTGTGATTAATGCTGTGGGGCTGACGGCGCGACTGATTGGTGAACACACGCCTGCGCTCAAAGCGTTTCTTGCGCGCGGGAAGCTGGCGACGATCGAACCTTCTCTCCCTGCCGTCACTTGCACGGTGCAGTCGACGTATCTGACGGGGAAGACGCCGGCGGAGCATGGGATCGTGGGCAACGGGTGGTTCTTCAGGGACACGCAGGAGATTCGGTTCTGGCATCAGTCGAATCATCTGGTGCAGGGGCCGAAGGTTTGGGATGTCGCGAAGCAGCGCGATCCAAACTTCACGTGCGCGAACATCTGCTGGTGGTATGCGATGTACTCTGGCGCGGATTACGTGGTGACGCCGCGGCCGATGTATCCGAGCGATGGGAGAAAAATTGCAGATGTGTGGACGAAGCCGGCTGATTTACGCACTTCTCTTCAGCAGAAGCTGGGGCAGTTTCCGCTGTTCAAGTTCTGGGGCCCGGCAACCGGGATTGAGGCCACGCATTGGATCGCGGAGGCGGCGATGGAAGTTGATCGACAATTTGATCCGGCGTTGTCGCTGATTTATCTGCCGCACCTGGATTATGTTCTTCAGCGGGGCACGGATCCGGCGGAGGATCTTCGGGAGCTGGATGAGGTAATCGCCGGTTTGCTGAAGCACTTCCAGGAGGCGAACGTCATCATCCTGAGCGAGTATGGGATTTCGGCGGTCTCGCGGCCGGTGCATATCAATCGCATTCTGCGGGAGATGGGACTGATCGCTGTGCGCGAGGAGCTGGGGCGGGAGCTGCTGGATGCGGGGGCATCCCGGGCGTTTGCGGTGGCGGATCATCAGGTGGCGCACGTGTATGTGAATGATCCGGCGGTGGCGCCGCTGGTGGCGCGCGAGCTGAAGAAGACGGAGGGGATCGCGCAGGTGTTTGAAGGGGAGGCTCGGAAGATGATCCATCTGGATCATCCACGCGCGGGGGACATCATCGCGCTGGCGGAGCGGGATTCGTGGTTCACTTATTACTACTGGATGGATGATGCGCGCGCGCCGGACTTTGCGCGCACCGTGGAGATTCATAAGAAGCCGGGATATGACCCGGTGGAACTGTTTCTGGATCCGGCGATCCGGTTTCCGAAGGCGAAGATCGCATCGGTTCTGGCGCGGCGGAAGATCCTGGGGCAACGGCCACTGATGGAAGTGATTCCACTGGATGCGACGCTGGTGAAGGGATCGCATGGGCTGGCGCCGAGTGCGCGGAGTGAGGGGCCGGTGTTCATCACAAGCGCGTCTAAGCTGCTGGATCGAGACCACGTTGAGGCGACGGATGTGATGGGGCTGATCCTGAGGCATCTGGGGCTTGAGTAGCAGGGACGATAGAAATAGCCCGGAAAAATCAGAGGATTTTTCACTTGCAATGTTGGCGCGGGTGATGGCATATTCCCGCACCGCGCGGCGAGCGTGCCGGCGGAATCGGAGTTGTCATGATGAAATGGACATCGAGAAAACCTGAAGCCCGCGTCGAGTTGGATCGATACGGGTCCAGCGCGCCGTTGACCGGCGCGATGGGAGCACCTCCGAGGTAGGGATTCGTTTCATTAACGTGAACGATGAGCCCCGGAGGCGTTTGCTTCCGGGGTTTTTTCTTTTGGTACATGCCCCGCCTACCGCGGCACCCCAGGGCTAAAGCCCTGGCTCTGCCCGGGGAGTGGGGCGGACGACGCGAAAGAGACCGGCAGACGTACTGCGCGGCGCGGGTGGCGTGTTGCCATTGCGCGTCCCGTGGCAGTGTCGGAAGCGTGTGTCGGTCGAGTAGCTCAGTGGTAGAGCAACGGTCTAGAAAACCGTGTGTCACGGGTTCGACTCCCGTCTATCGCACCCATGGGCAAAGGTCGAAAGACCGAGTTGGTTCGACTCCAACATGTTCCTCCGTGTGCTCGGGTGCGCGATTGCAGTGGAAGTCGGTCATTACGGCCTGCGGGTGGGCGCGTCGTGGTGGCACCGATGAGGAGACTATGCAGCCGGTGGATACCGCCGGGCCATGCTGAGACGAGATTGCCACCGCCGGCATGGGGAGGCGCCGCACGGTGGGGTTGAAGCAAGCCTCTGGTCTGGCTGAAGCTGTGCTCCGTTTCTGGATCGGGATGAAAGCTGTGATCGCGCCTCGGCCGCGGAAACTTGGGCCAGTGATGTGTTGTGAAAGCGCGCCGCAAGCGGGGCCGCTAAACGGAAGACGTGTTGCGCTAGATAATGATTTTTTTGAAGAAAGGAGGCCGCAGGTGATTTTTTATAAGAGTGTCAACATTCGCAGCTTTGAGCGCGGCCTGCTGTTTAAGAATGGAGACTTTGTTCGTCCGCTTTCTCCCGGCAAGGTGCGCCTGTGGTTCCCACGTCTCCGCAAGCTGTGCGTGGAAACGGTGGACACCACGGCGACGAAGTTCCAGCACAAGATGCTGGACGTGCTGCTGGAAAACGGCGAGCTCCGGTCACTGCTGAACGTGCTGGACCTGACCGACACGCACCGTGCGCTGATCTGGAAGGACGGCCGGATCTTCGCGATCGTGGGCCCGGGACGTCATGCGTTCTGGAAGGCGCCGGCGCAGGTGAACGTCGAGATCTATGACGTGAATGAGTTCCGCTTTGCGCACCCGAAGCTGGCGGCGATCCTCCAGCATCCGGATGCGGTGAAGTGGCTCGACGAGATCCAGGTGGAGCCGAACGAAGATGTACTGCTCTATCGCGACGGCGTTCTGATCGACCGGCTGGGCGAAGGTCTGCACGTGTTCTGGAAGGGCACCGGCAAGGTGCGCTGGAAGGCGGTGGATCGTCGCGAGCAGGTGGCCGACGTTGCGGGCCAGGAAATCATGACGAGCGACAAGGTCACGCTGCGCGTGAACCTGATCGTGACGTACCTGGTTGCGGACGTGATCAAGGCGACGCAGTCGAGCGCGGACTACACGCAGGCGCTGTACCGCGAGGCGCAGCTTGTTCTGCGTGCGGCGGTGGGCACCAAGACGCTGGATGCGCTGCTTGGCGACAAGGAGAGCATCGGCGGCGACGTGCGCGAGGCGCTGGTGCCGCGTGCAGCGGAGCTGGGCATCAACGTGAAGAGTGTCGGCCTGCGGGACATCATCCTGCCGGGCGACATGAAGACGCTGCTGAACCAGGTGATCGCGGCGACGAAGGAAGCCGAGGCCAACCTGATCCGGCGCCGTGAGGAGACCGCGGCGGCGCGCAGCCAGGCGAACACCGCCAAGCTGCTGGCGGAGAACCCGCAGCTTCAGCGGCTCAAGGAGCTGGAGCTGCTGAAGGATGTCCTGGCGGGCACGAAGGCGACGTTCGTCTTCGGCCAGGGCGACCTGCACGACCAGATCCGCACGCTGGTGACGCAGGATGAGAAGACGTGAGTGTGACTAGGCGCCGCTGTCGAAAGATGGCGACGCTTTTTTTACAGCTGATTATTCCACGCCGCTGGCTTTGCCTTCGCCTCTCGGCTCGCTGACGCCGATGAAGGTACCGTCTGGTTGGCGGAGGATGGCGTTGGTGGCGCCTTCGGGTTTTTTGACGTCGAGCTTGTGGCCTCGTTTTTCCAGCTCCGCGCGGACGGCGGGATCGACCGTCTCTTCGATGCGCAGGACGTCGGGGGACCATTGGTGATGGAACCTTGGCCGCTGCATGGCGGTGGGTAGATCGTCGCCGCGGTCGATCACGTTGGAGAGGACGAGCAGTGCTTGGGAAATAATCGTCGGGCCCCCAGCCGCGCCGAGGGTCATGACGGGTTGGCCATCCTTCAGCACCACCGTGGGGCTCATGCTGGAGAGGGGGCGTTTGCCGGGGGCGATCGAGTTGGCTTCGCTGCCGACGAGGCCGAAGAAGTTGGCTTTGCCGGGGGCGATGGAGAAGTCATCCATCTGGTTGTTCAGCAGGATGCCGGTGCCGGGAATCATGACCTTGGAACCGAAGGCGGTGTTGAGGGTGGTGGTGATGCCGATCCAGTTGCCTTCGCTGTCGGCGGCAGCGATGTGGGTGGTGTGTTTGCTGAAGAGATCTTCATCGGCGCGCGGCGGGGTGCCGTGGGTGACGACGCTGGCGTGGTCGGGGCGGATCTTCTTGGCGAGTTGGGCGGCGTAGGCGGGATCGAGCAGGCCTCGGGGGACTTTGACGAAGTCGGGGTCGCCCAGCCAGTAGGCGCGGTCGGCGAAGGCGAGCTTCATGGCCTCGGTGGTGAGGTGGATGCGATCGGTGTCGCTGGCGCTTCTCAGGTCGAAGTGCTCGAGGATGCTGAGGATCTGGGCGACGTGCACGCCGCCGGAGCTGGGCGGGGGATAGCCGATAAGGGTGTAGCCGCGGTAGGTGGAGGTGATGGGGTGGCGGCGGATGACTTTGTAGTTGGCGAAGTCGGCTTCGGAGAGGATGCCGCCATTGGCTCTCATCCACTGCGCGGTTTGGCGGGCGAAGTCGCCGTTGTAGAACCAGGTGATGCCGTGGTCGGCGATCGCGCGATACGAGCGGGCAAGGTCGGGCTGCTTGAGGATTTCGCCGGCGCCATAGGTTGAGCCGTCAGGTTTGAGCAGGACCCGGGCGGTCTCGGGGAACTGGCGGATGCGGTCGTGTTCTTCGACGAGGCGGCGGGCGTACTTGCCGTCGATGGGGAAACCGTCTTCGGCGACTTTGGCGGCGGGAAGAATCAAGTTTGCGAATCTCTTTTTGCCGAAGCTGGAGACGGCGTGGTCATAGGCGGCGAGGGCGCCGGGGACGCCGACGGCGAGCGGACCGACC